>JALZMP010000002.1 GCA_030858145.1 Pseudomonadota bacterium
GCGCGGGAGGCAGGCATCCCGCGCACCGGACCGTCACCAACCCATGTATTGCCCGCCGTTCGCGGAGAGGTTGGCGCCGGTGATCCAGCCGGCCTCCTCACCGATGAAGAAACCCACCGCATAGGCGATCTCGTCCGGTTCGCCCAGGCGTCCGGTCGGGATCTGGGCGACGATCTTCTCGCGCACCGCCTCGGGCACCGCCATCACCATGTCGGTGCCGATGTAGCCGGGCGAGACGGTGTTGACGGTAATGCCGAACTTCGCGTTTTCCTGCGCCAGCGAGATGGTGAAGCCGTGCATGCCGGCCTTGGCCGCGGCGTAGTTGGCCTGGCCGTACTGGCCCTTCTGGCCATTGATCGAGCTGATCTGGATGATCCGCCCCCACTTGCGCGCGCGCATGCCCTCGATCACCGGCCGGGTGACGTTGAAGCAGGAGTTGAGGTTGGTGCAGATGACCTCGTTCCACTGCTGCGCCGACATCTTGTGGAAAGTGGTGTCGCGGGTGATGCCGGCGTTGTTGACCAGGATGTCGACCGGGCCGGCCTGCCGCTCGACCTCGCGCACCATCGCCTCGGCGTCCTCGGGCGTGGAGACATCACCCTTTGCCAGCACGAATTCGTAGCCGGCGTCCTTCATCTGCGCCTGCCAGGCGCGGGCCCTGTCCTCGTTGCGGTAGTTGGTGGCGACCTTGTTGCCGCTGTCGGCGAGGCGCCTGCAGATGGCGCTGCCGATGCCGCCGGTGCCGCCGGTGACCAGTGCCACGCGTGCCGTCATGGTGTCGTCTCCTGTGAGCGAGGGTAACCCGCCTGCAACCCGGCCCCGGCGTAGTGCCGGTGGCGCGGCGGGCGTACAGGGCATTCTAAGCCGCGCCTGTGATCGCTTCGTTGTGCGCTGCGGCGCGCTCGGACGGTGGGGAGCGCGGGATGCGCCCGGGCACGAAGGCGTGGACCGCGATCGCCAGGGTGTCGGCGAGGTTGGCATCGGCGGGCAGGTGCGCAGGCGACTGGCCGAGCGCCCGCCATGCCGCCTGCAAGGTGGGCAGCGGATCAGCATCGTCCACCGGCAGTGCCGCGAGCGATTTCGACAGTTTGCGGCCGGCCTCGTCCAGGACCAGCGGCAGGTGGGCGTAGCGCGGGGTGGGCAGGCCGAGCCGTCGCTGCAGCAGGATCTGCCGCGCGGTGGAGTCGAGCAGGTCGGCACCGCGGACCACGTCGGTGATGCCCTGCGCGGCATCGTCGACCACCACGGCGAGCTGGTAGGCCCAGCAGTCGTCGGCGCGGCGCAGGACCACGTCGCCCGCCGTCGCCGCCACGTCCTCCTCGATGCATCCGTAGACCGCATCCTCGAAGTCCACCAGGCTGTCCTCCGGGACCCGCAGGCGGATCGACGGCGTGGGCCGCCCGCCACCCGCCACGCAGGCACGGTGGACGCCACCGCTGGCGGCAAGATCGCTGCGGCTGCAGTGGCAGGCAAAGGCCTTGCCGCGGACGACTAGCGTATCCAGCGCGGCCTGGTAGGCCCGGGAGCGCGTGCTCTGGCGAAGCACCGTGGCATCGGAGTGCAGGCCGAAGGCGGCCAGAGTGCGTAGTTGTGCGTCGGCCGCTCCCGGCACTTCGCGCGGCGGATCGATGTCCTCGATGCGCACGATCCATTCGCCGCCGGCCTGACGCGCCATCAGCCAGCTGCCGAAGGCCGCCAGCAGCGAGCCGAAATGCAGCGGCCCGGTGGGCGAGGGCGCGAAGCGGCCGCGGTGCGGCACGGGCGGCAGGATCGGGCGCATCGCGATATCGTGCCGCGTGCGGGCCATTGCCGTACAGCGCCGGCTCACTTGAATTTCATTCGAGTTGGACACAATTCGTCCACTACGCGATCCACCGCCAATCTGCCGAGACACCGCCTTGTTCAAGCGCGTCGCCCTGTTCCTCGCCACCAACCTCGCCGTGCTGGCCCTGCTCAGCATCGTCATGGCCGTGTTCGGGATCAATCCCGGCAGCATGGGCGGCCTGCTGGTGTTTGCCGCGCTGTTCGGTTTCGGCGGCTCGCTGATCTCACTGCTGGCCTCGAAATGGGTCGCCAAACGCTTCACCAAGGCGCAGGTGATCGCATCGCCGCGCAACGAGACCGAACAGTGGCTGGTCGCCACCGTGCGCCGGCAGGCCGAGGTCGCAGGCATTGGCATGCCCGAGGTGGCGGTGTACGACGCGCCCGAGATCAACGCCTTCGCCACTGGCGCCAACCGCAACAACGCCCTGGTGGCCGTCTCCACCGGCCTGCTGCAGGCGATGAGCCGGGACGAGGCCGAGGCGGTGCTCGCCCACGAAGTCAGCCACGTGGCCAACGGCGACATGGTCACCATGGCCCTGCTGCAGGGTGTGCTCAACACCTTCGTGATCGTGCTGGCGCGGGTGGTTGGCCGGGTGGTCGACGGGTACCTCAGCGGTGGCCGCAGCAGCGGTGGCGGCATCGCCTACTACGCGGTGGTGTTTGTGCTCGACATGATCTTCGGCCTGTTCGCGAGCATGATTGCGATGTGGTTCTCGCGCCAGCGCGAATTCCGTGCCGATGCCGGCGGCGCCGCCCTGGCCGGCAAGGACAAGATGGTCGCCGCGCTGGAGCGCCTAGCGCAGACCTATGGCCAGAACACCCTGCCCAAGCAGGTCGCGGCCTTCGGCATCAGCGGCGGCGTGGGTACCGGCCTCAAGCGCTTGCTGATGAGCCACCCGCCGATGGACGAACGCATCGCCGCGCTGCGCAACGCGCAGCCGCGGGCAGGGGACGTCCGGCAGGGCGTCGTCGCGTAGGATCGTACGTCGTCTAGCCGCAAGCCGTCAGTGGTGGACGATAAATCGACAGCCGGTAGCCGGTAGCCGGAAAGCAGAACCCGCCTGGCAGCGGGTTTTTTGTACTTGCAGCTTGAAGCGGCAAGACGCCCGGCGCATGCTTTTTCGACCTTCGGCCCCCGCCCTACTCGAAATCGTAATTCATCTCCGGGCCGGCGCTGGCGAGGAAGTGGCCCTCGACGTAGTCGACCCCGCTGCCGAACAGGATCGACATGCTGGCCGCGTCCTGCACGAACTCGGCAATGGTCTGGATGCCCAGTTCGCGGGCCTTGGCGGTGATCTCGCGGATCCGCTGCTGGTTGTCGGGGTTCTTGGGTAGATCCTCAATGAAACTGCGGTCGATCTTGAGCAGGTTGGGCTTGAGGTGGGTCAGCAGCTGGAACGAGTCCAGCCCGGCACCGAACTGCTCCAATGCGATCCGGCAATCGAGCCTGGCGATCGCTGCGGCGAACGCCTGCGCGGCCTTGAGGTGGGTGAACACCTTGGCCTCGGCCAGCTGCAGGACCAGGTACTCACCCGGAACGCCGTGGGCGCTCAGCTGTTCGCCGATGAATCGCGGCAGGCTGTCGTCATCCAGCGATGCATGGCTGACCTTGACCAGCAGGGTGGTGGGCTTGCCGGCACGCATGCGCTGGCCGATCACCGCGATCGCATGACCGATGACGTAGCGGTCGATCTCCCACAGCAAGCCGTGCTCCTCGGCGATCTGCAGGAAGGCCAGCGGCTGGACCAGTTCGCCGTCGCCGGCATTCAGGCGCAGGAACGATTCGTAGACCGCGCCGGTGTCGCCCTGCAGGTTGATCACTGGCTGGTAGTGCATGAGGAAGGACTCGTGGTCGAGCGCGTCGCGCAGGCGCTGGACCCAGGCCTGGATGTGTGCCTCCTCGGCGCGGTCCACCGCGCTGGGATCGAACAGTTCGAAGCGATTGCCGCCGACCCCTATCGACGACTGCACGCCCTGGCTGGCCTTGGCCAGCACCTGGCTGACGCTGGCGATCTTCTCGCCGATCTGCACCCCGCCGATGCTGGCGGTGACCACACTGGAGCGGCTGCCGATCGGAAGCACGTGCGAGGCAAAAGCCTCGCGGATACGCTCGGCGGCGGCGGCTGTGGCGTCGTAGTCGCTGCCGTGGACCAGCACGGCCAAGGTGTGCTCGGAGAAGCGCGCGGCCTGGTCGTGCTCGCCGAGCACCCCCCGCAGGCGTTCGCCCATCGCCGCCAGCAGGCTGTCGGCGGAATCCAGGCCGATATCCTGCAACAGGCGCTGGTAATGGTCGGGCTCGACCAGCAGCAGGCCATGCTGGCCGTGGTGCTGAGCGGCGTCGCCGACGGCATCCTCCAGGGCGCGCAGGAAGGTCGGCCGGTTGAGCAGGCCGGTGACCTGGTCGCGCCGGCGCAGCTCTTCGATTTCCCGTGCCAGCTCGGGGTCGATCTCCTGACGGCGGAACACCACCTGCAGGCAGGGTTCACCCTCGTATTGTGCCGGGGTGAATTCCATCGACGCCGGGAAGGCGTTGCCCTCGATATCACGCGCCTCCAGCTCGTAGCGTGGCGGCGGTGGCTCGCCCTTGCTCAGTCCCTTCAGCAGCTGCTTGAACCCGTCCAGGTGCTGGGGCGCCACCATGTCGAGCAGGGACATGCCCTCGATGTCGTCGAAGGCGTCGTAGCCGAAAATTTCCAGGTAGGCACTGTTGGCGCGGATGTGCATGCCCTCGTGGATGTAGGCGATGGGTTCGCGCGAGGACTCGATCAGTGCATCGCATCGGCGCTCGGTCTCGCGCACGCGGGCCTCGAGCCGGCGCATGGCGCGGCGCGCCTCCAGGTCGGCCCATTCCTCGCGGACAGCGGCCAGGAGCAACTGCGGGCGTTGGCGAAGCGCGATCCTGCGCACGCCGGCGGCGTAGGCATCGGTGAAGCTGGCCTCGTCGAGCGTATCGGCCACCGCGATCACCGGCAGGTCCTTGCCGCTGGCGCCGACCTGCTCCAGCACGTCTGTAAGGGCGAGTCCTTGCGCCTGCTGCGCCACCATCACCATGTCGATCATCTGCCCGCCCAGCATGGTCTCGAGCTCGGGGCCCGTCGCCGGGCGCAATGGTCGTACGGCGATGCCGGCGTTGCGCAGCGTGCTGACGATGGCCTCGGCGGCCTCGACGCTGTCGTCGACGATCATCAGGCGCAGGGCGTGGTCGGGGCTTTTTGCCATGGAATCCTCCGTGGAAGGGCGGTTATGCCATGCCGCGGCGCACGGCGTCCATTGCAGCAGTCATGCCATCGCCCGTTTGGCGCTGTCGCCGGCCACCTCGCGGACCAGCTTTGGCACCAGGTAGCCGGGCAGGCGCGCGACCAGCGCACGATGCAAGGCCAGCGCCTCCGGGTCGCCCACCTCGAAGTGCGCGGCGCCGGCCACGCGATCGAGCTGGTGCAGGTAATAGGGCAGCACGCTCGCCTCGAAACCGCGCTCGCACAGCGCCGCCAGCGCTTCTGCCGAGTCATTGACCCCGCGCAGCAGCACCGCCTGGTTCAACAAAGTCACGCGGGCATCGCGCAGGCGCGCCAGCGCGCGGTCCACGTCGACATTGAACTCGCGCGCGTGATTCGCGTGCACCACCAGCGTCACCGGCCAGGGCAGGGCGGCGATCCAGGCCAGTAGCCCATCATCGACCCGTTCGGGCAGCACGATCGGCAGCCGGCTGTGGATGCGCAGCCGGCGCAACTGCGGCAGGCCGACCAGCTGCCGGGTCAGGTCGGCGAGCCTGGCGGTCGACAGCGACAGCGGGTCGCCGCCCGAGAGGATCACCTCGGTGATCGAGGGATCGGCGTGGAGGGCCTGCACCGCCTCGCGCCAGCCCCCGACGGCGGCGGTTTCCTCGGCGTAGGGAAAGTGGCGGCGGAAGCAGTAGCGGCAGTGGACGGCGCAGCTGCCGGTGGCGATGAGCAGGGCGCGCCCTGCGTACTTGTGGAGCACGCCGTGGCCAGCCCGGGCTGCGGCATCTCCGACGACGTCAAGCGCATAGCCCGCCGCCGGACGCAGCTCGTCGTCCAGCGGCAGGACCTGGCGCAGCAGCGGATCGTGCGGGTCGCCATGGCGCATCCGCGCCACGAAACCGCGCGGCACCCGCAGCGGGAACTGCGCGGCGGCGGCGTCTGAGATCGCCAGCGCGGCCTGCGGCAGGCCGAGCATTGCGAGCAGCTCACGGGGATCGCGCACGGCCTCGCGCATGGCCTGCTGCCAGCGCGGCGGCTGCATGGGGAGCGGGGCTGCGGGTATCATGTCGGCCGGAAATCTCGCGCCGGCACGGGCTCGTGGCCGCCGGCAAGCATGGCCCGACATTCTATCCGGCGGCCGCCCGGGCATGGCCAGCGGATCCCCGCGATCCACCGCATCCCTCATCGCTGCACGTCTCCAGGAGTTCCCCGCATGGCCAGCTACGGCATGAACGACGTCAAGAACGGGATGAAGATCCTGGTCAACGGCGAGCCCTGCATCATCTCCGACACCGAGTACGTCAAGCCGGGCAAGGGCCAGGCCTTCACCCGGGTCAAGTACCGCTTCATCAAGTCCGGCCGCGTGGTCGAGCTGACCATGAAGGCCACCGACAACCTCGAAGCCGCCGACGTGGTCGATACCGACATGCGCTTCCTGTATGCCGACGGCGAGCACTGGCACTTCATGGACCCCGAGAGCTTCGAGCAGGTCCAGGCCGACAAGGCCGGTGTCGGCGATGCGCACAAGTACCTCAAGGGCGAGGAGGACTGCGTGGTCACGCTGTGGAACGGCAGCCCGATCGCGGTGCAGCCGCCCAACTTCGTGGAGTTGAAGATCACCCAGACCGATCCCGGCGTGCGCGGCGACACCTCCGGCGGCGGCGGCAAGCCGGCAACCGTGGAGACCGGCGCCGTGGTCCGGGTGCCCCTGTTCGTCAACCAGGACGAGCTGATCAGGGTCGATACGCGGTCGGGCGAATACGTCAGCCGGGTGAAATAGACACATGGACGTGGGCCGGGGCGAACCCTGCGACCTGCTGATCGAAGCCGGCTTCGTGGTCCCGGTCGAACCCCATGGGGTCGTGCTCGAAGACCATGCCGTCGCCGTTCGCGACAGCGTGATCCTCGGGGTGCTGCCGATCGCCGAGGCCCGCGCCCGCTATGCAGCGAAGGAAACCGTGTCGCGTCCCGACGCCGCGCTGGTGCCCGGCTTCGTCAACGCCCACGCCCACAACCCCATGACCCTGCTGCGCGGGGTCGCCGACGACCTGCCGCTCAAGGTCTGGCTGCAACAGCACATCTGGCCGATCGAGGCGGCGGTGATCGCCCCCGACTTCGTCGCCGACGGGGTCACGCTGGCCATCGCCGAGATGCTGCGAGGCGGCACCACCTGCGTCAGCGAGAACTACTTCTTCCCTGACGTGCAGGCCGCGACCTACAAGCGCCACGGCTTCCGCGCCCGCATCGGCCTGCCGGTGATCGACTTCCCGACCGCCTGGGCGGCCAGCGACGACGAGTACTTCGACAAGGCCGGCGAGGTTCACGACCACTGGCGCGGCGATGCCCTGATCGCCACCGCCTTCGCGCCGCATGCGCCGTACACGGTGAGCGACGACAACTTCAGCCACATCCGCATGCTCGCCGACCAGCTCGACGTGCCGGTGCACCTGCACCTGCACGAGACCGCGCAGGAGGTCGCGCAGTCGCTGGAACAGCACGGCCAGCGGCCACTTGCGCGGCTTGAGCGGCTGGGCCTGGTCAACGACCGCCTGATCGCGGTGCACATGACCCAGCTGACCGACGCCGAGATCCACCTCTGCGCCGAACATGGCGTGAGCGTGGTGCACTGCCCGGAGTCCAACCTCAAGCTGGCCTCGGGCTTCTGCCCGGCCTGCGCGCTGGAGCGTGCCGGCATCACCCTGGCCATCGGCACCGACGGCGCCGCCAGCAACAACGACCTCGACATGCTCGGCGAAACGCGCACCGCCGCGCTGCTGGCCAAGGCGGTGGCGCAGGATGCCACGGCCTTCGACGCCTTCAGCGCGCTGCGCGCAGCGACCCTGGGCGGGGCGAAGGCGATCGGTTTCGACCATCTGATCGGCTCCATCGAGCCCGGGAAGCAGGCCGACCTCGCCTGTATCGACTTTTCGCCGCTGGAGGCGCAGCCGATGTTCGAGGTCGTCTCGCAGCTGGTCTATGCCACCGGCCGTCATCAGGTCAGCGACGTCTGGATCGCTGGCAAGCCCAAGTTGCGCGAGCGCGTGCTGGTGGACATGGATATCGACGGCATCATCGCCAATGCGCGGCAGTGGCGGCAGCGGATTTCAAGGGTGCGGGTTGGGTGATGGCTGAGATTTTCGCCATCAATCTGGTTTTGCATGAAGCAAGAGCTTTCGCGCAGGCGCGCGAGTTCATTTCTTTTGTTCGCCCACTGCGCGCATCAGCGCGCGAACGGCGAAGCCGGCCCGGAGGGCGAGCGCCAATGGCGCGAGTCAAAGAAACGAACCAAAGAAAAGGGCTTGCATGGACAGAGCAAACCTGCCAACTGAGGATTTGCGGGGATTTTCCGACTCGCCTTTGCCTGCTACGCAGCCAAAGTCCGGCCCGCGCCAGCGGCGCGGGCGTTCGCTCGATGCGCGAACCGGTGGTTCGCAAACATGCATCGGCTCACCCTGGCTCGGTCGGAAAACGGCGGGCATCCATGCCCGCCGCCCGCTGGGTCTTCGACACAGCGTCGTTGTTCGCCCGATACAGCAGCGGAAGTCGAAATCCAATGTTACGTTTTTGAGACCAACGCGATGCCAACTAAGAGCTCTGAAGCGCAAAACTTCCGCCAATCCGAACTCGACAAGTTCGGCGCGCTGGCGCAGCGGTGGTGGGATCCGCAGGGGCCGCAGAAGGCGCTGCATGCGCTGAACCCGCCGCGGCTGGCCTATGTCGCCGGGCGCACCGAGCTGCCCGGTTCGCGCGTGCTGGACGTCGGCTGCGGTGGCGGGTTGCTGAGCGAGGCGATGGCGCAGGTCGGTGCCGACGTGACCGGGATCGACCTGGCGCCAGAGTTGCTCCGTATCGCGCGCCTGCATGGGCTGGAGTCCGGCGTGGAAGTGGACTACCGCGAGCAGGCGGTCGAGGCGCTGGCCGCGGCCGAGCCGGGGAGCTTCGATGCCGTGACCTGCATGGAGATGCTGGAACACGTGCCCGACCCCGGCGCGATCGTGTCCGCCTGCGCGACCCTGCTCAAGCCCGGTGGGCGGCTGTTCGTGTCCACCCTCAACCGCACGCCGGCCGCGTTCGCGCTGGCGATCGTCGGCGCGGAATATGTCGCGCGGCTGCTGCCCAAGGGCACCCACCAGTACCGCGACTTCATCAAGCCGTCCGAACTTTCCGGGTGGCTGCGCGACTGCGGCCTGGTGCTGGAGGACGTGAGCGGGCTGGCATACGAGCCCTGGCGCAACGCCGCGCGCTTGTCCACGCGCACCGAAGTCAATTATCTCGCATGCGCGTTGAAGCCGGGAACCGGCGATGGGGAATAAGGCACCGGAAGTGCGGGCGCGGGAGGTACCTTACCCGCGTGCGGTGCTGTTCGACCTCGACGGCACCCTGCTCGACAGCGCCCCGGACATGCTGGCCACGGTCAATCGCATGCGTGCGACGCGCGGGATCGGGGCGATGCCGCTGGCCGCGCTGCGTCCCCACGTCTCGCGTGGCTCGCGGGCGATGTCGGCCGCTGCGTTCCCCGGGCTGGCGGACGACGCGGTGCCGGCACTGGTGCCGGAGTTCCTGGCGATCTATCGCGAGGAACTTGGCCGCCACAGCCGGCTGTTCGAGGGCGTCGAGACCCTGCTGGCGGCGCTGGAACGCGACGGCGTGCGCTGGGGCATCGTCACCAACAAGCCGGAGTCGCTCGCCCGCGAGATCGTCCCGCAGCTGTGCTGGCAGGACCGCTGTGCGGTGCTGATCGGCGGCGATACCCTGGCCGAGCGCAAGCCGCATCCGCTGCCGCTGCAGGTCGCCTGCGAGCGCATGGGCGTCGCGGTCGGCGATTGCGTCTACGTGGGCGACGACGAGCGCGACATCCAGGCCGCGCGCGCCGCGGGCATGCGCTGCGTGGTGGCGCTGTGGGGCTACCGCCTGGACGCAGACGATCCGGTGGCGTGGCAGGGCGGCGCGATGGTGGACGCGCCGGCCGACCTGCTCGACCCGATGCGCTGGCCATCGCCTGACTGATACGGTCCTCGATTCGTGCGAGTACTCCCAATTTGCCTTCGTCGCATCGCCCGGGCTTGCAGGGGGGATCGGTACAGCGCTCTTACAATGCGTGGATGGACACGACCACCTCGCTCGACAGCCTCACCGCCAAATGGCGCGCGCGCTGGCCGGAGTGGACGCTGGCGATGGCCTTCGTGCCGGCGGCGCAGCGCGAACTCGTCGCGGCCTGGTTCGCGCTGCTGCAGGAGCTGACTGATGCCGCCTGGGGCGGCAGCGACCCCACGCCTGGACTGGCCAAGCTGGCGTGGTGGCAGGAGGAGATATCTGGCTGGGCGAAGGGCGCATACCGGCATCCGCTCGGCGCGGTGCTGCAGCCGCGGCCGGCGCCGTGGGAGGATCTGGCGCGCAGCATTCCGTCGCTGCAGGCCAGCCGCACACGGCTCGATCAGCCGCCTGCCGCAACCGCCGGCTTTGCCGGTGCCGTGGCAGCTTGCGAGCGAGCGCTGTTCGACCATGTGGACGCGCCGGCCGCGGCAGCCGCCGATGCCGCGGTGGTGCTGGACTCCCTGCAGGGCGAACACCGGCTGTATCACCCGGACACCGCGCCCGCGGCGGCCGGGGAGGTCGTGGAGAGGCAGGCCGCGACGCGGTACAGACGGATCCATACGGCCCTGGTCCGCGCCCGGTTGGGTAGCGCTGGCGCCGCATCGCCACCTTGGCGCGCGCTGCTGCTCGCCTGGCGGGCGGCGCGTCGCTGAAACCGGCGAGACACAGCATTGCGCGAGACGACTCAAGGGCCACGGGTACAATGCCAGTCGCTCCAGCCACCAGCGGCCTCGCCTTGCCCCCTCTGCAGCCACAAGCCCTCCCGGACGTTGCCGGTAACACCGCCAGCGCGGCCCGTGCGCTCGACTGGGTGGGCATGCAACGCATCGCGCTGCCGCTGCGGATCCTGGGCGAGGACAGCGAGCCGCTGCAGGTCGCGGCCTCGGCCGATATCGGCGTGAACCTGGTGCAGCCGGAGGCGCGCGGCATCCACATGTCGCGGCTGTACCTGCGCCTGCAGGACGCGCTGTCGAGCGAAGCCATCACCCCGGCCGGCCTGCGCCGCATCCTGCAGGACTGCATCGACTCGCAGGCCGGGCTGTCCACCAGCGCCCGTCTCACCCTGCGCTACGACCATCTGCTGCGCCGCCCAGCGCTGGCCAGCGACCATGCCGGCTGGAAGGCCTATCCGGTCGAGATCGACGCCCGCCTGGATGCCGAGCACCTGACCCTGAGCCTAGGGTTCTCCGTGGACTATTCCAGCACCTGTCCGGCTTCGGCGGCGCTGTCGCGACAAGCCAACGCGGAACGCTTCGCCGAAGATTTCGCCGTCGCACGCCCGCTGTCGACGGCGGTGGTGCGCGACTGGATCGCGTCCGAACGCGGCCTCGCCGCTACCCCGCACGCCCAGCGCAGCCGCGCCGAGGTGCGCGTCGACCTCCGCCCCGCCTTCGACGAACTGCCCGTCGTTGCCATGGTCGATCTCGTCGAACAGGCCCTGGGCACCCCGGTGCAGACCGCGGTCAAGCGCGCCGACGAGCAGGCTTTCGCCCGCCGCAACGCCGAAAACCTGATGTTCGCCGAAGATGCCGCGCGGCGCGTGGCAGCGGCGCTGTCGGCTGACACCCGTGTCGAGCGCTACCAGCTGAGCGTTTCGCACTTCGAGAGCCTGCATGCCCACGACGCAGTGGCGCAGGTGGCGGGAGCCAGTAGCCGGTAGCCGGGAAAAGCTAGCCAGCCATCACCCGGAAACCTGCTGCAGCCTGCCTTTATTTCTCGTCATGGATTGACAGGAATGGAAGGAATTCCAGGTTTTTTTTTGCGGCTAGAGGCTAGCGGCCTCCAGCACCAACAGCGGATCCACGCGCACCTCGAACCAGTTCATCCCCCAATGCAGGTGGGGCCCGGTTGCGCGCCCAGTGGCGCCCACCGCGCCGATCACCTGGCCCTGGACAACGCGGTCGCCCACCCGCACGTCGATGCGCGACAGGTGCAGGAAGTTGGAACTGACGCCGTGGCCGTGGTCGAGCAGCAGGGTGCCGCCGGTGAGGTAGAGGTCGGGCGCGGCGAAGGTGACCACGCCGGCGGCGGGTGCCTTCACCGGGGTGCCGGTGGGCGCGGCGATGTCCATGCCCGAATGCCCGGAACCCGACTGCACGCGGCCATCGGTGGCGGTGTAGACGCGGGCATTGCCGAAGCGGCCGCTGATGCGGCCCTGCACCGGCCAGACAAAGGGTTGCGCGAAGTCTGCGCGGTCATCGTCGCGTTCGCGCGCGGCGGACACCATCGCCTGCTCGCGGCGGATGCGCTCGGCGACCGCCGGCGGTGGACTGACCGTACCCGGTGGCAGGCCACGTACGTGCTCGACCGGCCAGTCGCGCGGCGTGACCGCGATGCTGGTGAGTTCACGGGTGCCGTCCGGGCGCAACACCTCGACGCGCAGCGGACCGGTTTCGTTGCGGCCGGCGCCGAACACCACGCTGCCATAGGCCGTCGTGCGAAGCACGCGGCCGGCATGGGTGACCCGGCTGCCGGGCGGGACCTTGCCGATCACCAGTGCGCCCTGCTGCACCGAGCCGGGGAACACGAGACGTGCGTGGTCTGCCGGGGCCTGCACCCGGGTAGCGGCGACCGGTTTCGACGTCGTTTCCTGCGCGGCTGCTTGCGTTACGAGCATGGCCGCCGCGAGTGCACAGCCACAGATCCTGCGCCCTGCGCAGCGGTACCACGACAACTGCCTCATCGCGCGAACACCAGCCGCTGTCCCTGCGGCTCGCCGGCCAGGCGCGCGCCATCCCATGCCAGTTGCCCATTGACCCAGGTCGAGGCGATGCGCGCATGGAAGCTGTCGCCCTCGAACGGCGACCAGCCGCATTTCGACAGCACGTCGGCGCGCTGCACGGTGAGCGGGGTGTCGTCGACCAGCACCAGGTCGGCCCAGTAGCCTTCGCGCAGGAATCCGCGCTCGTGGACATCGAACAGCTGCGCCGGCGCATGCGCGAACTTCTGCACCACCTGGGCATTGCTGAGTCTGCCTTCGCGCGCCAGTTCGAGCGCCGCGAGCAGGGCGTACTGCACCAGCGGCAGGCCACTGGGCGCGCGCACGTAAGGATTGTGTTTTTCCTCCCATGTGTGCGGCGCGTGGTCGGTGGCGAGCACGTCGATGACGTCCTCGGCCAGCGCGCGCACCAGCGCCTCGCGGTCGCTGGCATCCTTGATCGCTGGGTTGCACTTGATCAGGTGACCGAGGCGCGCGTAGTCGCCGCGGTCGAAACGCAGGAAATGGATGCAGGTCTCGGCGGTGATGCGCTTGCGCACGCCGTCGGCGTCGACCAGCGGGCCAGGGTCGAACAGTGCCAGTTCGTCGGCGGTGGAGATGTGCAGCACGTGCAGGCGGGTGCCGTGACGTCTCGCGAGCGACAACGCGAGCCCAGTGGACTTCAGACAGGCTTCGCGCGAGCGGATGTCGGGATGGCATTCGGCGGGAATGTCGTCGCCGTAAATCGCACGGTATTCCGCGAGCCGGGCGTCGATCATCGGCGTGTCTTCGCAATGGGTGATGATCGGCACCGGGGTTTCGCGGAAGATCGCGTCCAGGGTGTCCGGGTTGTCGACCAGCATGTTGCCGGTGGACGCGCCCATGAACACCTTGAGCCCCGGCGTGGCCTGCGGATCGATCACGCGCACGGCGGCGAGGTTGTCGTTGCTCGCGCCCATGTAGAAGCCATGGTTGCCCCAGGTACGGCCGGCGGCGCGGCGGTACTTGTCCTCCAGCGCGGCGGCGTCGAGCGTCGGCGGGTTGGTATTGGGCATGTCCATGAAGCTGGTGATGCCGCCGGCGACCGCGGCCGCGGACTCGCTGGCGATGTCAGCCTTGTATTCCATGCCCGGCTCGCGGAAGTGCACCTGGTCGTCGATCATTCCCGGCAGCAGGCGCCGGCCCGCGGCATCCACCACCTGCTCGCGATCGCCGGACGCCAGTCCGCTCCCGATCTCGCTGATGCGTCCGCGCGAGATGCGCAGATCGGCGTCGAACTCGCGGCCTTCGTTGACCAGGCGGGCGTTGACGATAAGGGTGTCGGTCATCGGCTGGGGTCCGTGGGGGCAGGGGGGACGGGATCGAGGCCGCCGGAATGCAGGGGATGGCAGCGACCGATCCGCCGCAGCGCCAGCCAACTGCCCTTGAGCGCGCCGAAACGACCGATGGCCTCCATCGCGTACTCCGAGCAGCTGGGCAGGAACCGGCACCGCGGCCCCAGCAGCGGGCTCAAGACACGCTTGTAACCGCGCAGCAGGGTGATGAGAAGGTGGTCGATCACGTCAATCAGGCAGTGTGCATGCGGCGCAGCCGGAAGTGTCGCGGTTGCCGCTGCGGTCCCGGCAGGGTATAACAGCGCGCTTTCCCGACCAAGGGAAGGGTGCGTCGCCCGCGGCCCTTGCGGCCGTGGCGCAACTTCGAGGGGCCGGAGCCCCGCTCGCGCCGCCGTGGCGGCGCCTGGGTTCATCCGGCGGCAACGCCCTCACCCTCCCTTGCGCTTCGGGCGCACACGCTCGGTGCGACCCGCGCCGATGCCGACACCTCCCAGTAAGGACCGCCTCAAGTGGCAGTGAAGAAAACCAGCAAGAAGGCCGCCAAGGCCGCGACCAAGTCCGGCAAGCCCGTCGCCAGGAAAACCGCAGGCAAGGCGCCCGCGAAGAAGGCAGCGGTCAAGAAGGCGGCCGTCAAAAAGGCAGCCGTCAAGAAGGCAGCGCCCGCCAAGGCCGCGACGAAAAAGACCGCAGCGAAGAAGGCGGCCCCCAGGAAGGCCCCGCCAAGGAAGCCCAGCAAGGCCGTCGTCAAGGCGCCGGTGAAGAAGGCCGTGGCCAGAAAGGTGCCTGCGAAGAAACCAGCTGCCGGTAAAGCAGTCGTGAAGCAGGCTGCCCCCGCGAAGAAGCCTGCCGCCAAGGGGCCGGCCCCGAAGCAGGCTGCGCCACACAAGGCCGCCAGGCCCGTAGCGGCCACGATCGCCAAGCCCGCACCCGGTCCCCGACCAGCGACACCGAAGGTCGCGCCTGCCGCCAAGCCCAAGGGCAAGGCCAGGCCCGCCAAACCCGTGGCCGCCGAGACAACGACGCGCCCGGCCCCCGGCAAACCGGCGGCGCCACCGCGACCGGTCGGCAAGGTGGCGGTCGCGGTACCTGCCCGGCCGTCGGCACCCGCGCCCAAGGGCAAGGTGAAGGTGGTCCCGTACAAGACCGACGAAACCGGCCGCCCGATCCTGCCCTCCGGCTACAAGCCAGGCGGGGACGAGGAATACATGGGTCCGCTGATGACCGAGTACTTCCGCCAGCGGCTGTCGTCCTGGCGCGCGGACCTGGTCGAGGAGTCCAAGCAGACCATCGAGAACCTGAAGGAGGAGGTGCGCGACGTCGGCGACGAGGCCGAGCGAGCCACCCGCGAGACCGAAAACTCGCTGGAGCTGCGCACCCGCGACCGCTACCGCAAGCTGATCGGCAAGATCGACAGCACCCTCAAGCGGGTGGAGGACGGTGAATACGGTTACAGCGTCGATTCCGGCGAGGAGATCGGGCTCGAGCGGCTGGAGGCCCGGCTGACCGCCGAGCGCACCATCGACGAGCAGGAGCGCTGGGAGCACCTGCAGAAGCAGATCGGCGATTGATCGCCGCGTGATTCCGCGGTCCTAGGAACCCGGCTCCGGCCGGGTTTTTCATAGGACGGCCCGCGCGATCAATGCAGTTCGCGCAGGTCCAGCCGCCGTAGTCGCGGAGCCCTCCAGGCCGTGGTCGCGACCACCCCCAAGGTCACGCATCCCCCCAGCACCACCGCCGGCACCAGTCCCAACAGCCGCGCCATCGAGCCGGCGTAGAACGCGCCGAGCTCGTTGGACGAGCCGATGAACAGGCCATTGATCGATGAAACCCGGCCGCGCATGCCGTCGGGCGTGGCCAGCTGCAGGATGGTCGAGCGCAGCACCACCGACACCCCGTCGCACATGCCTGACAGCAGGAGCCACAGCGCCGACAGCCAGAAGCTCGTTGACAGCCCGAAGCCGATCATGCACAGCCCGAATCCCGCCACCGCCGCCAGCAGCACGCGGCCGGCGTAGCGTTGCACGGGTTTTCGAGCCAGCCACAGGCCGACCGCCACCGCGCCCAGCGCCGGCGCGGCGCGCAGGATGCCCAGCCCTTCCGGGCCATGGTCCAGGATCTCCTGGATGAAGGCGGGCGCCAACGCGATCGCGCCGCCGAACAGGACCGCAAACATGTCCAGCGCCAGCGCCCCGAGCAGGATCTGGTGGCCGAACACGAAGCGCGCACCTTCGGCGATGCTGGCGAACACCGGCGCGCGCTGCAGTTGCAGTGGCGGCTCGGTGACCCGCAGCCGTGCCACGGACACCGCCGCGACCAGGGCGAATCCGACTGCTGACGCATACGCGCTCGGCTTGCCGGCCCAGCCGATCAGCACGCCGCCGATGGCGGGGCCGATCACCAGCCCCGCCTGGAACACGATACTGCCCAGGCTGGCGCCGCGGGCGAACTGCACCCGCGGCAGCACGCGGGCGAACAGCGCGTTGTAGACCGGCCCGAGGAAGGCACGGACTGCGCCGGTGAGCGCGACGGCCAAGTAGATCGGGCCGACACCGCGGTCGGCGAGCCAGCCCGAGGCGATCGCGGCCAGCACCAGAGGGGTCACGGCCAGGCCCAGGCAGGCCATCAGGCCCAGCCTGCGCCGCGGCAGCTGGTCGACCAGGTAGCCGGCGAACGGCGCCACGCAGAAATAGGGCAGTACCTCGGCCAGTCCGATCAGCCCCAGCATCCACGGGTCGCGGGTGAGTTCGTAGACGTGCCAGCCGACGGTGACCGCGACGATCTGGTAGGACAGGATCGAGCAGATGCGGTAGCGCATCAACGCGCGGAAGCCCGGGTTCGCAAGCGGCGATGCGTGCCTGCCGCCGGCCTCGTCCAGCGCCGGCGGCGACGCGCTCAAGCCAGGCTGCGCTGCGCGGTGTCACGGATGTAGCCGAGCAGGGCGGCGAGGCCGTTGCTGCGCGTGGGCGACAGATGTTTCGCAAGACCGATCCTGGCGATGTAGTCCGGCTGGGTGTCGAGGATTTCGCGCGCACTGCGTCCGCTATACACGCGTAGCGCGAGGTAGATCAGCCCCGAGACGATGGCCGAGTCGCTGACCGCCCGGAAGTCGAGCCGCTCGGCGCCGCCCGTGGGCAGAATCCAGACCATCGACTGGCAGCCGTGCAGGCGGTGTGCGTCGGTCTTGCAGGCCTCCGGGAACGACGGCAGCTTGCGACCCAGGTCGATCAGGTACTGGTAGCGCTCCGACCAGTCGCCGAAGAAGGCGAATTCCTCCTGGATCGCGGCCTGGGCTCCGGCGGGGGAGGGTTCGAGGGGGAAGGCGGTGTCGGTCACGTCGTTGCCGATCTTAGCGTGCGCAGGGTGTGCATCGAAGATGCGATGCCGTACTTGCAAAGGCTGGGGTTCACGCAAATTCGTACGCTTGGAAGCGCAGCCGACGCCGATAGGGCCTCGGCTAGATGCGCTTTCTCACCCAGCGCACCCCCTGCGCCGTGTCCTCCAGCAGGATGCCTTCGCTTGCCAGCGCGTCGCTGATGGTATCGGCGCGGGCGAAGTCGCGGCTGCGCTTGGCGTCGGCGCGCTCGTCGACAAGGACTTGGATGCGGGCGTCGTCATCGCCGGAGGCGCCGCGGGAGAACCACTCGGCGGGTGCCTGTTGCAGCAGCCCCAACGCGAGTCCCGCGCCCAGCAGTTCTGCCTTGAGGCACCGCCTGTCGTCGTCGTTCCCCGCCTTGCGCGCCTCGGCGGCGATGGCCGCGAGCGCAGCCAGCGCCTGCGGGGTGTTGAGGTCGTCGTCGAGGGCGGACTCGATGGCGTCCGGGATGCGGGCCTCGGCAGCGACGTCGGACAAGTCGCGCAGGGTGCCGTAAAGGCGGTCGAGGGTGCGCACCGACTGCTCGATCAGGGCATCGCTCCAGTCCAGCGGTTGCCGGTAGTGCGCGGACAGCAGGGCCAGGCGCAGGGCCTCGGGCGGGTGCCGGTGCACGAGGTCCTGGATTTTTTCAATGTTGCCCACCGACTTCGACATCTTGGCGCCGCCGAAGTTGAGCATGCCGTGGTGCAGCCAGAAGCGCGCGAACGGCCTGCCGCCGTGGGCGCACTCGCTCTGCGCGATCTCGTTCTCGTGGTGCGGAAACTGCAGGTCGATGCCGCCGGCGTGGATGTCGATGGTCTCGCCCAGGTGCGCCGCGGCCATCGCCGAGCACTCGATATGCCAGCCCGGGCGGCCGCGGCCCCAGGGCGAATCCCAGCCGGGCAGCGCGTCGCTGGACGGCTTCCACAGCACGAAGTCGCCGGGGTCGCGCTTGTACGGTGCGACCTCGATCCGGGCGCCGGCCAGCATGTCTTCGGGATCGCGTCGCGACAGTTTTCCGTAGCCGTCGAACGAGGCCACCGCGAACAGGACGTGGCCCTCCGCCACATAGGCGTGCCCCGTGGCGACAAGGCCCTGGATCATCGCCACGATCGCATCGACGTGGCGGGTGGCCGCGGGCTCCAGGTCCGGCGGCGCCACGCCGAGCGCGGCCATGTCCTCGCGGTAGGCGGCGGCAAAGCGGTCGGTGATCGCCGAGATCGGCACGCCCTGTTCGGCGGCGGCGGCGTTGATCTTGTCGTCGATATCGGTGATGTTGCGCGCGTAGCGCAGCGCGCCGAAGCGCCGCCGCAGCAGGTCGGCCAGCACGCCGAGCACCACCGGCCCGCGCGCGTTGCCGATGTGCACGTAGCCGTAGACGGTCGGCCCGCACAGGTACATGGTCGTGCCGGCGTCGGCATCGAGCGGCTGGAAGGCCTCGGTCCGGCGGCTCAGGGTGTTGTACAGCTGCAGGGCCATCGTGGGCATCGCCGGGTGGAATCCGGATTCTAGCGGCCGCGCACGGCGCACGACAGCCGCGATTCATGCCTCGGCGGCGGGGAAGCCATACACTTGAGGATGGTTGCTGCTGCTCCGGTCACGATGTCCGTCCGTCTTCCCGCCCGCTTTGCGCTGTGCCTGCTTGCCACCCTGGCGCAGACAGCTTGGGCGCAGGACGGCACCGGGCCTAGCGAGAACATCCGCATGGAATACGCCCGGGTGATGGCCGCCGAGCCGGTTTACCAGACCCTGCGCGCGACCAGCATGGTCGAGCGCTGCGACCAGTCGACCCCGGTGCAGCGCGACGACGAACAGCGACGCGGGCTGTCGCGGATGGTCGGGGTGGTCAAGGAGGTGCTCACGCCAGCCGGAGACCCGCCCGCGCGCGTGGCTGACGCGGGCGATTGCCGCATGGTGCCGGTGGATCGCGAGTTCCGTCGCCCGATCGCCTACGACGTCGAATACCTCCATCGCGGCGTCAAGTACCGCTCGCGGCTGCCCTACGACCCCGGCAACCGGGTCCGCGTAAGGGTCTCGGTGACCCCGGTGGTGACGCCGGGCGGCGACCGCTGAAGCGCGAGCTTGCAGCGCACCGGCCTGCGTGCGAGCATGCGCGCCGATGACGCGCCTTCCCGCCGACGCCAATCCCGCTCTCCTGACCTCCGCCCGGATGGCCTCGGGCATGACCTCGCGTGCGCGCCGACTGCAAGCCCACCCCCGCGCCGGGTAGCGGGTCTCGTCCAGCCACGAGTTTGACCGTCAGGAACCCGGCCCGTGCCGGGTTTTGTCGTTTTGTGCCTCGCGGATGCGGATTTGCCGGCCACCCCCGGCACTGCTATGGAATCCCGCCGAAGCACCGGATCTCCGCAACCCCTTCCCGAGCCCGCCTCCCATGCAGCATTTCCTCAACACCCAGGACTGGACCCGCGCCGAGCTAGATGCGCTGCTGGCCCAGGCGGCCGATTTCAAGCGCAACCGCCTGGGCGACGCCATGCAGGGCCGGTCGATCGCCCTGCTGTTCTTCAATCCGTCGCTGCGCACCCGCACCAGCTTCGAGCTTGGCGCCTTCCAGCTGGGGGGCCACGCCGTGGTGCTGCAGCCGGGCAAGGACGCCTGGCCGATCGAGTTCGAGCCGGGCGTGGTGATGGACGGCGAGGCCGAGGAACACGTCGCCGAGGTCGCGCGCGTGCTCGGCCGCTACGTCGACCTGGTCGGCGTGCGCGCGTTCCCGAAATTCGTCGACTGGTCGGTGGACCGCGAGGACCGGGTGCTGCAGGCCTTTGCGCGCCATTCGCCGGTGCCGGTGATCAACATGGAGACCATCACCCATCCCTGCCAGGAGCTGGCGCACGTGATGGCGCTGCAGGAGCATTTCGACACCCCCGACCTGCGCGGGAAGAAGTACGTGCTGACCTGGACCTACCATCCCAAGGCGCTCAACACCGCCGTGGCCAACTCGGCACTGACCATCGCCACCCGCATGGGCATGGACGTGACCCTGCTGTGCCCGACGCACGACTACCTGCTCGACCAACGCTATCTCGGTTGGGCGCGGCAGAACGTGGCCGAGCAGGGCGGCTCGCTGACCATCAGCCACGACATCGAGTCCGCGTATGCAGGCGCCGACGTGATCTATGCCAAGAGCTGGGGCGCGTTGCCGTACTTCGGCGACTGGGAGCGCGAGAAACCGATCCGCGACCGCTACCGCCACTTCATCGTCGACGAAGCCAAGATGGCACTGACCAACGACGCCGTGTTCTCGCACTGCCTGCCGCTGCGGCGCAACGTCAAGGCCACCGACGCGGTGATGGACTCGCCAAGCTGCATCGCCATCGCCGAGGCGGAAAACCGGCTGCATGTGCAGAAGGCCATCATGGCTACGCTGGTCGCGCAGCCATTGGGATTGGGGATTCGGGATTAGGGATTTGCAAGAACAACACGAGGAAACCCGCTGTCCAAACTCTACAAGGAACACTGCCGTGTCGGCTTCGACGAATCCCAAATCCCGAATCCCCAATCCCGCCTCCGGAGAAAGCCAAGATATTGTCTTGGCGTTCTCCGGAGGCCTCGACACCAGCTTCTGCGTACCGTGGTTGCAGGAACGCGGCTGGGCCGTGCATACCTTGTTCGCCGATACCGGCGGCGTCGATGCCGGCGAGCGCGCATCGATCGAGGCACGTGCGCAGGAGCTCGGCGTCGCCAGCCACGTCACCATCGATGGCGGACCGGCGCTTTGGGACGACTTTGTCAAGCCCTTCGTGTGGGCCGGCGAGGGTTACCAGGGGCAGTATCCGTTGCTGGTCTCCGACCGCTACCTGATCGTCGATGCTGCGCTCGCCCGTGCCAATGACCTAGGCACGCACGCCATCGCCCACGGCTGCACCGGCATGGGCAACGACCAGGTGCGCTTCGACCTCGCGGTCCATTCCAGTAGAAGTCCGGCCAGCGGCGACTACAGCATCGTGGCGCCGATCCGCGAGATCCAGAAGCAGCACACCCAGACGCGCGCCTACGAGCAGGCCTACCTCGAGGAGCGCGGTTTCGGCGTGCGCGCCAGGCAGAAGGCCTACACCATCAACGAGAATCTGCTCGGCCTGACCATGTCCGGCGGCGAGATCGACCGCTGGGAGGCGCCGGGCGAGGGCGCGCGCGGCTGGTGCGCGCCGCGCAGCGCATGGCCGGACGAACCGCTGCAGGCGACGCTGCGCTTCGTCGCGGGCGAGGCGGTGGCGCTGGACGGCGTGGAGATGCCGGGCCACAAGCTGCTGGCGAAGCTCAACACGCTGTTCGCGCAGTACGGTGTCGGCCGCGGCCTCTACACCGGCGACACCACCATCGGTCTCAAGGGCCGCATCGTGTACGAGGCGCCCGGCCTGGCCGCCCTGCTCTCCGCGCATCGCGCGCTGGAGGAGGCGGTGCTGAGCAAGCAACAGAACCGCTTCAAACCCGATGTCGCGCGCAAGTGGGTGGAGCTGGTCTACGAGGGTTTCTACCACGACCCATTGAAGACCGATCTCGAGGCCTTCCTGGCGTCGTCCCAGCGCATGGTCAATGGCGAAGTGGTGCTGGAAACCCGCGGCGGACGGGTCGATGCGGTCGCGGTGTCGTCGCCGCACCTGCTGCAAGCCAAAGGGGCGACCTATGCGCAGTCCGCGGATTGGGGCGTGGAGGAGGCCGAAGGATTCATCCGGCTCTACGGCATGAGTTCGACGCTGTGGGCGCAGGTCAACCGCAAATAGTCTTTTCCTGTAGGAGCGGCTACAGCCGCGAGTTATTCGCACGCACCAACGCCAGTTCAAAAGCTCGCGGCTGAAGCCGCTCCTACAACATCGGAACGATGAACCAGATGCTCGATTCGATCCTCCAGCACCTCGCCGCCCTGGTGTCCTTCGACACCCGCAACCCGCCGCGCGCGATCGGCGCGGACGGGATCCTCGACTACCTCCGCGCGCAGCTGCCGGATTTCGAGCTCGACCTGCGCGACCACGGCGACGGTGCGGTCTCGCTGCTGGCCGTGCGCGGCACGCCGACACGGCTGTTCAACGTGCACCTGGACACGGTGCCGGACTCGCCGGCGTGGACGGCCGATCCGCACACGCTGCGGGTGACCGACGACCGCGCGATCGGCCTCGGCGCCTGCGACATCAAGGGCGCGGCGGCCTGCCTGCTCGCGGCCGCACGGACCGTGCCGGGCGACGCCGCCTTCCTGTTTTCAAGCGACGAGGAAGCCAACGACGCGCGCTGCATCGACGCCTTCCTCAAGACTTCACATGGTTTCGGCGAGGTGCTGGTGGCCGAACCGACGCGCTGCGAGGCGGTGCTCGCACACCGCGGGATTAGCGCGGCGCAGCTGAAGTTCCAGGGCGAGGCCGGGCACGCCTCCGCGGCCGGCGCCCTGGAAGCCAGCGCCCTGCACCAAGCGATGCGCTGGGGGGCGCGGGCGCTGGACTTCGTGGAGTCCGAATCGCACCGCCGCTTCGGCGGACTGACCGGGTTGCGCTTCAACATCGGCCGGGTCGAGGGCGGCATCAAGGCCAATGTGATCGCGCCGGAGGCGGAAGTGCGCTTCGGCTTCCGGCCGTTGCCGTCGCAGGACATCGACGCACTGCATCGCCGCTTCAGCGGCCTTGCCCGACCCGGCGCGCTGGAGCGCTACGCGGAAACCTTCCGTGGCCCGCCGCTGCCCGGCGGCGACGTCGCCGAGGCCGAGGACCGGCGCCTGGCAGCGCGCGACCTGGCCGACGCGCTGGCGTTGCCGATCGGCAATGCCGTCGATTTCTGGACCGAGGCCTCGCTGTTCTCGCACGCAGGCTTGACCGCGATCGTCTACGGCCCCGGCGACATCGCCCAGGCGCACAGCGCCGACGAGTGGGTGGCCTTGGCACAGCTGCAGACCTATGCCGAGTCGGTACAGAGGATCATCGCCGCCGATCGGCCACAGCCCTGGTAGGAGCGGCTTACAGCCGCGAGCCTTTGCTTTGTGTCGCCGGCAATCCAGAAAATAGACAGCTCGCGGCTATAAGCCGCTCCTACAAGAAACGAGAGAATCGCAGCCCCATGCAAGCCCACCTGCAAACCCGCCAGACCATCGTGCGCCTGCTCTCGAGCATGGCCAGCGCCAAGGAGATCAGCCAATACCTCAAGCGCTTCTCGCAGCTGGATGCGAAGCGCTTTGCCGTGGTCAAGGTCGGCGGCGCGTTGCTGCGCGACGACCTCGAGGCGCTGACCTCGTCGCTGGCGTTCCTGCAGGAGGTCGGACTGACGCCGATCGTGGTCCATGGCGCCGGACCGCAGCTCGACGACGCGCTGGCGGCTGCCGGCATCGGGAAGCGCACGCTGGAAGGCCTTCGGGTCACGTCGCCGGAGGCGCTCGCGGTCGTCCGCCGCGTGTTCCAGGCCTCCAACCTGCAACTGGTCGAGGCGTTGCAGCAGGCGAACGCGCGTGCCACCTCGATCACCGGCGGCGTGTTCGAGGCCGACTACCTCGACCGCGATACCTATGGCCTGGTCGGCGAGGTGAAGCGCGTGAACCTGGCGCCGATCGAGGCCAGCCTGCAGGCCGGCTCGATCCCGGTGATCGCCAGCCTCGGCGAGACGCCAAGCGGTCAAATCCTCAACATCAACGCCGACTTCGCCGCCAACGCGCTGGTGCTGGAGCTGCAGCCGTACAAGATCATCTTCCTCACCGGTACGGGCGGATTGCTGAACGAGACTGGGGATGTCATCGACTCGATCAACCTGTCGACCGAGTACGGTCAGCTGATGCAACAGCCCTGGCTCAACGGCGGCATGCGGGTGAAGCTGCAGCAGATCAAGGCGCTGCTCGACGGCCTGCCGCAGGCGTCGTCGGTGTCGATCACGCAGCCGGCCGACCTCGCCAAGGAACTGTTCACGCACATGGGCTCGGGGACCCTGGTGCGCCGCGGCGAGCGCGTGCTTCACGCGAAGGATTGGGCTGAACTCGACCTGCTGCGCCTGCGCAGACTGATCGAATCCAGCTTCGAGCGCCGCCTGGTCCCGGACTACTTCGAGCGCACGCCGCTGCTGCGCGCCTACGTCAGCGAGCACTACCGCGCCGCGGTACTCCTGACCGACGAAGCGGGCACGCCCTACCTGGACAAGTTTGCGGTGCTCGACGACGCGCAGGGCGAGGGCCTCGGCCGCGCGGTCTGGCAGGTGATGCGCGAGGAGACGCCGCGGCTGTTCTGGCGCTCGCGGTCACAGAACGCGGCCAATGCCTTCTATTTCGCCGAGGCCGATGGCTGCCACAAGCAGGCGCAATGGACGGCGTTCTGGTACGGACTCGCGGATTTCGCCGCGATCGAGGCTGCGGTCGACCATTGCGCGACGCGGGTGCCGACCCTGGTGGCGCCGGCATGAGCCGGCGGACGCTCGGCATCGTCGGTGCGCGTGGCCACACCGGCGCGGAGCTGATCCGGCTGGTCGCTGCGCATCCGGCGTTCGAACTCGCGTTCGTGTCCTCGCGGGAGCTCGATGGCCAGCGGGTGTCCGCGCACGTGCCGGAGTACCGCGGCGGGCTGCGCTACGCCCGGATCGAACACGACGCGCTGGCGACGCAGGGCGCGGATGCCTACGTGCTCGCGCTGCCCAACGGCAAGGCGGCCGCCTGCGTCGCCGGGATCGCCCGCGATGGCGCCACGCCCGTGATCGTCGATCTTTCCGCGGACCATCGCTTCGACGAAGGCTGGCACTACGGCCTGCCGGAACTGACGCGCGAGCAGCATGCAGGGCAGCGGCGCATCGCCAATCCCGGCTGCTACGCCACCGCGATGCAGCTCGCCGTCGCCCCGATGCGGGACCTGCTGCAGGGGCCGGTGCAGTGCTTCGGCGTCTCCGGCTATTCCGGCGCGGGTACCGCGCCCTCCGACCGCAACGACCTCGACAAGCTGCGAGACAACCTGATGCCCTACGGCCTGGTCGGCCACGTGCACGAGCGCGAGGCCGCGCGGCAGCTCGGCCTGCCGGTGGAGTTCATGCCGCACGTGGCGCCGCATTTCCGCGGCCTGACCGTCACCGCCAACCTGCACCTGCGCGAACCGGCCACGCGAGATACGGTACGGGCGAGGTATGCCGCGCGTTACGCGGAGGAGCCGCTGGTGCGTGTCCGCGACGAGGCGCCGTGGGTCAGCCGCATCGCCGGCCGCCACGGCGCCGAGGTCGGCGGCTTCGTGGTCTCGGAAGACCGCCGCCGGCTGGTGGTCGTCGCCACGCTCGACAACCTGCTCAAGGGCGCGGCGACGCAGGCGATGCAGAACCTCAACCTAGCCTTCGGCTTCGACGAGCTCGAAGGCATACCATTGCCAACTGCGCCATAGGAAAGGCTTCGGCCGCGGGCGCTTGGATCCACCGTGGGAGCGACGGCAGTCGCGACTACCGTCGCTCCCACAAGCGCAATCGCCCGCAGCTCACGTCGTTCTTGCGTGCAGGGACGCATCAATCGAGAGACACCCCATGTCCGACCTGCTCTGGCAAAAACCCGGCGTCAGCGTCGACGCCGACATCCAGGCCTTCCTCGCCGGCGACGACGTGGTGCTGGACCGCGAGTTCTTCCTGCACGACATCGCCGCCAGCAAGGTGCACGCGCAAGGCCTGCAGCGCATCGGCATCCTGTCCGCGGATGAGCTGGCGCAGCTGTCGCGTGAACTAGATGCACTGGCAGGGGACTTCCGCTCCGGGGACTTCGTGCTCGAAGCGCGCTACGAGGACGGCCACTCGGCGATCGAGGCGCGACTGGTCGAGCGGCTGGGCGATACCGGTCGCAAGATCCACACTGGGCGCAGCCGCAACGACCAGGTGCTGGTGGCCACGCGCCTGTGGCTGAAGGAGAAGCTGTCGTCCCTGCAGGCGATCTGCGTCGAAGTCGCCGAGGTGGCGCTGCGGCGGGCGCAGGCGGAGCAGGACGTGCCGCTGCCCGGCTACACCCACCTGCAGCGCGCGGTGGTCTCCTCGCTGGGCATGTGGTGGTCGGGCTGGGCCGAGGCCTTCATCGACGATGCGGCGCGTGCCAGCGATACGCTGCGCTGGATCGACGCCAACCCGATGGGCACCGCTGCGGGGTACGGGGTCAACCTGCCGCTTGAGCGCGACCACGCCACCGAGGCGCTTGGCTTCGGCCGGCTGCAAGTGGCGGCGACCTATGCCCAACTCTCGCGTGGCAAGTTCGAACTGGCGGCGCTGGAGGCGCTGGGCAGCGCGATGCTCGACCTGCGCCGCCTGGCCTGGGACCTGAGCCTGTTCACCAGCAGCGAGTTCGGCTTCGTCGCGCTTCCGGCGCAGTACACCACCGGCAGCTCGATCATGCCCAACAAGCGCAACCCGGACGTGATCGAACTCATGCGCGGCAGCTACGCCAGCGTCGCCGCGGCGCGGACCGAGTGGGAGCACCTGCTGTCGCTGCCCTCGGGCTACCACCGCGACCTGCAGGTAGGCAAGGGTGCCCTGTTCCACGGCTTCGGCAAGGGCCTGCAGGCCCTGGCACTGCTGCCCGGCCTGCTGGACCGGCTGGCGTGGCGCGAGGACCGCATGGCTGCCGCGCTGGAGCCGTCGATGTACGCCACCGACCTGGCGGTGGACCTGGCCAAGGGCGGGGTTCCCTTCCGGGAGGCCTACGGCAGGGCCGCCGACCCCGCGCGGTGGCACTCCGGGGACCCTGCCGCCAGCCTGGCTGCCCGGGTCTCGCCGGGTGCCGCGGCTGACTTGCGCCTTGCGGCCCTGACGACGCGGCTAAGGCGCCTGTGACCTGATCGGGGTGCGGCGCCCTGTACCATTAAGATTCCAAATAGACGCCGTCCGCGCTTTATCACGCGTTAATCATACTGCCAAGAGTATAAAATCACATAAATCTAATGTGTCTTGCGTTGTTGCAGATCAGTGGATTGCATGTAGTGATGGGGTCGTCCCTTCTACGCATGTTCACTCCCACTAGGGGGGGTTTATGAAAATGCTGACTTTGGCCATTGCGGCCGCGCTCGTTACCACGGTTGCCGGCTCTGCTGCGATGGCGCAGGTCAAGGGCAAGCCCGCCGTTGCCAACAATATGGAAGCGCGCGAGTTGCCGATCCGCACGCGGGCCGAGATCTCCGCGCGCGGGTTGAACGGCGCGTCCCCGTACCAGGCTAAGACCAGCCGCGGCGCCGCGGTGGGCACCATCGTGCGCACTTGGGGTGGCTACGTGCAGAAGATTCATGGCACCTCGCCCTCTGACTGGGCGCGCAACATGGGACCCACGTTCGCCCAGGCGGACGTCCGCAACCTGCAGCGCGCGGCGCGGATGACGACCTTCGAAGGCATGATGTCGGCGCTGATGGGCCAGCGGACCAGCGACGCCGAGCTGATCAACACGATGGCACGTTCCGATGGCTCCTTGCCCGCCATCCAGGCGCTGGGCAGCCCGTCGGTGGATCTGGTGTATACCGGCGTCGTGCCATGCCGTCTGTTCGACACGCGCGTGGCGGGCGGGGCGATCGCCGCCGAGGAAACCCGTGATTTCAACTCGTTCACGACAACCGACTTCACCGCGCAGGGCGGTGCCGCCAGCGATTGCGGTATCCCGGCTAGCGCTTCGGTCGTGGTGGTGAACGTGACGGCAATCCGTCCTACGACAGTTGGCTTCCTCACGGTATTCCCGTTCGCCTCTCCCAAGCCTTTCGCCGCCAGCGTAAATTTCATTGTCAATGCTGAAAATGGCAACGAGTTGCTGGTCAAGCAAACGATGGGCCAGGCATTCCAGTTCTCGGTCTTTGCCAAGAACGAGTCCCATGTGGCCGGCGACGTGGCGGGCTACTTCGCTGCACCGATGGCCACGGCCTTGGAATGCGTGCAAGTGGCTGGCTCCCCCGTCTCCATTTTGCCGGGGGCCACCGGCACGGCCCTTGCTCAAGTTTGCCCGTCAGGATTCACCGGCACGAGCACAAGATGTGAGCAGAATTTCGGAATAGACGCCGTTATTCTTTCGATCACGTCCGACAGCTGTACGTTCCTCAATCTCTCATTGACGAACACGGCGACAGCCGTCGCAGTCAGAGATTGCTGCCGCGTGCCCGGTCGCTGATCGACTGCGCCTTGTTGATGAGGGCCGGCCTTGCCGGCCCTCTTTTTTTGTGCCGTCAGCAACGGCTGGCGGCATGAACAGGCGCGCGGGCGGGGTGGGCTGGCCGGCTTGCAGCAGGGTCAAGCAGCGATCGGCCTGCAAAATGCCCTTGGCAGGCACCAGGCACAGAGAAGCATTGCGGGCCTTGTGGCGCGCGGTTCAAGGCCGGCGCAGTACACCTCGGGCAGCTCGACCATGCCCAACCAGCGCAACCCAGACGTGATCGCGCTGATGCGCGGCAGTGACGCCAAGGTCGCCGCGGCGCGGACCGAATGGGAGCCTGCTGCCGCTGCCGATTTGCGCCTTGCGGCCCTTGTCGGGGCGGTCAAGGCGCCTGTGACCTGTTGGGGCGGTCAAGGCGCCTGTGACCTGTCGGGGCGGGGCACCCCCTGACCAAGAAAGTCCGAAATGGACCTCGATTGGTTCACTAATGACCCGTGACGTCCATCACGTTTTTCTGACTTGAGCCCGCCAGGCGCGGATCAGCGCCCTGGGCGTTGGCACGGATCGTGCGCTTCATGTCTCTGTCGTCGTGGGGTGGTCCCACTGACGCATGTCCACTCAAGGGGGTTCCATGAAAATGCTGACTTTGGCCATTGCGGCCGCGCTCGTTACCACGGTTGCCGGCTCTGCTGCGATGGCGCAGGGCAAGGGCAAGCCCGCCGCCGCCAGCAACGGCGCATCCTCGTACCAGGCTCAGACCAGCCGCGGCGCCGCGGTGGGCAGCATCGTGCGCACCTGGGGTGCCTACGTGCAGAAGATTTATGGCACCTCGCCCTCTGCCTGGGCGCGCAACATGGGACCGACGTTCGCACAGGCCGACGTCCGTAACCTGCAGCGCGCGGCGCGGATGACGACGTTCGAAGGCATGATGTCCGCGCTGATGGGCCAGCAGACCAGCGACGCCCAGGTGATCGACACGATGGCACGCTCCGATGGCTCCTTGCCCGCCATCCAAGCGCTGGGCAGCCCGTCGGTGGATCTGGTGTATACCGGCGTCGTGCCCTGTCGTCTGTTCGACACCCGCGTGGCGGGCGGGGCGATCGCCGCCGAGGAAACCCGTGATTTCAACTCGTTCACGACAACCGACTTCACCGCGCAGGGCGGTGCCGCCAGCGATTGCGGTATCCCGGCTGGCGCTTCGGCCGTGGTGGTGAACGTAACGACCGTCCGTCCTGTTGCGCCTGGCTTCCTCACGGTATTCCCGTTCGCCTCTCCCCAGCCTTTGGCCGCCAGCGTGAACTTCATCGTCGGCGCGGAGAATGGCAACGAGTTGCTGGTCAAGCAAACGATGGGCCAGGCATTCCAGTTCTCGGTCTTTGCCAGGAATGAGTCCCACGTGGTCGGCGATGTGGCGGGCTACTTTGCCGCGCCGCTGGCTACCGCACTGGATTGCCAGACCGAGTTGGGTCCGGTGGCCAACAACATCCCCTCCGGTTCGGTCGTCACGGTCACGGCGAGCTGCCCGGCGGGCTTCATCGTCACCGGCGGCGGCAATACTCAATCGGGTCCTGGCACCCTGACCGTCAAAGCTTCCTTCCCGACCGTGAACGGCTGGAGCGCAGAGGTGACTCGGGATACCGGTGGCTCGGTGAACGCGCAGGGCGTGGCGCGCTGCTGCCGGGTCCCGGGCAGGTAAGCGTCGGTTGCTGGAGTACGGAAGGCCGGGGTTTCCCCGGCCTTCTTTCATTGGTGCGCGCGCTGGTCCCAGTCCAGCCGGCAGCATCGTGTGGACGTGGCCCCCAGCTGAAATCCCAACGTCAGTTGGGCTGGCGCCGGAATGCGGAAGTCAAAACCGCAGTACAGCCTGGGGTCGTCGTGCGGATCGCGCTGCAGTATCGCCTCGATCACGTCTGCCCTGGGCTTGTCGATGGGAAAGGCGAGTGGTTCTGAGGCACCGTCGGGCCAGACGAGAACGCGCGTGGGTTGCAGGTGCTCGCCCAGGGCCCAACCGGTCACGCGAAGCCGCCCCGATGCATCCAACGGTTGGTCCTGCGCGTCTTGCGGTCGGTCCAGGTGCCACTGCAGCTGCCTGGAGGCCGTCGAATCCGGTTCCAGGCGGCAAGTCACATAGCTGCGACGGATCCGCGTCGGGCCCGACGTATCGTCGTCAGCCACACTTGGCGCTGCAAAGCTGATGCAGGAAGTGGTGCCTGGTTTTCGGGCCACAAGCACGCAATCCTGCCAGACCGGATCCCGCTCCGGGTAGAGTGCGGGATCCCACTCCGCGTAGGCATCCAGGGTTTCCAGTCCCGCGTAGCGCGCAAGCGCGCGCATGCCGTCGGGATAGAACCGCCAGCAATCGACCGGATACCTGTGTTCGTAGCCGCTGGAAGGTGCGATGAGGCAGCAAAGCCCGCCCGGCCGCATGATGCGGGCCACCTCACCCATGGTTTCCCAGAAATACTCGATGTGCTCGAAGGCCTGCCCGGACACGACAACGTCGAACGAGGCGGTTTCCAGCTCGCTCCATTGGTACAGGTCGTGCAGTACCACGTCGACGTTCTTGCCGGGCGACATGTCCACGCCGGTGTACTGCCACGCCTCGTCGTCGAACACGGGGCGATAGCTGCCGTTGACGTCCATGCTGCCGATATCCGCGATGGCGACGGGTAACCCGGCTGCCTGCGCGAGGTAGCGCTCCCGGAACCGCAGCATGTTGCTGAGTGAACTGCTGTGCACGGCGCAAGTCTACGGCACTACGTCGCCGCAGCACGCTCCCGGGCCGCACGGGCCGGCGGGCGCATGCCATTGCTGTTGCCGGGAGGCCGACAGGCAGGGGACAGCAGTGGCTTCGGGCCGGCCCGATGCGGCCCCCTGGAAACGACCCCGCGAGATACGCCCCCAGCCGCGCAGCCTGCACATGGACGTGGGATCCGGAGACTGGTCGGGGAGACAGGATTTGAACCTGCGACTTCTACGTCCCGAACGTAGCGCTCTACCAGGCTGAGCTACACCCCGACAGGTGAGC
>JALZMP010000049.1 GCA_030858145.1 Pseudomonadota bacterium
CTGCAGCAGGGTGCGGCGTTGCATGGTTGGCTCCGGAGTGGCGGTCACTACAGGTCAAGAGACGCCGATGGCGCCGTCGGATACGCAGTCCATGCTGCGCCGGTGCAGTTGTGGTTCAGGTGAAAGGCCCGGTCCTGGTCAGGTCGCCACTACGCGCGCCGGCCGATAAGGCGGCGTCGCCATCACCATCTCGGCCAGCGAATAGGCCAGTTCGCGTTCGGCCAGCACCGCGCCGTCGGCGCCGTGCTTGAGCAGGTGCTTGACCTCGCCGTCGCTGTGGGCGCGGGCCAGCACGGTGATCGCGGGGTTGATCGCCTTCAGCCGGGTGATCGACTCGCCGGCCTCCAGCGTGCGCGGGATCGCGTACACCGCGAGCTGGGCGCGTTCCGGCAGGGCATCGCGCAATACGGACTCCCTGGTGGCATTGCCGCGGATCGCGGGCAGTCCGTCCGCGCGCGCCTGGAGGACGCGGTCACCGTCGGTCTCGATCACCACCAGCGGCACGCCGCGCTCGCGCAGCAGCGTCGCCAGTTGCGTGCCGAGGCGGCCGTAGCCGACGAGGATGGTGTGGTCGCTGATGTCGCCAGGCACCGCCGGCGCATCGGCGTCCGGTCGCGCCATGTCGCCCCACTCCTCATCGACCGCACGCCGCGCCGCGCGACGGTCGAGCAGGGTGAACAGGAAGGGATTGAGCATGATCGAGATCAGCGCACCGGCCAGCACCAGGTCCTGGCCCTCCTGTGGCAGGATCTCCAGCGCGACGCCCAGCCCGACGAGGATGAACGAGAACTCGCCGGTCTGCGCGAGGCTGGTGGTGATGGTCAGCGCGGTGCCGCGCGGCTTGCCGAAGGCGCGCAGGGTGGCGTAGGCGACCAGGGACTTGCCGAACACGATGATCAGCACCGTGGCGACGATCTCCAGCGGCCGCTCGACCAGGATCATCGGGTCGAACAGCATCCCCACCGAGACGAAGAACAGCACCGCGAATGCGTCGCGCATGGGCAGGGAATCGTTGGCGGCCTTGTGCCCGAACTCGGACTCGTTGAGCAGCAGGCCGGCGAAGAAGGCGCCAAGCGCGAACGACACCCCGAACAGCACCGCGGCGCCGAAGGCGATGCCCATCGCCAGCGCCAGCACGCACAGCGTGAACAGCTCGCGCGAGCCGGTGCTGGCCACGCGCTCCAGCACCCAGGGGATGATCCGGCGCCCGACCAGCAGCATGAAGGCGACGAAGGCGCTGACCTTGGCCAGCGTCAGGATCAGCGCCGCGCCGACGCTGGGACCGCCCCCGACCGCGTCGCCGCCGAGCGCGCCAGCCAGCGGCGGCAGCAGCACCAGCACCAGCACCATCGCCAGGTCCTCGACCACCACCCAGCCCACCGAGATGCGGCCGATGCGGGTCTCGATCAACCGCCGGTCCTCGAGCGTGCGCAGCAACACCACGGTGCTCGCGATCGACAGCGCGATGCCGAACACGATGCCGGCGCCGTCCGACCAGCCGAGGAAGCGGCCAAGCGCCCAGCCCATCACCGTGGCCACCGCGATCCGCAGCAGCGCGCCGGTGAAGGCGATCGCGCGCACCTCCATCAGCTCGCGCAGCGAGAACTTCAGCCCGACCCCGAACATCAGCAGGATCACGCCGATCTCCGCAAGCTGCGGCGCCAGCTCCTGGTCGGCGACGAAGCCGGGCGTGTACGGCCCGGCGATCATGCCGGCCAGCAGGTAGCCGACCAGCGGCGACAGCCGGAGCCGCTGCGCGGCCAGCCCGAGCACGAAGGCCAGCACGAAGCCCATGCACAGGATGGCGATCAGCGAGGTGTCGTGCGGCATCCAGCGTCCCCGGATCGGTTGCGGGACGGACAGGACGCCCGAGCGCACCAGCACCGATGGAGGAATGGTGGCACAAAAGCACGACGCCCCGGGCTGGCCGGGGCGTCGATCAAGTGCGGCTCAGGCGTCGGTTACCACGAGTAACCGGCCTTGAGGTAGACGAACGCGCCGTTGAAGCCGAACGGCGCCGCGCTGCTGGTGTAGGGCACCTGGCCGTTTCTCGAGTTCAGGGCTATGACCTCATCGGGATGTTCGTCAAGTACGTTGTCGCCGCCGAGGGTGAAGTTCCAGCTGCCGAGTTTGTAGGTCGCGGCGAGGTCAAGCGTCCACTTCGCATCGAAGGTCTGGTCCAGAATCCCGGTCGGGTTGGGGTTGCGGATCGTGATCTCGCCAAAGCGCGTGCCATTGGCCGAGAACTCCCACTCGCCGGTTTTCCAGATACCGCCGAGCAGGAACTTGTCGCGCGGCGCGCCGACCTCGAAGCGGCCGATCTCGACGCGGCCGAAGCGCACCGCAGTAGGATCGATCACGGCGAGTGCTGTCGAGGCTTGTGCGACCCGGTCGACCTCGGTCTTGTTGTAGTTGTAGCCGGCGGTGAAATCGATACTGCCGGATCCGACTTCCCACTTGTAGGTTCCGATGAGATCGATGCCGGTGGTGGTCGTGTCGATCGCATTGGTGAAGTAACGGCCGCCGCCGACGCCGATGAGACCGACTGCGGGGCTATTAAGAAAGTTACGCACGGCAGTACTGGTCAGGCTCTCTGACAGGGTGATCCGGTCCTTCAGCTCGATCCGGTAAGCGTCGATGGTGACGTACAGGTTATCGATCGGCTGCAACACCAGACCGAGGCTGTAATTGGTCGACTTCTCGGGCTTCAGCGGTACCGCCCCGAGCGCGATGGCCGCTGGGTCGGTCACACGGAACGTGAAGATGTCGAACGGTTGCAACCCGGTCGGGGTGGGCAGGAAATTGGTCGCGGTGGACTGGAAGAACTGCTGCTGTAGCGACGGCGCATGGAAGCCAGTGGAGACAGTGCCCCGCAGGGCGACGGAGTCGTTGAAGGCATAGCGCGCGGTTGCCTTGCCCGTGGTGGTGGTGCCGAAGTCGCTGTAGTTCTCATAACGCGCCGCGATACCGGCGGTGAACTTCTCGCTCAAATTGCCTTCCAGCCCGGCATAGCCCGAAAAATTGTGGCGGTCGAAGTTGCCGCCATTGGCGGGCGTGAAGCCTGAAAACACCTGAGCGCCTGGCCGCGGCGTGGTGTCGCCGGGAGCGACCACGCCACCGTTGGCATACGAAAGCGGTTCGCCCGGCGACTGCTGGAAGCTGTCGCCGCGCCACTCGGCGCCATAGGACAGGGTGAGCGGATAGGCAAGACCCCAGTCCAGCAGCTTGTTGAAGTCAAGGTTGAGGACGTGTTGTTTGACCTCCAACGCGCCGGCGTAGAACTGGGTCGGTGAGGTCGGGCCCAGGCTGCGGTTGAGCGTGTTCTTGATGTCGAAGGTCAGCTCGTTCGTGCCGTAGGTATAGCTGAAGTCGATGTTGGTGCCGCCAGGAGTGAAGCTCTTCAGGCCGCCCACGAAACCGTAGTCCGTGGAGAGATTGTTGATTTGCGGCAGGAAACCATTGGGATAGATCGACGGTATATTCGACTGCGCACCGGGTGGCCGGAAGAAGCCGTTGGAAAGGGTGTCGCGCCTGGTGTAGAGGCCGTAGGAATACAGCGTCAGCACGTCGTCAATTGTGATTTCGGCGTTGTAGCTGCCGGACCGGCTGTCGACTTCGGGATCGCCTTGGCGTTCCACGACCTTGCCGAGCGGTGCTTGTACGGAGGTCGGTGTGCCGATGGTGAACGGTCGCGCGCGATCGGTCTGGTCCTGGTGACCGGCTTGCGCGGCCAGGTGCAGGAAGCCATCGGCGCCGAGCGGGAAGCCGCCGTCGGCCAGCACGTCGTACTGCTGGCCGTCGCCGGCGCTGTACTGGCCGTAGCGCGCACTGACGTTGCCGCCGTGGTCGGCGCCCTTGAGCACGATGTTGATGACGCCTGCGATCGCATCGGAGCCGTACTGCGCCGAGGCGCCGTCGCGCAGCACCTCGATGCGCGCGATCGCCGCGATCGGAATGGTGTTGAGGTCGACCGGCGACGAGCTGCGTCCCTGGGTGCCGTTGACATTGACCAGGGCGCCGCTGTGGTAGCGCTTGCCGTTGACCAGCACCAGGGTGTGGTCGGGCGACAGCCCGCGCAGCTGCGCCGGGCGCACCGCATCGGAGCCGTCGGAGATCGCCAGCCGCGGGAAGTTCAGTGAAGGCAGCACCCGCGACAGCGCGGTGGCGAGTTCGGTGGTGCCGGTGGACTGCAGCAGCTCCGGGGTGATGATGTCGATCGGCGAGGTCGATTCGGCGACCGTGCGGTCGGTGACCCGGGTGCCGGTGACCACGATGGTGTCGAGGGTGCGCGCCTCGCTGCCCCGTTCTCGTTCCGGGGTCGGGGTCTGGGCAAAGACCGGCGCGCCGGCGAGGACGGCCAAGACGGCGAACGCAAGGGGATGGCGGCGCATGGGTATATTCCTGAACGGGAAGGGCGTGTTGCGTTTAACACGATCATAACGAAACTGTCAATGTTGTATGGAGACAGATCCGCCACGCGGAGCTCTCCTGCGCGGTCGCCGGTGGCGCCCGGTCCGGTCTGTTTTGTGTGGTTGCTAGAATCCGCGCCCCATGATCGCCTTCCGCAACTTCGCCCTACGCCGCGGCCAGCACCTGCTGCTGTCCGAGGTCGACCTGGCCCTGCACGCCGGCTGGCGGGTCGGCGTGGTCGGCCGCAACGGCACCGGCAAGTCCTCGCTGTTCGCGGCGATCCGCGGTGAGGTGGAACCTGATCGCGGCGACCTCGACGTGCCGTCGCGGGTCCGCGTGGCCAGCATCGCGCAGGAAATGCCATCGCTGCCCGATGCCGCGATCGACTTCGTGCTCGGCGGCGACGCCGAGGTCGCTGCGGCGATGAAGGCCGAGGCCGACGCGCTGGCGGCCGAGGACTGGGAAGCCGTGGCCGAGGCGCATCACCGGCTCGAGGAAGTGGGTGGCTATGACGGCACCGCGCGGGCCGGCAAGCTGCTGCACGGGCTCGGGTTTCCCGCAGACGTGCACGGTAGTCCGGTGAGTTCGTTTTCCGGCGGCTGGCGGGTGCGGCTCAACCTCGCACGCGCACTAATGACGCCCAGCGATCTGCTGCTGCTCGACGAGCCCACCAACCACCTCGACCTCGACGCGGTGCTGTGGCTGGAGCAGTGGCTGCTGAAGTACCCCGGCACCCTGCTGCTGATCTCGCACGACCGCGAGTTCCTCGACAACGTCGCCACCCACACCCTGCACCTGCACGACGGCCGCGCGAAACTCTATGTCGGCGACTACACCGCGTTCGAGCGCCAGCGCGCCGAGCACCTGCGCCAGCAGCAGGTCATGTTCGAGAAGGAGCAGGCCGAGCGTGCGCACCTGCAGAAGTTCATCGACCGCTTCCGCGCCCAGGCCACCAAGGCCACCCAGGCGCAGTCGCGGATCAAGCGTCTGGCAAAGCTCGCGGGCACCGAGGCGGTGCGCGCCGAGCGCGAGTTCCGGATCGAGTTCCCGCAGCCGCTGAAGCTGCCGCATGCGCTGCTGCGGCTGAACCATGCCGACTGCGGCTACAGCGCTCCAACCCCTCTCCCGCTCGCGGGAGAGGGGGGCGCGCGCAGCGCGCGGGGTGAGGGTGCGGCTTTTGATGTTCGCGGCGAAGAGCCGGGCCCTCTCCCCAACCCCTCTCCCGCGAGCGGGAGGGGGGCTACAAGCGCCGCAGGCGCTGTAGTTCGCATCCTCCACAACGTCGGCTTCGGCCTCGAGGCCGGCGACCGCATCGGCCTGCTCGGTCCCAACGGCGCCGGCAAGTCGACCCTGGTCAAGTCGCTGGTCGGCGAGCTGCCGCTGCTGGCTGGCGAGCGTTACGCGCATCCCGACCTGCGCATCGGCTACTTCGCGCAGCACACCGTGGAATCCTTGGTCGCCGGCACCTCGCCCATCGACCACTTTCGCACGCTGGCGCCGGATGCGCCGGTGCAGGCCTTCCGCGATTTCCTCGGCAAGTGGTATTTCCCCGGCGAGCGCGCGTTCGAGCGCATCGACAACTTCTCCGGCGGCGAGCGGGCGCGGCTGGCGCTGGCGCTGATCGCCTGGAAGCAGCCCAACGTGCTGCTGCTCGACGAACCCACCAACCACCTCGACCTGGACATGCGCGAGGCGCTGGCCGAGGCGCTGGCCGATTTCGAGGGCGCGATCGTGTTGGTCTCGCACGACCGCCACCTGATCGGCCTGGTCAGCGACACCTACTGGCGGGTGGCCGAAGGCGCGGTGAAGCCCTTCGACGGCGACCTCGACGAGTACGCAAGCTGGTTGCGTTCGCGCGCGCAGGAGCCGCGGCCGCCGGGCGCTGCCGCCGAGGCCGTCACAGC
>JALZMP010000084.1 GCA_030858145.1 Pseudomonadota bacterium
GCCCTCGTACTCGGCCACGAACTGGCCCTCGCCAAAATGGCTGAGCTGTCCGCGCAGCATGTCCTCGGTGTAGCCGGCGCCGTAGACGCGCGCGGACAGCGCGACCAGGGCGGGGAAATCCTGTTGCTCGAGATTGCGGACGATCAGTCTGGGCCTGGCGTCGGGGTGGGATTTCGGCATGCAGGGCTCCTGGTGGGATGATCCAATGGTCGCTGTGGGCGTGGCGCGCTGCCGTGGCCGTCACCCGCCATCGCGACGTTGCGGCCCGGCCATCAGCGCCTGCACGGATGCGTCACTGGCGGTCTTCCGCTACCGGTCCCGGGTCGTCGTCGTCCGCCTGCACTGCGGATTCCTCGATCTCGCGGCGGACGTCGTCGAGGGCATCATTGCCGGTCTCAAGGTCGGTCCCGGCCTTGCGGCGCGCGCGCGTCCGCCTGCCCCGGTCACGTGCGGTGCCGATATCCAGACGCAACGCACGCAGTGCGTCCTCTTTGCTCAGTCCAAACAGGCTGCGCACATGGATGTCCTGCTGCGGGAACGGGATCTCGATCCCGTGTGCCTTGAGCGCCGTGTCCAGCTCCCACAGGTAAGCCGCCTCGATCGCGGCGTTTCGGCGCGCGGCCTCCTCGGTCAGCCACACCGCGAGCACGAAGTTCACGCCGCTGTCGCCGAAGCCCACCAGCCACACCTGCGGCGCATGCCGGCCGTCCATCTCCTCGGTGAACGGCACTTTCGAGGCCGCCTCCAGCGCGGCCTTGCGCACCAGTTCCTTGTCAACCCCGTAGGCAACCGAGAACGGCACCCGCAGGCGGCGTTCGGTGGACTGGTGGGTCCAGTTGACCACGCGTCCGCTGACGAACTCCGAGTTCGGCACCAGGATGTCGATGTTGTCGTTGGTGGTGATGCGAGTGGCGCGGATCTTGATGTCGCGCACGGTGCCGCGGGTACCGGCCTCGAGCTCGACGAAGTCGCCGATCTTCAGCGACTTGTCGAACAGCAGGATCAGGCCGGAGACGAAGTTGTTGAAGATCGCCTGCAGGCCGAAACCCAGGCCGACGCCAAGCGCGCCGGCGAACACGGTGAACTTGCCGACCGGGAGGCCGATCAGGTCGAGCGCAAGCACCACGCCGATCGCCAGCAGCACGTAGTGGGCGATCCGCGACACGGTATAGATCGACGCCGGATCGGTGCGCTGGTGGCGGCCCGCATAGCGGTCGAGCGCATGCCGCACCAGCCGCGACACCAGCAGCATCACCATCAGGGCCAGCACCGCGGCAATCAGCCTGCCGACGGTGAGCTCCACGCCACCGATGTGCAGCAACTCGTAGTCGAGCACCGCCTGCACTCCGCTCCAGCCCTTCTGCGCGGCACCGGTGGCGGCCTCGCCGATGCGCTCGCCGACCTTGCTGGCCTGGCTGTCGCCGGGGGCGGCCATCGCCTAGAGCAGCACCCGGCGCATGTCGCCGAGCAGTTGTGCGAGGTGGGCGGTGAAGCGCGCGGCGGCGGCACCGTCGATGACCCGGTGGTCGTAGGACAGCGACAGCGGCAGGACCAGGCGCGGCTTGAACTTTTCCCCGTTCCAGACCGGCTGCATCGCCGACTTGGACACGCCGAGGATGGCGACTTCGGGCGCGTTGACGATCGGCGTGAACGCGGTGCCGCCGATGCCGCCGAGCGAACTGATCGAGAAGCAGCCGCCCTGCATCTCGGCGGGACCGAGCTTGCCGTCGCGGGCCTTCTTGGCCAGCGTCGAGGTTTCCTCGGCGATCTCGTTGATGCCCTTGCTGTCGCAGTCGCGCACCACCGGCACCACCAGCCCGTTGGGCGTGTCGGCGGCGAAGCCGATGTGGAAGTACTTCTTCAGCGTCAGCTCCTCGCCGCTGGCGTCGAGCGAGGCGTTGAACTGCGGATACTTCTGCAGCGCGGCGACACTGGCCTTCATCAGGAAGGCGAGCATGGTGAGTTTGGGGCCGGTGCGCTTGCCGTCGCGGCCTTCGTTCTCGGTGTTGAGCGCGACCCGCAGCGCCTCCAGCTCGGTGATGTCGGCATCGTCGTGCTGGGTGACGTGCGGGATCATCGCCCAGTTGCGGGCGAGGTTGGCGCCGGAGATCTTCTGGATCCGCGACAGCGGCTGGGTCTCGACCTCGCCGAACTTGCTGAAGTCAATCTTCGGCCATGCCAGCAGGTTGAGGCCTGCACCTCCTCCAGCCGCCGCGCCGCCGCCCTGCATCGCGCCCTTGACGAACTGCTGCACGTCCTCGCGGGTGATGCGCCCGCCGCGCGCGGAACCCGACACCTGCGACAGGTCGACGCCCAGCTCGCGCGCGAACAACCGCACCGCCGGGCTGGCATGGGGCACCTTGCCCGGCAGCACCGCATCGGCATCGAAGCGTACCGGCGGCTCGCCCGCGCCCTTCGGCGCCTCCTCGGCCTTGTCGACGGTTGCGCGCTGCAGGTGGTCGGACGCTTCGCCGACATCCCGTTCGCCTTCCCCGGACTTGGCGTCGTGTTCCCCGGACTTGGCGTCGTCCCCTGCCTTGGTCTCTTTCTGCTTCGGCGCCGCGGTCTTGTCCGGCCTGGCTTCGGTCTTGGCCTCGGTGTCGGCGTCGTCCTTGCGGGCCTTCGCGCCGGCGCCGTCATCGGACCCGGGCGCCGGCTTGTCGGAGCCGTTGTCGCTTTCCCCCACCGGCTCGATCATCGCCACCACGTCGCCCTCGGACAGGGTGCCGCCCACTTGGACCTTGAGTTCCTTGATCACGCCCGCGAACGGCGCCGGCACCTCCATCGTCGCCTTGTCCGACTCCAGCGTGACCAGACCCTGGTCCTGCGCGACCTCGTCGCCGACCTTGACCAGCACCTCGATCACCGGCACGTCGTCGAAGCCGCCGATGTCGGGCACGCGGGCTTCCTTGGGCGGGGCCATCCGGCGCTCCGGGTTGTGAAGGGACTTCTATTGTGGCCGCATGGGCGTCAAGCGCCAAACAAGGGCCCCGCCAGGCGCGGTTGCCCGTGCTGCCCGCTCAACACCGCGCCGCCGTCACCGTGCCCAGGATGGCTTCCATGACGCGATGGGCGGCGGTGCCAGCGGAACGTCGGCGCAGGCCCGGCTGCGGCCTGCGGCCTGGACACCCAGCGGGAGAAATGCATCGGCTCAAGGAGGCGGCATCGCCGCTTGCGCCGATTGCCCCTGCGCGCGCTCGCGGCGGATCAGGTAAAGGCCGCTGGCCACGATGATCCCGGCGCCGATCCAGGTCCCGCCGTCAGGCAGCACCTGCCAGAACACGAGGTCGGCCAGCACGCCCCAGACCAGGGCGGTGTAATCCAGCGGTGCGATCCGCGAAGCCTCACCCCGGCGGAAGGCCTCGGTCAGGGCGACCTGCGCCAAAGTGCCGGAGGCGCCGATGGCGGCGATCACCCACAGATGCTCGGCGCGCACAGGCACCCAGCCACGCCAGGCCAGCGCCCCGGCGACGATAGCCAGGATCGCCAGGAACCAGAACACCATCGCCTGGGTGCTGTCGCGACGGGCCAGCACGCGCACGGTGATGACCCCGGCGGCGTAGCACACCGCCGCCAGCAGCACGGCAAGGCCAGCCAGGGTCAGCATGCCTTCGCCGGTCGGGCGCAGCACCACCAGCACGCCGACCATGCCGATCGCGATCGCGGTCCAGCGGCGCGGCCCGACCCGCTCGCCCAGGATCGGCACCGCCATCGCGGTGACCAGCAGCGGTGCAACGAAAGTGATCGCATAAGCAGTGGTCAGCGGCAGCGTGCGCAGGCCGTAGACGAAGCCAGCCATCATCGCGACCCCGAGCAGGCCTCTCAGCAGGTGCAGCTGCCAGTGCACGACCAGCAGTCCGCGCACGCCCACGGTCGCCAGCGCCCACACCAGGACCAGCGGCAGCGCGGAGGCGCCACGCAGGGTCGCCACCTGCATCGGTGCATAGTGCGGTGCGAGCAGCTTGAGCCCGGCGTCCATGACGCCGAACAGGGCCACGGCCGCAAGCATCAGCAGCGCTGCAGGCACGTCGGAGGCGGGGCGGGTGTCCACGGTGGAGCCTTCGCCGGAGCGTTGTCCTGCAAGGTTATCGCTGCCGTGGCAGTCTTGCGCGGCCGATGCTGCACGACAATCGGTGCGTCCCTGTCCGGAGCCTCGAGCGCGGCGTGGATCGCGGCCGGCATCGCAGTCGTGGCGGTGGTGCAGACCCTGTGGCTGCGCAGGCTCCCCAAGCGCAGCGCCTGACGCACGCAGGGTTGATTCCGCGGCGTAGGCGGCCATGCGGCCGTCGCGCTCGAGGCCGTTGTAGATGCGGTAACCTGCCGACCCACCCCGATCCAGCCCCCGCCATGCCCTCCTTCGACATCGTCTCCGAGGTCGACACCCACGAACTCACCAACGCCGTCGACCAGGCCAACCGCGAACTGACCACCCGCTTCGACTTCAAGGGCGTGGACGCGCGCTTTGAGCGCGACGACGCGGTGATCTCCCTGTCCGCGCCGAGCGAATTCCAGCTGCAGCAGATGGCCGACATCCTGCGCGCCCGGCTGGCGGCGCGGAAGATCGACATCCGCTGCCTGGAGTTCGACGGGGTCGACAGCAACCTCGCCGGCGCGCGGCAGAAGGTCACCGTCAAGCAGGGCATCGAGCGTGAGCAGGCGAAGAAGATCACCACTGCGCTGAAGGACGCGAAGCTGAAAGTCGACGCCCAGATTAATGGCGACAAGCTGCGTGTCACCGGCAAGAAGCGCGACGACCTGCAGGCGGCGATGGCCCTGCTGCGCGGGCAAGAGTTCGCCGTTCCGCTGCAGTTCGACAACTTCCGGGACTGACTGGTGCAGCCGTCTATCCGCTGCCATCGATGGCGAAACATCCCTGGATTCCGAAACGCCCGGCCCGGCCGTCCATGGCCGGGCGTTCGACGCCGCAGCCGATGACCATGGGGCATCGGCCCAGCGCGGTGCCAGACCCCATTGCCGAGACCCGGGACTGGATCGAGCGCGCGGTCATCGGTCTCAACCTGTGCCCGTTCGCCAAGGCCGTGGTCGCAAAGGGGCAGGTGCGCTTCGTGCTCAGCGAGGCCGACACGCCGGCGGCGCTGCTGGAAACCCTCGGCACCGAACTCGCGCAACTGCGCGACACCCCGGCGGACGCGCTCGACACCACCCTGATCGTGCATCCGCACGTACTGGCCGACTTCCTCGACTACAACGACTTCCTCGACAGCGCCGACGCGCTGGTTGCGGAACTTGGGCTGGAAGGCAACTTGCAGGTCGCCAGCTTCCACCCGCTGTACCGGTTCGCCGGCAGTGCGCCGGACGACGTCGAGAATTTCACCAACCGCTCGCCGCACCCGACCCTGCACCTGCTGCGCGAGGACAGCGTCTCGCGCGCAGTGGCGGCCTGCCCCGATCCGGACGAGATCGTCGAGCGCAACATCGCCACCCTGCGCCAGCTGGGGGCGGACGGCTGGCGGACGCTATTCCTGTAGACACAGCAGGTAGCCGCTCCTAGGGCGCGCCGGTCCCTGCGAACAGGACCTGGAGATCGACCTGCCCCAGCGGCCGCCACTCGCCCGCCGCAAGATCGGCCAGCCCGAGTCCACCCACATGGCTGCGATGCAGGGCCTCGACATGGTTGCCCACGGCCGCGAACATCCGCCGCACCTGGTGGTAGCGGCCTTCGTGCAGGGTCAGCCGTGCCTGCGTCGGTGTCATCGCTTCGAGTGTTGCCGGCAACAGCGGCGTGTTTTCGGAGTCGAGCAGCAGCGTGCCGCTGGCGAACACGGCCGCTTCGTCGCCACGCAGCGGCTGCGCCAGCGTCGCCTCGTAGACCTTGGGCAGCTTCGACTTCGGCGCGATGATCCGGTGCAGCAAGGCGCCGTCGTCGGTCAGCAGCAGCAGGCCGCCGGTGTCGCGGTCCAGGCGCCCGACCGTGGACAGCGCGGGCGCGCGGCGCGCGAATCGCGGCGGCAGCAGTGCGTGCACCAGGCGTCCGCGATCCTTCGTCGAGCAGGTGTACCCGACCGGCTTGTGCAGCATCAACACCAGGCCGGGCGCGGGATCGAGCCGCTCGCCGTCGATGCGCACGTCCGCATGCGCAACGCGGTCGTCGGCGTAGAGCACCCCGCCCGCCGCGTCCGTGACCCGGCCGGCGCGCAGCATCGCCATGACCTCCCTGCGGCTGCCGTAGCCGAGGTTGGCGAGCGTCCTGAGCAGCTTCATCATGGCCGCGCGCCCGGGTTCATCGCCGCGACCCGCGGGCGTCGGCCTTCACTGCCTCGACCACCTTGAAGCCGTCGCGCTGGGCGACCAGGCGCACGCTGCCGAAGCGGGCGTCGAGCACGGACTCGTAGGGCAGGTGGCGGTTGGCGACCAGCCACAACCGCCCGCCGGGATCGAGCGCGTCGGCGGCCGCCGCGATGAAGGCGCGGCCGATATCTGGAAGCGTACCGCCGGCCTGGGCATGGAACGGCGGGTTGGTGACGATGACGTCGTAACGGTCGGGCAGGCCTGCGCTGACGTCGTGCCAGCGGAAGTCGAGCGCCACCCGCGAGGCGAAGGTTGCGAGATTGATCCGTGCCAGGTCCAGTGCGCGCGCCTCGGCCTCGTAGACGTCGAGCGCAGTGATGCCCGGGCAGCGCTGCAGCAGTTCCGCGGACAGGTAGCCGAAGCCGACGCCGAGATCGGCGGCGCGACCTTGCAGGTCGCTGGGCAGGTGCTCGGCCAGCAGCGCCGAGGCGACGTCGACCCGGTCCCAGGCGAACACGCCGGGGCGGCTGGTGAAGCGCCCGCCCAGCACCGGGCGCGGCGCGTCGAGCATACGCCATTGCGCGGCGAGTGCCGGATCACCGCCCTCGCCGCCCTCCCCTCCGCCCACGGTCCAGAACACGCGGCACTTGTGCTTGCTGCGCGACGCGACCGGGCCGGCGATGCGGGCGAGGTCGGCCTCGCCGGATTTCGCGCCGGCATCGTTGGCCATGCTGGCGACGACGCGGCCCCCGGGACGCACCCGCGCCAGCGCCTGCGCGAACAGCGCCCGCGCCTCGTCGCGCTGGCGCGGCGGCAGCAGCAGGACCAGCGGCCAATCGTCGCGCCCCTCCTTCTCACCTGCCTCCACCGCGGTACGCACCTCGAACCCCGCCCGCTGCAACGCCTGCGCATCGGGCTGGAAGCTTTGCTCGCAGACCAGGCCGGGCAGGGCGCGCGCGCGCAGCGGCCAGCCGTCTCGCGCGCGCATGAACAGCGCGCCCTCGTCCTGCCAGGCCAGGCTGCCGTCGGCGAAGGGCAGCATCAGGGTTTCCAGCGCGGGATCGCCGGATTTGGCGTTCATGCTTCGGCCAGCCTTGCGAGGGGAAGGGCGGATTCTAGGGGCAGCCGCCGCCGTGCGCCCGCGGCACAAGTGCAATCGCAATGCCTGCTTCATCGGCCGCCAACATCCGCCGCGTCAGGATTGCACCAGACCCACAACAAATGGAATCCTGCCATGCGCGCACTTTTCGTCGGCGGCACCGTGGACAACAGCGAACTCGAGCTCGACGGCCGCGAGCCTCCGATGCACTACCCGCCCGACACCGGCAGCGGCCAGGCCCGCTACCGGCTGCAGCAGGTGGGCCACCAGGAGGCCGCGATCGTCTACGCCGTCTACGGCGCGCCCGACCTGCCCCCTGCGGAAGTGCGCCGGGTCGCCGACGAGCGCGACTACGCGCGGCGCTTCGCCGCAACCGAGGTCCGCGCCGCGCACCGCTGACGCAGCCCGCGACGCGCCAGCACATGAAGCTCGGAACCCCTCTCAGTTCCAGCAATTTCGACGGTTGATGGGCTGCTCAAGCAGGTCCCGAAGCGCGGTTGCCTAGCCTTCCAGCTCGCGCAAGGTCACCGACGGCGGCGCGTCGAGCACGCGCCGGGTCGCGAACAGCCCGGCCACCAGCGAGGCCAGCATGCCGATCGCGCCGCCGACCGCCGCCATCGCCCAGTTGGGCTGCCACGGCAGGTCGAACACTCGCACCGCGACCACTCCCGCCAGCAGTGAAGCCGCGATCGCGGCGACCAGCCCGGACAACAGGCCGATGGCCGCGAACTCAGAGGCCTGCGCCAGCCGCAGCTGGCGGCGGCTGCCGCCGAGCACCCGCATCACCCCGCCTTCCAGCAGGCGTTCGTCCTGGCTGGCACTGACCGCGGCCAGCAGCACCAGCACGCCGGCGATCATCGAGAACCAGAACACCACCTGCACCACCTTGGACACCTGGTCGCCGGTGCGCCGCACCTGCTCGATCACGGCGTCGACGTCGATCACCGACAGGTTGGGGAAGCGCGACACCAGCTCGGCGGTGAAGCGGGTCTGCCCCGCCGGCACGCTGACCGCGGTGATCCAGCTCGCCGGATAAGCGTCGAGCGCGCCCGGTGACGCGACCACGAAGAAGTTCGGCTGGAAGCTCTCCCATTCCACGGTGCGCAGGCTGGTGATGGCGGCCTCGAAGCGGCGGCCGGCGATGTCGAAGGCGATGCGGTCGCCGACCTGCCAGCCCAGCGACTGCGCGAAGCGCTGCTCCACCGAGAGCTCGGGTGACGGCGGTGGCGCTGCGCCCCAGAAGCGCCCGGCCACCACCTTGTTGTCGTCGCGCAGGGTGGCCGCGCTGGACAGGTTGAACTCGCGCTCGGCGCGCCGCTGCGCCCGGCGCGCCTCGTCGCCTTCTCCGGCGTAGTCGGCGCGCCCGGTCGGCTGGCCGTTGCGCTCCAGCAGGCGCGCACGCACCATCGGGAACAGGGTGGCATCGTCCACGCCCTGCGTGGCGAGCTGCGCACGCACGGCGTCGAGCTGGTCCTGCTGCACATTGATGATGAAGCGGTTGGGCGCGTTTTCCGCCAGCGACAGCTGCCAGCGGTCGAGCAGGTCGGTGCGCACGAACGTCAGCAGCAGTAGCGCCATCAGGCCCAGTCCCAGCGCGGAAATCTGCGCGATGCTGGTGCCGGCGCGGCGGCTGACGTTGGCCAGTCCGTAGCGCAGGCTGCCGCGCAGCCGCTTGCGCAGGCGGCGCACGCCCAGCACCAGGGCCCAGGCCAGCAGCGCCAGCACCGCGAGCGTGGCGACGATGCCGCCAAGCATGGCGATGCCCAGCGCCGCCGAGCCCGCCTTCCACCACAGCAGCGCGGCCAGTCCCGCGAGCCCGACGATGGCCACGATCCAGGCACTGGGCTCGGTGGGATCGAGGTCGCGGCGCAGCACCCGCAGCGCCGGCACCCGGCGCAGGGCCAGCACCGGCGGCGCGGCGAAGGCCAGCAGCACCACCAGGCCGACCGCATAGCCCTCCAGCGCCGGCAGCAAACCTGCCGGCGGAATGGAAACGTCCAGCAGCGACTGCAGCCAGCCGCCCACGAGCCACTGCAGCGCGAAGGCCAGCGCCACGCCCACGCTGCACGCCACCAGGCCCAGCAGCAGCATCTCGCCCAGGTGGATGCCGACCAGGGTGCGCTGGGTCGCGCCCAGGCAGCGCATCACCGCGGCGCCGGACAGATGACGCTCGCTGTGCCGGCGCGCGGCCATCGCCACGGCCACCGCGGCCAGCACCACCGACACCAGCGCCGCGAGGCTGAGGAAACGACCGGCACGATCCAGCGCGGAGCGGATTTCCGGGCGCGCATCGCCGGCGGTTTCCAGCCGCTGTCCGCGGCCGAGGTTGGCGCGCGCGGCCTGCTCGAAGGTTTCCACCGCGGCCGCGTCGCCGGCGACCACCAGCCGGTAGCGCACGCGGCTGCCTTCCTGCACGAGACCGGTGGCCGGCAGGTCGGCGAGGTTGAGGAAGACCTTGGGCGCGACGTTGAAGTAGTCCAGCGCGGCATCGGGCTCCTGCACGACCAGCGCGGCGAGACCGAATTCGGATTCGCCGATGCCGACGAGGTCGCCGATGCGCGCGCCCAGCGTCTCGGCGCCGGCGCGGCTCATCCACAGCGTGCCGCGGGCCGGCGTCGCGTCCGCCGTGCGCTCGACCCCGTCGTTGCCGACGATGCTGAAACTGCCGCGCAAAGGGAACCCGTCGCCGAGCGCACGCAGCTCGCCCAGGCGCAGGCCATCGGCGACAGG
>JALZMP010000087.1 GCA_030858145.1 Pseudomonadota bacterium
CCATCGGCCTGCTCACGGGGGTGGTGGTGCTGATGTACCTGGCGATGGGCGGCTCGCAGGCGATGAAGACCGCGTTGGTCGAGGACATGCTGAGCCTGGTGCCGCCAATCACCTTCCTGGTGGCGGCAAGGTTCTCGCGCAAGCCCCCGGACGAGGAATACCTCGACGGCCGCAACCGCGCCTTCGACGTCAATTTTCTGGTCTCGGCGGTGGCGCTGACCGGGGTCGGCCTGTTCCTGATCTACGACAGCCTGTCGGCACTGATCGGTCGCGAGCATCCCACCATCGGCGCGTTCGAGTTCCGCGGACAGGTGATCTGGATGGGCTGGGTCATGATCGCCGCGCTGGTGGTGTCGGTGATACCACCCGTCGTGCTCGGCCGGATGAAACACAGGCTGGCCTCCGAACTGCATCTCAAGCCCCTGCAGACCGACGCCGACATGAACAAGGCCGACTGGATGACGGGCTTGACCGGTGTCGCCGGCATCGTCGGCATCGGTTTTGGCCTGTGGTGGGCCGACGCCGCGGCCGCATTGCTGATCTCGGCCAGCGTGCTCAAGGACGGTCTGGGCAACCTCAAGTCTGCGATCCGTGACCTCCACGACGCGCGTCCGGAAACCACCGACCGCAAGCAGGGCGACCCTCTGGTCGGGCGCGTCCACACCGCCGTGTCGGCGCTGGACTGGGTGGAGGACTGCAGCGTGCGCCTGCACGAAGAAGGGCCGCGATTGTGCGGCCTGGTTATCGTCAGCCCACGCGACGGGCGCGCGCTGGCCACGCGCCTGGCCGAGGCCCAGCGTGTGGCACGCGAGGTGCATTGGCGCATGGACGAGGTCGTGGCAACGTTCGCGGTGGCGCTCGACGCGACCGATGATCGCTCACGCGATTGATCTGGCCTCCAGCGGCGATCCCGGACAGCCGACCCTACAAGGTCTCGTAGACGAACCTCACGAACTGCTCGGGCTTGATGAAGCCCTGCCCCAGCTCGGCATCGGTTGCGGCAGTCGGCCTGGCAGCGACGACCTGCGCCAGCGTCTTGCCCTCCGCCTTCAGCGCCGCGATGCGGTCGCGGTAACCCTTGAGCATGGCGCCGTAGGCGGCAAGGCCGGCGCGATCGGTGCGCGCGCCGTGCCCCGGGATCACGATCGTATCCTCGCTGGCTATCGCCAGGCCGGCGTCGACCGCGGCGATCGCGCCGCCGATGCTGCCACCGGAACCGGCGTCGATGAAGGGATAGCCGCCGTTGAAGAAGGTGTCGCCCATGTGCAGCACGTCGGCCCGTTCGAACTTGACCAGCGCGTCGCCGTCGGTGTGTGCGTCGGCAACGTGGCTGACGCGCACCGTGTCGCCGTTGAAGTGCAGGGTCACGCCCTCGGCGAAGGTCACCACCGGCAACGCGGCCGCCGGCGAGGCTTCGACCGTGCGATTCATGATCGCCATGAACTGGTCGCTGCCCATGCGCTTGCGCACGTTGTCGTGCGCCACGATCACCGCGCCCGCCTTGCCGAACGACTCGTTGCCGCCGGTGTGGTCGCCATGCCAGTGGGTGTTGATGACGAAGCGCACCTCGCCGCCACCGGCCTCCTTGAGCGCGGCGCGGATTTTCGGGCTGAGCGGGGCGTACTGGTCGTCGACGATGAAGGTGCCGTCATCGCCGATGCTGGCGACGATGTTGCCGCCGGCGCCGGTGAGCAGGTGGGTGCCGCCGCGCAACGGGCTGGACTTGACCTCGACCTTGGAGAAATCCTGCGCGGTCGATACCAGCGGAAGGGTGAGCAGCAGTGTGATCAGCGTGGGGCGCAAGGACATGGCAAGACTCCGAAGCAAGTTGGTGGCGACATGGTTGCGCGGGGCAGCCGGTGCATCAAGCGCGGCTGGCACGGCGATCGACACGACAGCTCACTCATCGGGCGGCCGACTCGCGGCTGCGCGCTGCCAGGGCCAGCGGCCGTCCAGCTCGACCTGCAGTGCCATGCTCAGGAAGGTCCGGATCAACACGATCACGCCCAGGACCAGCACGTTGTCCAGAGTCGGCGCCACCGCGACGGTGCGGATGATGTCGGCCGCGATCAGGAACTCCAGACCGAGCAGGATGCCGCGGCCGACGTCCTGGCGCAGGCGCCGGTAACGGCCTTCCGCACCGAACCGCACGAAGGCGAACCGCGCCAGCGCATACAACAGTCCGGCGACGATGACCGTCACGCCGACGGCGTCCACGGCGTAGCTGACGGCGTTCGCGATGGGGGTGAATGAGGGCAGCATCGACATGGCGGAAAGCCTGCGCGGCTAGCGCGGCGCGCCAATGAAATCCAGCTTGCCGAGCGCCACGCCGGACTGGCGCAGGATGGCGTAGGCGGTGGTGCTGTGGAAGAACAGGTTGGGCAGGATGAAATGCAGCAGGTACGACTGGCCGTCGAACTTCAGCTCGCCGCTGCTGCGGGTGCTGATGGTGATCGGGCGCGACTCGCTGCCGTCGATTTGTTCCGCGGTGAACGCACCGATGTAATCGACGGCGCGGTCGATGCGCGCGTAGAGCTGCGCGAACGTGGTCTCGTTGTCCTCGAACTTCAGCGGCTCGACGTTGGCAAGACGGGCGGCGCCGTTCTTGGCCAGGTCGGTGGCGATCTGCACCTGCTTGAGCAGCGGGAACATGTCCGGCGCCAGCCGCGTCTGCAGCAGCACCCCGGGCTCGAAGCCCTTGTCGCTGGCGTGGGCCTCGCCCTTGCCCAGCACACCGCGCAGGTTGCCCAGCGCGCGCAGGAAGACGGGGACGGACGCCTGGTGCATGGAGAGGTTCATCGCCGTGGCAGCCGTGTTCGGTGGAGGCCCCGAACCATAGCAGTTCGACACCGCCTGCACCGCGCTATGACAGCGCGCGCTCGATGTCCTCCAGGCGCGAATTGGTCAGCGTCTTGGCGAGCTCGCCAACCTGGCGCTGCAGGGTTTCCTTGTGCAGCAGCGGCCGCATCTGGCCCAGGGTCTGCGGGTCCGCGACCAGGACGAGGTGCTGGTATTCGTCGGCAAGCGCGCCGGTATTGAGGCGGTTGGCCAGCTGCTTGGCGAAGGTCGACTCGTCGATCTGCTGCCCGGTCTGCTCGACCGGCCGGCTGCCTGCGGGGCCATCGTCGTTGATGTTCACCGCCTCGAGCACGTCCTGCTGCTGCAGCGACAGGCGGTTGCCATCGCCGCCATTGCGGAACACGCGTGCGCCTTCGCCATCGGCCACCACCACCCAGCTGCCTGCGGGAATCTTGTTCATGCTTGTCTCCTGGTTCTCATGGATGCCTGCCATCGTCCCGCATGGTGGTGGCTGGTGGCCGCCGGTGGAGCGGGCACCCAGCGTCGACACGCGAACGTGATGGCGGTGCGCACGGACAGGCGCGACAAGCGCGCCGTTGATCGCCTCCTTGCACCAGCGGACAGAGAAAAGCCGGGCTGGCGGTGCCAACCCGGCTTCGTCGTCCGCCGTGGTCGCCGGCAAGCGATGCGACCGCTGTCCTGGCGTCCCGCTCAGCGCGGCCGGTCCGCGCCCATGGCGGCGCGGTGCTGGGCGACCTCGGCCTCCGACAGCCTGCCGTCACCATCGGCGTCGACGGCGCTGAAGCCCTGGTGCAGCATGTCGGTCGGCGACAGTTCGTCCATGCTGATGAAGCCGTCGTTGTTGCGGTCCATCTGTGCGAAGCTCATGTCATCACCGGTCATCGCCATGCCATCGGCGGGCATCGTGTCCATGGGCGGCGGCATCGTGTCGGTCGCCATCGGCCCGGATGGCGGCGGCATCGCGGCGGGATCTGCGGTGGTGTCGGTACGGTTGCAGGCCGCCAGCGACAGCAGGCCGGGCACCAGCAAGGTCAACAGCACGGTGTTTCTGGTCTTCATGGTCGTTCTCCTGTTGAGGGTGGGCGCATGGCCCGCGCGGGCAGGCGCCGGCTGCGCCGGGTCCGTCCTGTCCGCACAGGATCCCAGCCCTGCCGTAAACAGGGGGTGAGGTTGGCGTCATTTCCGCATGCACGGCAAGCTGCCACGCTTCCAGGCTGCCTGCCCCGGCCGCAGCGTGGTACCGCGGACCTGGCGCGATTGCGCTAGGCTCGGCGTGACGTTCGTCCGATTCCCATTGAGGCTGTCATGGCACGCAAATCCCGTCCTACGGCCAGCGACTTCGACCCCGAGGTGCTGCAACTGTTCGACCAGTACGTGCACGGCGTGATCGGCCGTCGCGGTTTTATCGTCGGCGCGGCGCGGTTTGCGGTCGGCGCCGCTGGCGCCGCCGGGCTGCTTGCGACGCTCACGCCCAACTTCGCCGCCGCGCAGCAGGTCGCGCCTGGCGACCCGCGCCTGTCGGCGGAGTTCATCGAGTTTCCTTCACCGCAGGGCTATGGCACCGGGCGCGGTTACCTGGTCAAACCGGCCGCTGCCACGCGTGCGCTGCCGTTGGTCCTGGTGGTGCACGAGAACCGTGGCCTCAATCCGCACATCGAGGACGTGGCGCGACGGTTCGCCTTGGAAGGCTTCATCGCCTTCGCGCCCGACGCGCTGTTTCCGCTCGGCGGCTATCCCGGCAACGAGGATGACGCGCGTACGCTGTTCGGCAAGCTTGAACAGGACAAGACCCGGCAGGATTTCCTCGCCGCGGCGGATTACCTGTGCAAGGTCGACGGCGGCAACGGCTGCATGGGCGCGGTGGGTTTCTGCTACGGCGGCGCCATCGCCAACTTCCTCGCCACCCGGCTGCCGCGGCTCAAGGCGGCGGCGCCGTTCTACGGCAATGCCCCGCCGCCGGAGGACGTGTCAAAGATTCGCGCCGAGCTGCTGGTGGTGCTGGCCGACAACGACGAACGCGTCAACGCCACTTGGCCGCCCTACCAGGCGGCGCTCGATGCAGCCGGCGTGCGCTACGCGTTGTTGCAACCTGCGGGTACCCAGCACGGCTTCCACAACGACACCACCCCGCGCTATGACGAAAGCGCCGCGCGTGATGCGTGGACGCGCACGCTGGCGCTGTTCGAGCGCACGCTGCGCAGTCAGAAGGCAAGCAAATCCGGCTGAGGGCGCGTGCCGCCATGGGCGTGCACGCCTGGCCCAGATGCGCTGCCGACAGCGGTCACTCCTGCAGCGAGACCACCATGTTCTTTGAGACCACCCGGGCCAGGGCGGCTGCGCTCCAGTTGGTCATGCGGATGCAGCCGTTGGATTCGGTCTTGCCGATCTTGGCCGGATCCGGGGTCCCGTGGATGCCGTAGTGCGGCTTGGAGATGCTGATCCAGGTCGTGCCCACCGGATTGTTGGGGCCGGGCGGGATTTCCGCCTTCTCGGCATCCTTGGCGCTGCCGGCGATCAAGGCGGGATCGAAGAACCAGACCGGGTTGCGCGCGATGGCCGTGACCGTCCATTCGCCGATGGGCAGCGGGAACTGCGCGCTGCCGGTGGTCACCGGATACTGCGCCAGCACCTTGCCTTCCGCATCCTGCAGCTGCAGCACCGCCTGCGACTTGCTGACCACCACGCGCGCCGGCGTCGGCAGACGGTCGGCCGCCATCACGCTGGGCACGGTGATCACCGTGCCGGCGCTGGCCAGGTCGGCGCCGGGATTGAGCTCGCGCAACAGCTTCGGGCTGGCATGGAACTTCTCGCCGATTTTTTCCTCCACCGAGGTGTAGGGCAGCGCCTCCTGCTTGGCCATCTCTGCGGGCGTGGACGGCGTCGCGGCGAAGGGTCCGGCGACATCGGCCTCGGTGAGCGTGTAGCGCACCAGCACAGGCGCCGTGTCGGCATTGAGCGCGTCCCAGGTCGCAGCATCCAGCTGGCCGCTGGTGGAAGCAAGGCCGCGCGCCTGCTGGAAGGCAGCCACGGCGCGGCGGGTGTTGCTGCCGCCGGCGCCATCGATCTCGCCGGGGGAGAAGTAGGCACGATCCAGCAGCACCTGCGCACGCAGCGGACTGTCC
>JALZMP010000106.1 GCA_030858145.1 Pseudomonadota bacterium
GTCCACGCCGCCGCCGCCTTGCCCGCGACGCCGCCCGCCAGGCTGCGCGCCGGCAGCACCAGGTGCGGCAGGCCTTCGAGCGCGTTGCTGTATTCCGCACCGCGCCGGTCGGTGTAGATCACCACGCCGTGCCCGCGCGCGATCAGTTCGCGCGCCAGCGCCTCGGCTGGGAACAGGTGGCCTCCGGTGCCGCCTGCGGCGAGGGCGATGATGCGGCGGGGGACGGCAGGATCTGGACGCGGCATGCGTGGCATTCGCGGGAACAGCGGCAACTATAGCCAGCGCCGCACGCTCAAGCCACGTGCGGTCGCGGCAGCATCGGCTGCCCGATCCGGTGTTGCCCCAATACAAAAACCACTGGGCATCCAGGGGTGCTTTCCCGGACGCTGGCGGCAACAAACGCGTGCCCGCATCCCGCTGCGCGACATCGAGCAAGCGGACCGCAGCCCCTTGCACCCAGTTCGCCGGCAAAAGTCCGCCGCATGCAGTCGGCCTTGGCCCACGCCCCGCTGGCACACGTCCAGGCAGGCTGGACGGCCTGAATACGCACCAGTCGGGTGCCGCCGCCCCGCGCTTGACGTGTTTCGAGGGCAACCACATACTTGGGAACGGCATCGGTTCGCGTGCCGCTACCGTCTCCAGGAGCCCCCGATGAGCATGTCCCGACAGCTCGATCTTCCTGCCGCTGCGCTGATCTTTCGGGCCGCACTGTTGCTTTCCGCACTGGGCCTGGCAGCGTACATCCTCTACAAGTACGCGACCCAGCTGCATGCCATCTCCGGGATCTATGCCTTCCTGTTTCCTCTCTCCGGACTGTTGGCCCTGGCAGGCATCGTGGTCGCCGTGAAGCCGGAAACGGCCTGCAGCTGCGGCATGCCGATGCGCTCAGGCATCGGCGCACTTTCGCTGCTGTGGATGGTCACCGGGGTGCTGTGCGTCAAGAGCCTGGCGGTGGGGGTGATGAATGATCCGGCACAGGGGTCGATCGCGATGATCCACATGCTGTCGCAGCACGTATTCCTGTCGCTCAGTCTGCTGTCGTTCGCGTTCTTCCCCGAGCGCATGGTGCGGGCGTTGGGTCCGCGCTTGTCGGAGCACGCGCGCCACTAGGCTTGCGGCTGCTCACCGGGCACGGGCAGATCAAGCGGACCCGCTGCCGGAGGCAGCCTGTCCAACTCCGGGCGCGCAATCCAACCGTGCGCCCGCCAGCTACGACGCTCGAGGCGTAGGCGCGACACCTGTTTCCGGCGCGTGCGGAAGCCCTGCATCGCGCATCGACAGGCCTTCCAGCTTGCGGGCAATCGCCCGTATCGACGCGATCCCCGCGCAATCGGGCGCATGGTCGATCGGGGCGAGCGCCGAACGCTCCGCTTCGGCGAACGCGGGTTCGTCGTTGACCACGCCAATGATCGGCATCCGGTGTTTGGCGCAGAAAGCCTCGATGGCCGCCAGGTCGTCGTCGTCCTTGACCTTGTTGGCCACGACATGGACATGGGGAATCTCCAGCTCGTTCGCCAGTGCCCAGGTGCGTCCCGCGGCCTCCAGCGAGCGGTAGTAGGGCTCGGCCACGATCAGCATCACATCGACGTTGCGCGCAGTGCCGCGTTTGAGGTGCTCGAGCCCGGCCTCCATGTCGGTGACCGTGTACTCGCCATAGCCGCTCATCTCGGAAATGAGCCCGCGCACGGCGCGATGGGACGCGCACATGCAGCCGCTGCCGGCGCTGCCGGGCGCCGGCTGTCCCATCACGATCAGGGCGATGTCGTCGGGTCCGTGCCCCGCGTACTTGCCCAGGAGTTCGTCCTGCGACATCGTCATCGACAGATAGCCGGTGCCATCCTCCGCCTTGCGGACCTCCATGATCGAGGACGGGATGCTGGGGATGGCGTCGGCCTGGTCGGCGCTCATGCCCAGGGTCTGCGCCAGGTTCGGGTTCGGGTCGCCGTCGATCGCCAGCACGCGCCGGCTGTCGGTCGCCAGCAGCCGCGCCAGCGTACCTGCAAGCGTGGTCTTGCCGGAGCCGCCCTTGCCTACGGTCGCGATCCTCATAGTGGTTTCTCCGGCGATGCGATTGGACTCTTGTCTGGACCCAGCATAGCGCCAGGCAGGCCGGAGCGCACGCCAGGTTGAAAGGAGATTCAACGGCGTCCGATACGCGCAATCGCGCCCCGGATGTTGCATGCTGCGGCGATGGATCCGTTCCCGCTGCGCATCGGACAGCTGGCCAGGCGCCTGTCGACAACGGCCAAGACCATCCGTTTCTACGAAGAGATCGGCCTGTTGCGATCCCCCGCACGCGCTGACAGCGGGTACCGCACCTACGACCAACACGCCCACGACCAGGCCGCGCGCATTCTGGGATTGCGCCGCCTGGGCTTGAGCATCGACGAGCTCAAGGACCTGCTCGCCGCGGCAGGCGGATCCGTGCGCAAACGCCTGTCGGCGCTCATGGACGAGCGGCTACGCGCGGTAGAACTGGAGCTGGGCGTGCTCCAGGGTCGCCGCGACGAACTGGCTGCCCGCCATCAGGCCCTGCTGGCCACCCCGCGCGACCGCCCGGGTGATTGCATCTGCGATGCCCTGTTCGAGCCATGCACCTGTTCTCCCTTGCAGGCTCCTGGCCCGTCCGGCGACGAGACTTGACCTTGCCGTAAGGTCAGGGTCTATAAGCTCAGATATGCCTCCCCCGGCATGACGGCCCGGAACGCGCGCGATGGACGGGACACGCGAGACCCCGCTGACCAATGCCCACACCCCGGCATTCGCGCTGGAGCGCGGGCCGATCGACGTGGTGCACGCATTCTGGCTCGCCGGCATGAGCTGCGATGGCTGTTCGATCTCGGCGGTCGGGGCCAAGAACCCGTCCGTCGAGCAGCTCATCAGCGCCGCGATCCCCGGCCTGCCCCGCGTGGTCCTGCACCATCCCGTGCTCGACGTAGAGGCGGGCGAGCGCTTCATGAAGCCCTACCACGACGCCAAGGCGGGGACGCTCGGCGCGCCCTACGTGGTGATCTACGAAGGCTCGGTGGCCGACGAGGACATCGCCGGCGCCTTCGGCGGCTACTGGTCGGCCATGGGGGCGGAAACGCTGGAAGACGGCTCGAAAAAACCGATTCCGACTGCGCACTGGCTGCGCGACCTGGCGCCCGGGGCGGCGGCCACCATCGCGGTCGGCACCTGCGCGACCTGGGGCGGGATCCCGGCGGCGGCCGGCAACGTCACCGGCTCGATGAGCGTGATGGACTATCTGGGCAAGGACTACCTGGGCACGCTCGGCCTGCCGGTCATCAACGTCCCCGGCTGCGCGCCGGTGGGCGACAACTTCACCGAGACGATCGCCTCGGTGCTGATGTTCCTGGTCGGGATCGGGCCGTTGCCCGAATTCGACGGACTGGGCCGCCCGGCCTGGCTGTTCCGGGAGACCGTGCACCAGGGCTGTACCCGCGCCGGTTATTACGAGGAAGGCCTGTTCGACTCGACCTACGGCGGTGAGAAGTGCCTGGTCGAGCTCGGCTGCTGGGGCCCCGTGGTGCAGTGCAATATCGTCCAGCGCGGCGCCCACGGTCATGCCGGTGGCTGCATGCTCACCGGCGGCATCTGCATCGGCTGCACGATGCCGGGCTTCCCGGATGCCTTCGCGCCGTTCTACAAGGCGCCGCCGGGGACGATGCTGTCCGGCACCGCCAGCCGCATCAACGGCAGCTTCGTGCGCCCGCTGCGCCGCCTGACCCAGCGCAAGCGCAACCTGACCCCGCACTGGATCAAATCGGGCCAGGTCCCCAGTGGCTGGGCCAATGTCCCCGTGCAACTGCCGCTGGCGCGTGTAGCCAACTACTTCTATACCAAGCTGCAACTGCTGGGCACACGGTTCTCGCCCGGATCCACCGCGCAGCGCGCCCTGCAGGCCGAAGCCCATTCCTATCTCGACCGTGCCGCGGCGACGCGGGACAAGGTCGCCTCGACATGAGCATCGATACCTTCTCCACGGCATGGACGATGTGGCTCGCGATCGCCGGCGGGGTGACGCTGGCCGCCGCTGCCCTGCTGGTGACCATCGCGCTGCTGGCGCGGCGGATCTCCCGCCTGGGCTTGCAGGCGCTGGCCGCGGTCACCGCCATCGAGCGGCAGACCCGGGTCATCTGGCAGCTCAACGCCACCAACCAGGTGGCCACGCAGCTCGCGGCAGGCGCGCGCTCGATTCGCGACCACGGCATTGCGATCGCACAGGCCCTGGATCACGCACCGGCCTCGCAAACGCAGGCCCGCGCGCCCACTCCGCCTGCAACCTAGGGAGGCAGCATGGAAACTGTTCCCGGCTTGAGCCAAGGCGCATGGACGATGTGGATCCTCTCGCTCGGCTTGGGCGTGGTCGTCACCCTGGTGGTGGCGCTGCTGCTGTGGTGGATCGTGCGCGAGGCGCATGTCATCGACCGCGCCGTGGCGCGGATCTGGGTCGCCGGCCAGCAAGTCGCCAACAACACCATCCACATCCCGCTGCTGTACCGCACCAATGCGCTTGCCGGCGAGATCCTGGCCAGCGCCGGCGAGATCGCCGGCGCCACCGCCGCGATCCAGGCCCATGCCCGGGCCTGCCCCGGCTGTCCGGCGTGCCTGCTCGCAACGCCAGCCCACCCTGCCGCTGGAGCGGCGCCATGATCCTGTTCACCGTGCTCACGGCGCTGCTGGTGCTGGCATTCCTCGTGGCGCTTGCGTATGCGCTGTTCAAGATCTGCGATGTGCTGGAATCCATTGGCGGTGCGAACACCAGCTACCTGGCCAAGCTGCGCCTGGGCCTGCGTGCGATCGAGCGCGAAACCAGCCACCTGCCGCCCCAGGTGGAAGCGCTCAACGCCGGGCTCACGGCCGTGGCCGGTGGCCTGGTGGTGGTCGACGACCACTTGCGCAACACCATCGACGCCGCCGTCAAGCAGGAATCCTGACCGATGCCCGAAGCCGTCTATGCCATCTGGTGGACCGTGCTGTCCGTGGTCGTGGTGGTGGTCGTGCCACTGGCGATCACCCTGCTATGGCGAGCGTTGCGCGCGGCCAACGCCATCCGGCGCTACCTCGACGACATGCTTGAGGCGGGGGTCGGCATCGCGGGGCATACGGCGGCGATTCCGGCTCTGGACGCGACCTTGCAGGTCGCCGGCGGGATGCTTGAAAGCGCCGAAAGCATTCGTACCCGTACCGGCACGATTGCCGGGGTCTTCGCGGACCGCGCAGCGCAGGGTCCGCGGCCATGAACGCACTGCTGCCGGTGATCACCGTCGTCGTCGTGGCCGCGATCGTGCTGGTGCTGGTCGGATTCCTGCTTGGCATCATCCTCGCGCTGTATCGCGGACAACGCAGCCTCGCCAGGCTGGTCGCGGGACTGGGGGCCGTGAATGGGCATACGGCGCCGCTGGCTCATGGCCTGGGCGCCATCAACCAGGGGCTCACGGCGCTGCTCGAGGCCCTGCTCGGGGCCGATGCTAACCTCAAGGCGATCCTGGACGTCGCCGCCGCGCAACAGACCCGGACCGGGTCGCGGGATCCGCCTATCGGACGGGCCGAACAGGGAGCAGCGTGAATGTGTTTCAAGAACCTTCCCATTGAATTCGACGAACAGGGCCGCGCCCGGCTGGTGGAAGGGATCGCCAACCCCTATGCCTATACCAACGAGAGTCTCGACGACCGCGACGACCGCCTCCGCGAGATCGCGCGCAAGAACGGCCAGCTGGTCGACGTGGATTACGACCCCGTCACCCGCGTGGCCGGAGCACTGGCGTTCCACACCACGGTGGACCTGAAGGCGCGCACCGTACTGTCGACCAATTCGATGGCGACGCTGTTCCGCGGCTATGAGGTGATCCTGCGCGGCCGCGACCCGCGTGATGCCGCGTTCATCAGCTCGCGCGCCTGCGGCGTGTGCGGCGGCGTGCATGCCACGGCCTCGGCGCTGTCCATCGAAATGGCGCTGGGCATCAAGCCGCCGCCGCTGGGCATCGTCGTGCGCAACCTGCTGTTGAGCTGCGAGTACCTGTACGACAACCCGCTGCATCTGTTCGTGCTGGCCGGCCCTGACTTTTCCGAGGCGCTGATCCGGGACACCAACCCCGAGATCTGGGAAAAGGCCACCACCGCCCCGGCACGGCAGCAGGCGCTGCATGGCTACGCCACCATCGGTGAGATCATGACCGATCTCAATCCGCTGACCGGAAAGCTATATCTGGAAGCGTTGGAGATGACCCGCGTGTCGCGCGAGGCCTACGTGCTGCTCGGCGGCAAGTATCCGCACCCCGAAACCGTGATCCCGGGCGGCGTCAGCACGACATTGCGCCTGAGCGTGCTCAGCGAGTTCTACCTCAAGATCCAGACCTTCTTCGACTACAGCAAGAAGTGCGTCGGCATCTGGGACGAGATCTACGACTTCTTCTACGAGTGCGATCCCCGTTATCGCGACGTCGGGCGCTTGCCGGCCACCATGGTCGATTTCGGCCAGTGGGACCACGAGGACTATTACGACGCCACCTACGCCAACTGCAACGAGTGGGGCGAAAAGCGCTGGTCAACACCCGGCGCGGTCGTCGACGGCAAGCTGGTGACCACACGCCTCCAGGACCTCAACGTCGGCCTGGAGGAGTTCATCGAGCACTCCTACTACGAGCCATGGACGGACTACCCGTACAAGACCGACCCCGCGGGCCAACCGCTCAGTCCCAACCACCCGTGGAACAAGAGCACCATCCCGCGCCCCGGCGCGCAGGACTGGAAGGA
>JALZMP010000109.1 GCA_030858145.1 Pseudomonadota bacterium
TCGTCGAGGTGCGCGTAATAGTGGCGCTCGCGCGCCGGGCCCAGCACCCAGACTTGGCGGCCACCGAGCCCGGTTTCGCGAATGGACACCACCACGCCGCGGGTCGCGCTCAGCACCGGGGTTCCACGCGTGGCAAAGATGTCTACGCCTTCATGGCTGCGATCACGGCCGCGCGGCGCGCCGTAACTGTCGGCGACGCGCGCGGCAGCGACGCCCTCGACCGGCATCGGAAGTGCTTCGGGCGTCGGCATCCGTGACAGCTCCAACATCGTGCGCGGCTTGAGCATGAACGGCTGCCGCCAGGACCAGTACGCGGCAGCGGCGAGCATCGCCAGCACCAGCACGGTTTCCAACAGGCCGCGCACTGCGGCTGTGTAGTCGCGTGGCGTCGTGGGTGGTCGCGACGTCGGTTCGATGGCCATGGCGCAAGCCTAGGGCGGCGCGACGAATGGCCGCGTCAATGCCGCGTCCAACTTCGAGTGCCATGAAAAAGGCCGGGCCTTCCACGGGGAAGGGCACCGGCCCGTTTCGAGGCCACGGCCGCGGCGGCCGCGGCGTCCGCATCAGGCTGCGATCAGGCGGCCGCGTCCTTGAGCTTCTTCAGCGGACGCACCTTGACCTTGACCGAGGCCGGCTTTGCGGCGAACCACTGCTCTTCCTTGGTGAAGGGGTTGATGCCCTTGCGCTTGGGCTTTGCCGGCACGCTGACCGAGCTGATCTTGAGCATGCCCGGCAGGGTGAACGTGCCGGCGCCCTTCTTGCTGAGTGAAGCGTGCGCGGCGCTCTCCAGCGAACCGAGCACGGCGCGCACGTCCCTGGCAGCGACGCCGCAGTGGTCGGCGATGTGCGCGACCAGGCCCGACTTGCTCAAGGGATCCTTGATCGGCTTCATTGCCGCGGGCTTCGCAGCGGCTCTCTTCGGCGCGGCTTTCTTGGCCGCTTTTTTTGCTTTCTTCGCCATGTCTGTGTGGTTCCGTTGTCGTAGATGGGTTGTCAGGCCGACCCCGTCGGCACCCGCAATGTAGGGCAAGCGCGCCGCCACGCCAAGTGGAAAAGGCAAAAAACAGGGATTATTTCGCCCTTGCAAGGATTGTGCCGACGACCGGCGGCAGGGTCAGCCACGCCTGCCTCGCGGTCGTATCCACCACCAGCAGGCCGCCACGAGCACAGAGAATGCAGTGTAGGCGGCGACGAACAGCCACCACGGGGCGTCGAAAAAGATCAGCCGCGACAGCCAGTGCTGGATGAAGGATTCGCTGTAAGTGGCTTGTCCCGCACGGTTTCGCAGCGCCTGCTCCCACACCGTCAGCGGGCACAGACGGCCCAGCCACGCCTGCAGCGCGATGAACACCATCAGCCCCAGGTGCGTGATCCGCAGCCGCCGGTTGCGCACCCAGCCCCACCCACGCCAGCCCCCCACCAGGATCGCAACCGTGCCCAGCACCACGAAGACCACGATGCCGACATGCAGGGCGAGGAGGGCATCGGCGAGCCAGCGGGCGATTGCAGGCGGAATCATGCGCGAAGGATCAAAAGATGGGCCGAGGCCCACCCTACGTCAATCGTCTTCGTGGCGGGGCCTGTAGGCCTCCACCAGCTTCTGCTGCACCTGCGGCGGCACCGGTTCGTAGTGACTGAAATCCAGCGCATAGCGGCCGCGGCCGGCGGTCACCGATTTCAGCTCGGCGGCATAGCCTTCGAGTTCCGACAGCGGCACCTGGGCCTTGACCACGATCTCGCCGCTCCTGGCGGCGTCGGTGCCGTGGATGCGGGCGCGCTTGCTGGCCAGGCCGCCGCTGATGTCGCCCATGTGCTGCTCCGGCGCGTGCACGTCGAGGTCGACGATGGGTTCGAGCACCTGCGGCTTGGCCTTGGCCACCGCATCGAGAAAGGCCTTCTTGCCGGCCGCGACGAAGGCAACCTCCTTGCTGTCGACCGGATGGTGCTTGCCGTCGTAGACGACCACGCGCACGTCCTGCATCGGGTAGCCGGCGACCGCGCCGCTGCCCAGCACCTGGCGCACGCCCTTTTCCACCGCGGGCAGGAACTGGCCGGGAATGGTGCCGCCCTTGACCTCGTCGACGAACTCGAAGCCGCCGCCGCGCGGCAGCGGTTCCACACGCAGGAACACCTCGCCAAACTGTCCGGCGCCACCGGTCTGCTTCTTGTGCCGGTGGTGACCTTCGGCCCTGGCGCCGATGGTCTCGCGGTAGGCGATCCGCGGTGGCCTGGTCCTGACCTCGACGCCGTGGCGCTCCTTGAGCCGGTCGAGCTGCAGGCGCAAGTGCAGGTCGGACAGGCCGCGGATCACGGTCTCGTTGGTCTCGGCCTCGTGCTCGACCACGAAGCACGGATCCTCCTCGGCCAGCTTGTGCAGGGCGGTGGCGAGCTTCTGCTCCTGGCCCTTGCTGGCAGCCTCGACCGCGAGTCCGAACATCGGCTGCGGGAACGCCAGCGGCGCGAGGTGGATGTGGTCCTCGGCGTGGGAGTCGTGCAGCACGGCGTCGAAGTGCAGTTCCTCGACCTTGGCCACCGCGGCGATGTCGCCGGGGATCGCCTGCGCGATCTCGACATGCTCGCGGCCCTTGAGCTTGAACAGGTGGCCGACCTTGAACGGCTTCTTGCCGTCGTCGATGTACAGCGGAGTGTCCTTGCGGATCGTGCCCTGGTAGACGCGGAAGATGCCGAGCTTGCCGACGAAGGGATCGTTGACCACCTTGAACACGTCGGCAATGACGTGTGCCTTCGGGTCGGGCGTGCACTCGATCGGCTGCGCATCGGTGCCGCTGCCGTTGAGGAAGGGCGGGGGATTGGCCTCGCCGGGATGCGGCAGCAGCTTCTCCGCCACGCCGAGCAGTTCCCTGACGCCGACGCCGCTGCGCGCCGAAACGAAGCACACCGGCACCAGGTGGCCCTCGCGCAGGCACTGTTCGAAGGCGTCGTGCAGCTCCTGGCCGGACAGGCCTGCCTCGCCGCGATCGAGGTAGTGGTCCATCACCGTCTCGTTGACCTCGACCACCTGGTCGAGGATCTTCTGGTGCCAGTCCGCGACCGGGCCGAGGTCGCTGTCGCCGGCGGACTGGCCGAAGCAGTCCACCACCGCCTTGCCGCCGTCGGTCGGGAGGTTGAGCGGCAGCACCTCGTTGCCGAAGCTGGTGCGCAGTGCGTCCAGCAGTCCGGCGAGGTCGGCGCCGGCGTGGTCGATCTTGTTGACCACCACCACCCGGCACAGCCCGCGCGCCTTGGCGTGCTCCATCATCCGGTGTGTGCCGTAGCCGATGCCGGCCTCGGCATCGACCACGATGGCCACGGTTTCCACCGCGGCCAGGGCGGAGAGCGTCGGGCCGCGGAAGTCGGGATAGCCGGGGGTGTCGATCAGGTTGAGGTGGACCATCCGCCCGGGCCCAGCGGCGTGGTCGATGCTGGCGATGGCGGCGTCGATGGAGTGGCCGCGCGCCTTCTCCAGCGGGTCGTGGTCGGAGACGGTGGTCCCGCGCTCGAGCGTGCCTGCCGTCTGGATGGCGCCGCCGGCATGCAGCAGGGCCTCGAACAACAGGGTTTTGCCGGCGCCCGGATGACCCGCGAGGGCCACGTTGCGGATCTGTGCGGTGCTGTAGGACATGCGTCCGATTCTCCATGATCGCAGTCGGACAGGACCCGTCCTGGGTCCTGTCC
>JALZMP010000030.1 GCA_030858145.1 Pseudomonadota bacterium
GCCCGGTCCAGTACATCCGCGACACTGGCGTCGAAGCGGTGCTGCTGCGGCTGCAGGCGCTGGAGTCAAGGCACGGCACGCGCTTTGCGGCGCGGCGGGGGTGGGACTCCGCCGCGCTGCGCTGAACGTAGGTGGGCACCCTGGCGCCCACCCGGTCCCTGCTTTTCAGAACCGCGATGCCGCCAACTCGACGTCGGCATGCTGCCAGGCCGCGGCAAACTGCCGCCCGGTAGCCGCCGCGTCCTTCGCCTTCTTCTGCGCCTTCAAGCTCTGCCCCAGGCCGTACAACGACCAGCCGTTGCCGGGGTTGCGCTTCAGTTCTTCGCGATAGACCGTTTCGGCTTCGGCGTTGCGCCCGTCATCCAGCAGCACCGCGCCCAGCGCATGGCGCACCGGCGCATGCCAGCCCGGCGGTTCGTCGTAGGGAATCCTGTCCTCGATCGCGATCGCTTCGCGCAGCGCGGCAATGGCCATGCCCCGATCACCACGCGCGGCAGCGAGTTCCGCCGTAACGCTGCGCTCGGCGATCTTCACGGCGTGCGCCAGGGGGTAGCGGTCCCACGTGGTCAGCGTTTCCATCACCGGGTCGGCGGCGAGCGGACGCAGCGCGGCGAGATGGCGCTCGGCATCTTCCAGCCGCCCCTGCCTGACCGCGGCCGTGCCTTGGGCGTATAGCCAGATCGCGGTGACGTAGGGCAGATCCCCGGCCGGGTTCGGCAGTGAGGCGATCTCGTCCCAGCGCCCGAAGCGCACGCGCTCGAACCACGGCGTCATCCAGTAGTGCTGCAGGCCAGCGAAGCCGTCCTGGCGCATCAGCTCGGGCAGGGCAAAATGAGGTGGCGCAGTGACTTCATGGCGATCTCCGGGTGCTTGATCCCCCACAAAACCGGTAAACGGCGACACAGGCAGGAAACGGCCAGCTGCCGCCTGCGGCGACGACCGTGCCCCACGGCGGTATTGGATCGACGCGGCCATGCACCGGTGACGGGGCCAGGATCGACCGAAGGTCGATGACGTCGTGCCGCTGCGGACTCGATCAGTCCCTCGGCCGCCGGCAGGCCGAGGGACAAGCGGCATTACATGGTGTGCGTGGGCTTGTCCGAAGTCAGGGTGCCGGCGAGCAGGGTTTCGATCCTGCCCTTGACGTTCTCGCCCTCGGCGGTCTCGGCGAACTGCACGCCGATGCCGGCGGTGCGGTTGCCCTGGGCGCCGGCGGGGGTGACCCAGACCACCTTGCCGGCCACCGGCAGGCGCTCGCCGGATTCGGGCAAGGTCAGCAGCAGGAACACCTCATCGCCAAGGAAGTAGCGCTTGGGCGTGGGCACGAAGATGCCGCCGTACTTGAGGTAGGGCATGTACGCGCTATAGAGCTGCGCCTTGTCCTTGACCGCCAGCGACAGGATGCCCTGCCGTGATTGTGTATGTGTCGTACTCATGCCGTTGCATCCTCGATTGATTGTCATCCCGTCCGTGGCGCGCCATTGCCGGCTTTGGGATTGCCCTGCCCGGCCATCCCAGACCAGACGTCCAGGTCCGCAGCCGATGCCGACAGGGCACCGGCTAAGCGCGGACCCTCACCCAGTCCAGCAGCAGTTCCGCCACCGCGAGGTCGGCGCGCACCGTGGTGCCCAGCAGTTCCCGGGTGCGGTTGGCCGTGTCGAACCAGGTCACCAGCTTCCGGGTTCGCAGCGGGTCGGTCAAGCCGGCGGCCGAAGCCACGGCCAGGTCAGCGGCCAGCCGCAGGCGCAGGACGGCGTGCTCGTCGCCGGTCCATTGCTGCGCGGTTTCGAGCACCCCGGCGTCACCGCGCGCGAGCCTGGCAAGGTCGTCGGCGACCGCGCGGCGCACTGCCATGCCGCCGTCGCGCAGCCAGGTATCGGCAAGCGCGGGGTGTCCACGCGCAGCGTGGAGCGCTTCGGAGGCCACGGCCTCGGCATGGCCCTGCGTGCGCAGCCACTCCAGCGCTTCGTCGCGCGGCGGCAACGGGAACTCCAGCCGCTGGCAGCGGCTGCGGATGGTCGCAGGCAGCCGCATCGGGTTGGCAGCCAACAGCCACAGGTAGCGCCCCGGTTGTGGCTCCTCCAGGGTTTTGAGCAGGGCGTTGCAGGCGTGGTGGTTGAGGGCATCGGCGGGATCGACAATGGCGACCTGTGCGCCTCCGTACTGCGGCGTGAGCGTGAGTTTCTCCGTTAGCGCGCGGACCTGCTCGATCACGATCTCGGTACGCACCCGCGGCGGACGCGCCTTGTCGTTGACCGCGAAGCCGATGAACGACGCATCGGGGTGCGCGCACTGGCCGAAGGGATGCGCAAGGCGGCCGTCGGGCCGGGTCGCAAGCGGCTCGGGCTGGTAGCGCTGGTCGAACAGCGCGCAGCTGCGGCAGCGTCCACAGGCGTCGTGCCCGGCGTCCCGCGTCTGGCACAGCAGGCGCCGCGCCAGGCGTTCGGCCACCACGCGCTTGCCGATCAGGGTGGGACCGCAGAGCAGCAAGGCATGGCCCATGCCGCTGCTGTCCAGTGACCGGGCCGCGTTCGCATGGATGCGCTGCTGCCAAGGCGTGAGCGCGGCGGGGATCTGCGGCACCGTCATCTGTGGCGCGCTCATTGCTGCCGGCACCAGGCCTGCAGCTGCGCGGTGGCGTCGGCCGCAACCCGCTGCGCGGGCTGCGAGGCATCGATGATCCGGAAACGCCCCGGCTCCGCCGCCGCGCGCGCACGATAGGTGGCGCGCACCCGCTCGAAGAACTCGTCGCGCTCGCCTTCGATCCGGTCGGGGCCGGGGCCGGCGAACGCAAGATCGCGTCCGCGCGCGCGTTCCCGCCCCTGTGCCACGGCCACGTCCAGCAGCAGGGTGAGTCCCGGCTGCAGGCCGACCACGCGGCGCTCGAGTTCTGCGATCAGGTCGCGATCGAGCCCGCGCCCGCCCCCCTGGTAGGCGTAGCTGGAATCGGTGAATCGGTCGCTCACCACCCATGCGCCGCGTTCGAGCGCGGGCCGGATCGTCTCGCGCACGTGCTGGGCGCGTGCGGCGAACATCAGCAGCAGCTCGGTCTCCGGCGCCGGCGGTTCGTGCGCAGGATCAAGCAGCAGCGTGCGGATCATTTCGGCCAGCGGCGTGCCGCCCGGCTCGCGGGTGCGGACGACATCGTGGCCCTGCGCCTGCAGCGCCTCTACCAGGGCGTTGAGCACCGTGGTCTTGCCGGCGCCCTCCCCGCCTTCCAGCGACACGAAGCGGGGATGCGTAGGTACGCTTTGCCGATGCCCTATCGGCATCGGCTGTGCCCACGGAAGCCTGGCCAGGGATGGCCGGGCCGGGCGTTCCGGGTTGGACGCTGTTGCGCCATGGCTGGCACCGCTGCCTTGCAAGGAAACCGCGATGCGCTCATTCCGATCCAAACCGTTCGCGATAGCGCTGCACGTACTCGAGCACGGCGACCTGGTGCTCTGCATAGTTGCGGGAGAACACGTGCCGCCCGCTGCCATCGCCGACGGCGACGAAGTAAAGCGTGTCGCCCGGCAGCGGATTGGTCGCGGCCCGGATCGCGGCGCGACCGGCCATCGCGATCGGTGTCGGCGGCAGGCCGTCACGCGTGTAGGTGTTGTACGGCGTGTCGGTCTGCAGGTCGACGCGGCGGATGTTGCCGGCATAGGCGCTGCCCATGCCGTAGATCACGGTTGGGTCGGTCTGCAGACGCATGCCGATTTTCAGCCGTCGCGCGAACACGCCGGCGATCTCGGGGCGCTCCTCGGGGATGCCGGTTTCCTTCTCGATGACCGATGCAAGGATCAGCGCCTCCTCAGTGCTTTGCAGGGGAATTTCGTCGGCCCGCGCTTCCCAGGCTTTCGCGAGTTCGCGCTCGAGCGCGGCATTCGCGCGGCGCAGGAGGTCCAGGTCGCTATCGCCGCGGGTATACACGTAGGTCTCGGGCAGGAAACGGCCTTCCGGATGGACACCGGGCTGGCCAAGTTCCGCCATCAAGGCGGCATCGTCGCGATCGGCCAACATCTGCACCAGCGGCTCGTTCCTGACCAGCGCCGCGCGCAGTTCGCGGATGTTCCAGCCTTCGACGATGGTGAACCGGTAGCGGATGACCTTGCCGTCACGCATGCGTTGCAGCAGCGTGCGCGGCGTGATGCCCGGTTCCAGCGCGTACTCGCCCACCTGGATCCGGCCGGCAGCACCAAGCTGCTTCGCCAGCCCCTGCCACTCCAGTTCGTGCCCGTGGCGCACGCCAGCCTCGCGCAGTTTCGACAACACGCGCTTGAACGAATCACCACGTTCGACCAGCAGCGTCTCGCCCTGTCCGATGCCCGACAGCGGTGCATCGGCGAAGCCGGTGTAGCGATCCCAGGCCCAGTACGCGGCCCCGCCGACCAGCAAGGCCGATAACAGGAACAGGGCCGCGACGACGCGCCCGGTCCTTCCCTTAGCCGCCATGCGGCAACTCCGATGGATGCAAGTACGTGTTCATAGGCTCAGGATAGCGCGCCCGGCACCCGGCCCGGGAACAAGGCCGCCAGCATGCCGCGCGCCTTGGCCCGGGTCTCGTCGAGTTCCCGCTGCGGGTCTGAATCGGCGACGATGCCGGCACCGGTCCGGAACCGCGCGACATCGCCCTCGACCTCCGCGCTGCGGATCAGGATGTTGAGGTCGAGGTCGCCGTCGCGATTGAGCCAGCCCAGTGCACCGGTGTAGGCGCCGCGGCCGCCGTGCTCGAGTCCGGCGATGACCTGCATGCAGCGCACCTTCGGGCAGCCGGTGATGGTGCCGCCGGGGAACACCGCGGCGATCACCTCGCCCGGGGTCGCATCGGCGCGCAGCCGGCCGCGCACGTTGCTGACGATGTGGTGCACGTGGGTGTAGC
>JALZMP010000118.1 GCA_030858145.1 Pseudomonadota bacterium
GCGCGGCCGATGCCGGCGCTGCCGCCGGTGACCAGGGCGAGTTGTCCGTCGAGGCGCCAGCGGTGCGGATCCATGGAGGTCTCCCGGTGGTGGGCGCGGCTTGCACGCGCCGTCAGGGCGTAGGATAGCGCCGGGCCCTTGGAGGACACCGCCATGTCGCTGCGCATCGCCTTTGCCGCGAGCTTGCTCGCACTCGCCACCGCCGGATGCAACCGGCCGCCGGAGCCGCCGACCGATGCGCCGCCGGCGCCGCAGGCGACCCGGTTGCATGATGCGATCCAAACCCCGATCGACAAGGCACGGGCGGTGGAGGGTACGGTGCAGGACGCCGCCGACCGGCAGCGCGCGGAGATCGACGCCGCGGGCGGCTGAGTCCTGCTCGCCGCGATCCCGGCAAGTCGCTGCCTGCTCTATGGCCCCTGCGCGGGATGGCGCTGCCACGCCTGACGCCCGGGTCGCGCCGGGTCGCAATGCGGTTTCGAGCTGAAGGGTCAACCCTGGGTCACCCCCGGCCTTGAAGAGACCAGCCTGGTTTGCTCAGAACCCGCAGAAGCAGTGCACCAGCGCCTTGACCGGGGCGCCGCCCGGGGCCATGGCGCGCTCGAGCACGCGCAACTGCTGTTCGACATCGGGCAGCAGCTTCGCCAGCAGGCCGCGGGCCAGGCCCGAGTCCTGCAGCAGCGCGCCGCCGACGCGGCCTTCGGCGAAGCGGGTGAACCAGCGTTCGAACGGAGTCGCCGCCTTCTCCAGATAGCGCACGCGCCAGGCGTCGGGCTTGCCGAGTTCGGCGCGCGCGGCGGCATCGTCGATGGCGACCTGCAGGCCGCCGAACTCGTCCACCAGGCCACGCTGCTTCGCCTGCGCGCCGCTCCACACCCGGCCACGGCCGACGGCGTCGACCTGCTCGACGGTCTGCGCGCGCGCCTGCGCGACCTTGCCGGTGAAATCGCGATAGCCGTTCTCGATCACCGCCTGGATCACCTGCCCGACCTCGGGCTGCAGCGGGCGCGTAACATCGAACGCACCGGCGAAACGGGTGGTGCCGACGCCGTCGGTGCGGATGCCGGCCTTCTCCAGCGTGCGCGGCACGGTGGGGATCAGGCCGAAGATGCCGATCGAGCCGGTGATGGTGGACTCGTCGGCGTAGATGCGGTCGGCGTTCATGCTGATCCAGTAGCCGCCGGAGGCCGCGAGGTCGCCCATCGACACCACCACCGGCTTGCCGGCTTCCTTCAACAGCACCACCTCGCGGCGGATCTGCTCGGAGGCGAAGACCTCGCCGCCGGGGGAGTCCACGCGCAGCACCACGGCCTTGACCTCGTCGTCGTCGCGCGCGTCGCGCAACAGCGCGGCGGTGGACTCGCCGCCGATGCTGCCGGGCGGCTGCTCGCCGCCGGTGATCTCGCCCTCGGCGACCACGATCGCCACCTGCGGCCGCGCGTCCATCCGCCGCAGCCCGCGGTCGACATGCTTGAGGTACCCCGTCAGCGAGACCTGGCGGAAGCCGCCCTCGGCATCTTCGTCGGCCTCGCCGCGCTCGGTGAGCAGGGTGTCGATCTCCTCGCGTGTCTTCAGCCCATCGACCAGCTTCTGCTGCAGGGCGTACTGGCCGAGGTCGCCACCGACGGCCTCGATGCCGGCAGGCAGGGTGTCGATGCCGGCGGCGATCTGCGCCGGGGTCAGCTTGCGCACGCTGGCGACATCGGCGAGGTAACGCTGCCAGACGTCGTTCATCCAGAACAGGTCGGCCTCCTTGGCTTCGGGCGAGGCGCTGTCGCGGACGAAGGGTTCGGCCGCGGACTTGTACTCGCCGACCTTGAACAGGTGCACGTCGACCGCGAGCTTGTCCTGCAGGCCCTCGCGGTAGTATTGGCGGTAGCGGCCGAGGCCTTCGAGCAGCAAGCCGCCCTCGGGATCCATGTAGACCTCGCCGGCCTGCGCGGCGAGCAGGTACTGCGCCTGCTCGAAGTAGTCGCCATAGGCGATCACTTCCTTGCCGGCGGCCCTGAGCCGCGCGATCGCGGCGGCGAGTTCGCGGATCGAGGCATAGCCGGAGAAACTCATGCGGTCGCTGCGCAGCAGCAGGCGCTCGATGCGCTTGTCGTCCTTGGCCGCGTCGATGGCGCGCAGCAGGTCGCGCAGCTGCACCTCGCGCACGCCGCGGCCCAGGCCCTGCGACAGCGCGCGGCTCACCGGATCGCTGCTGTACTGCTCGACCAGGGCGCCCTCCGGCGCGATCACCAGGGTGGTGCGGTCGAGGAGCGGTTTGGCGCGGTCGCCGGCCACCAACACCGCCAGCAGCAGCACCACCAGCAACAGGAACAGCAGGTTGAAGACCAGCCGGCGGGTGAAGTTGAGCCCGGCCCAGAACCCGACCAGCACGCGGGCGATGGGACCGCGGCGGCGCGGTGTGTTCATGGTGTCTCCGGCGGAAGAAGCATCTCTGGCGCCAGTATCGTGGCTGCGCGCGCGGGTGTCATGCGCCATCGGTCACCCCCCCGAGCTTCGACCTGCCGACGATGGCGGGATTGCGCGAGGAGCGCAGGAAGCGCGCGCCCATCAGCAGCGCCGCCACGGTGAGCCCGGCGATCAGCCCGATCCACATCCCGCGCGGGCCCCAGCCCAGCCCGAGCCCGAGCCAGGCGCCCAGCGGCATGCCGATGCCCCAGTAGGCGAGGGCGGCCAGGAACATCGGCACCCGGGTGTCCCTGAGCCCGCGCAGCGCCCCGGCCGAGAGCACCTGGATGCCGTCGGGAAGCTGGAACGCCGCGGCATAGAGCAGCAGCGCCGCCGCCAGCGATGACACGGCAAGGTCACGGGTGTAGATGCCGACCACCGCCTCGTGCCCGAGCAGCAGCACCGCGCCCGAGAGCGTCTGCGTGGCCAGCACCAGCAGCAGCCCGGCAAACGCCGCCCGCCGCACGCCAGTCGCGCCGCGGCCGCTGCCCAGCGCGTGCCCGACGCGCACGGTGGTGGCCTCGGCCACGCCGAAGGGGATCATGAAGCACAGGCTGGCGACGTTGATCGCGATCTGGTGCGCCGCCGCCGGCACCTCGCCCAGACGGCCGATCAGCAGGGCGGTGACGATGAACAGGCTGCCCTCCATCGCCACCGTCACCCCGATCGGCAGCCCGGTGCGCAGCAGTCCTGCGATGGTTGGCCAGTGCGGCGGCTCGAATTGCACGAACAAGGCCAGTGCCGCGAAGCGACGCGCACGGCACAGGTAGACAAAGAACGCCGTCGCCTGCGCCCACATCATCAGCGCCGAAGCCAGCCCGAGCCCGCCGGCGCCACGTTCGGGCAGGCCGAAGACGCCGAACGCGAACACATAGCCCAGCGGCACCAGCAGCAGCAGCCCACCGAAGCCGAACAGCATCGTCGGCAGGGTCCAGTGCAGGCCATCGCAGAGGTAGCGCATCGCGTAGTACAGCGTCAGCGCCGGCACCCCCCAGCGGATACCGTGCAGGAAAGCCGCCGCGCCCGGGCGGATCTCCGCGGCGATGCCCATCGGCGCCAGCGCGTGCACGGCCAGGGTCAGGAAGGCGAACAGCAACAGGCCCAGGCCGGCCGCCACCCACAGGCCCTGGCGGAACAGCGGCCCGATCGCCTCGCGACGACCGGCGCCGTCGAGCTGCGACACCGACGGCGGCAACGCCATCAGCGTGCCCATGGGCACCATCATCGGCAGCCAGAACAGCGCCGTGCCCACCGACACCGCGGCCAGGGTGTTGGTGCCGTGGTGACCGGCGATCACGCTGTCGACGAAGCCGATCAGCCCGGTCGCCAGATGTCCCAGCACCAGCGGCGCGGCCAGCAGGGCGGTGGTGCGCACCTCCCGGCGGAAGGGCGGCGCGGAAGCGGCGGCGGCAGGCATGGGTCGGCCCGGCGACTGCAGCCGCGCCGCCGATCGGCTGTCGGGCGCTGGCGCCGGGT
>JALZMP010000120.1 GCA_030858145.1 Pseudomonadota bacterium
AGGCCGAGCGCCGTGCACGCGCCGGCGGCGCGGCGCGGCTGGAGATCACCAGCGGCTCGCAACGCAGCGACGCCCATGCCTTCTACAAGGCCTGCGGCTACAGCGACGGTACGGTGCGCTTCATCAAGCGGCTCGGGGAGGCGTGAAGGCGACCGGCTCCCCGCTCCTGTCCGCGCAGCCCCAGTTGAGGATCGGCGTCCCCGGCGGCAGTTCGCCGCGGAACCGGTCCACCGCCGAGGCCTTGGGGTTGACGACCACCGGCCTTGCGGCGGCCCGCAGCAGGGGCAGGTCGGCGCTGCTGTCGGAATAGGCGATGGCGACCGGCGCGGTGAAACCGGCCTCGCGCAGCATCGTCATCTTCATCCCGGCATGGCAGTGGCGCACCGCGACCACGGCGCCGAAACGCGGGCCGACCTCGGTGCCGACCACCGGCAGGTCCTCGTGGGCGACGAAGGCCAGGATCGCCCGCGCCAGTTCCGGCGGCGCGCCAGTCGCCACCACCACCTGGTCGCCCTGCATCCGATGGCGGTGCAGCACGTCGAGCGCGATCGGCAGCAGGCGGCCGCGGATCTCGTTGGTGTGCGCGAGCACGTAGCGGTCGATCAGCGCATCCAGGTCGCGGCGCCGGTGCACGCCGACGCTGCCGGCCCAGACGAAGCCGGAGATGCCGACCCGCCGGGTCGGCAGGAACGCGATCATCGGCGCGAACAGCGGCGCGATCAGCAGCGCCAGCAGCACCCGCCACCAGGCCCGGCGGATCATCCACTTGAACAGGTGACCACCGGAATCGCCGTCGTAGAGGGTGTGGTCGAAGTCGAACACCACCAGCGGCGCGTCGGCGCGCTGCTCCGGAAACGTCGACTCCTGCGCCATCGCGTTCAAGCCCTCGCCCTCATGCCGGGAAGAACAGCGCGCGCAGCGCCTCGCCCGGATCGTCGGCACGCATGAAAGCCTCGCCGACCAGGAACGCCTCCACCCCGGCCGCGCGCATGCGCGCCACGTCGCTGGCGGCGAGGATCCCGCTCTCCGTCACCAGCCGACGCGACGCCGGCACGGCCGCGAGCAGGGACAAGGTCACGTCCAGCGAGACCTCGAAGCTGCGCAGGTTGCGGTTGTTGATGCCCAACAGCGGTGCGTGGCCTGCCATCGGCGGGACCTCCAGTGCGCGCTCGAGTTCGTCGCGGTCGTGCACCTCGACCAACACATCCATGCCGAGCTCCATGGCCTGCATGGCCAGCTGCGCCAGCTGGCGGTCGTCGAGCGCGGCCACGATCAGCAGGATGGCATCGGCGCCTAGCACGCGCGCCTCGACCACCTGCCAGGGATCGACGGTGAAGTCCTTGCGCAGCACCGGCAGCGTGCAGGCGGCACGTGCCTGCTGCAGGTGCGCATCAGTGCCCTGGAAGAAATCGACGTCGGTCAGCACCGACAGGCAGGCCGCGCCGGCGGCGGCGTAGCGGCGCGCGATGGCCGCAGGATCAAAGTTGGGTCGGATCACGCCCTTCGACGGACTGGCTTGCTTGATTTCGGCGATCACCGCCGGCGCCCCGGCCGCGATTTTCGCCTCGAGCGCGCGCGCGAAGCCTCGCGGCTGCGGGGCATCGGCCAGGCGCGCGGACAGCTCGCGCAGCGGCACGCGCGCCGAGCGCGCGGCGACTTCTTCGCGCTTGCGCCGCAGGATCTGCTGCAGCACGTCGGGCGGCGATGCCACGGTCATCCTTCAGGTCCTTGCTTCGGCGGCAGCGGCATTCCGGGCCGCCATTTCCGGGCGCGTAGTGTATCGAGCAGGGCCACGACCTGCGCCCGCGCCTCGAGTTCGTGCACCGGCAGCACGATGAGGTCGCCGTCTCGTGCCCAGGCCAGCGGCCGGCGCGCGGCCTCCACTTCGTCCAGCCGGGTCTCGATCCCGGCGTCATCGAGCCCGGCCTCCTGCAGCGCCGCGCGCATGATCGACGCCACCTCGCCGGCGGCGCGGCCGCGCTCGTAGCCACCGATGTCCTTGAGTACCACCAGCTCCGGGCGAAATGCGGCGACGGTGGTGGCGACCTCGCGCAGATCGGCGTCCCCACGATTGCCGGCATGGCCCAGCAGCACCGCCAGCCTGCCGTCGCGGTGTCCGGCATCCAGTGCCTGCAGCACGCCACGCAGGCCGTCAGGGTTGTGCGCGTAGTCGACGTAGACCTGCAGTCCGCCGAAGCGCCAGTGCTGCAGGCGGCCGGGGTTGTCCTCATGCGTCGACCCGAAACAGGAGAGCGTGCGCGCAACGGTTTCCGGCGCGATCCCCAGCGCCAGCGCGGCCAGCACGGCGGCGGCGGCATTGGCGACGTTGTAGGCTGCGCGTCCACCCAGGGTCAGCGGCATCGCCGCGACCTCGCCGAGATCGTGTTCGATGCCTTGCCACGACATCCGCAGGCGGCCGTCGCGCACGCCGCAGGTCGCGCCCTGCTGGCCGCGATGTGCAGCCAGCGCATCGGCATCGTAATCGGAGGCGAACCAGCCGCGTGGGCAGTCCAGCGCCATCGACTGCCGCACCAGCACCGGGTCGTTGGCATTGAGCACCAGCAGCCCCTCGCCGTCGATCGCGCGCGCCACCGTCAGTTTGGCCGCGGCGAGGTCGTCGAGGTCATGGATGCCGTACTCGCCGAAGTGGTCGGCGCTGATGTTGGTGACCACCGCCACGTCCGCCCGCTTCACCACCAGCCCGCGCCGCAGCAGGCCGCCGCGCGCGGTCTCCAGCACCGCCGCCTGCGCCTGCGGCTGCCGCAGCGCGGTCCGTGCCCCGGTGGGGCCGGAGAAGTCGCCGGACTCCAGTGCGGCGCCATCGAAGAACACGCCATCGGTGCAGCTGTACGCGGTCGGCCAGCCGTGGGCGCGCGCCATCGCCGCGACCAGGCGCACGGTGGTGGTCTTGCCGTTGGAACCGGTGACCAGGGCGGTGGGCACCGCGTGCAGGCGGTCCCAATCTACTTCGGACGGCGCCGGCAACGCCGCGGCCGGCCATGCCTGGCTGCCATCCCCGCTACCGATCGACACCAGTTCGTCGTCGGGCAGGAAGGGCAGACCGCGCGCCGCCGCGGCATCGCGCAGCGCGAGCAGGGCCGGGCTGGCCTCCGCCGCCGCCAATGCGCGCAGCGTCTGCAACGCGGAATCTTCGTCGCAAACGGCCGCGTGACCGGGGGCAAAGTCGCGGTCTGCCTGCGTTTGCTCATTTTCGCTGGCGCAGGCGCAGCACAGTGCGTGTGACCACGCCCATTCGTTGACCTCGGTCGCGGCATAGAGTTGGTCGAGCGGCGCCTCGAAGGCGAGCGAGGCGCCGCTGCGGTGGCGACGGACGACGATCGCCGCGTGCGGCCAGCCGAGGGCGGTTCGCGCGCAAGCGATGC
>JALZMP010000144.1 GCA_030858145.1 Pseudomonadota bacterium
ATCAAGACCGACGTCGCCCTCGACGGCGGTCCGACGACGCTGGCGCGGCGCGAGCGCGACGTCGAGGCCCTGCGCGTGCTCTACACCCGGTATGGCATGAGCCAGGCGCTGAAGGAGCTCGATGGCGGCGCCGCCGACGTGCCCGTGCCCAGGGACGGTGGCCACGTGATGCGCGGCGCGTCCTTCGTAAGCGCGATGCGCGCGCTCGACGAAGCCGCGCTCGCCGAAGCCCTGGACCCGGCGCTGGCCGCCGCCGGCGAATACGAGGCCGTGCTCACCCAGGCGCAGCTCGAGACCTGGATCGACCGGCTGCGCAAGGCCGACGGCTTCGCCTTCGACACTGAAACCGATGCGCTCGACCCCATGCGCGCCGGCCTGGTCGGTATCAGCCTGTGCGTGGAACCGGGCACGGCCTGCTACATCCCGCTGGCGCACGACGGCCCCGGCGCGCAGCAGCAGCTCGACCGCGACGTGGTGCTGGCCGCGCTGGCGCCCCTGCTGGCCGATCCGCAGAAGAAGAAAGTGGGCCAGCATGGCAAGTACGACCTGCACGTGCTGCGCCGCCATGGTGTCGATGTCGCCGGCTACGCCGACGACACCATGCTGGAGAGCTTCGTGCTCGAGTCCGGCGGCCAGCGCCACGACATGGATTCGCTGGCCCGCCGCCACCTTGGTTACCAGACCATCGCCTACAACGAGGTCGCGGGCAAGGGCAGCAAGCAGATCCCGTTCTCGCACGTGGCCATCGACGATGCCACCGGCTACGCCGCCGAAGACGCCGACGTGACCCTGCGCCTGCACCGCGTGCTGGCGCCAAGGCTCGCGGCGGAGCCGGGTCTGGAACGGGTCTACCGCGGAATCGAGATGCCGCTGGTGCCGGTGCTGGCGCGAGTGGAGGCCAACGGCGTGCGCATCGACCCCGACGAGCTGCGCCGGCAGAGCGCCGACCTGTCCAGGCGCATGCTCAGCCTGCAGCAGCAGGCCACCGAGCTCGCCGGCCGCAGCTTCAACCTGGATTCGCCCAGGCAGCTGCAGGCGCTGCTGTTCGACGAACTCAAGTTGCCGGCGGTGCTGAAGACACCCAAGGGCCAGCCCTCTACCAACGAGGAGGCACTGGAGGCGATTGCCGACCAGCACGCATTGCCGCGCGTCATCCTCGACTACCGCGGCCTGGCCAAGCTGCGCAGCACCTACACCGACAAGCTGCAGGAGATGGTCAACCCCGCCACCGGGCGCGTGCACACCAGCTACCACCAGGCGGGTGCAGCGACCGGGCGGCTGGCGTCGAGCGATCCCAACCTGCAGAACATCCCGATCCGCACCGAGGACGGGCGCCGCATCCGCCGTGCCTTCGTGGCGCCGTCGGGCCGCAAGCTGGTCGCCTGCGACTATTCGCAGATCGAGCTGCGGATCATGGCCCACCTGTCGCAGGATCCGGCGCTGCTGCGCGCGTTCGAATCCGGCGCCGACGTGCATCGCGCCACTGCGGCCGAGGTGTTCGGCAAGCGCATCGAGGACGTCGACAGTGACGAGCGCCGCGCGGCCAAGGCGATCAACTTCGGCCTGATGTACGGCATGAGCGCCTTTGGCCTGGCGCGCAACCTCGGCATCGGCCGCGGCGAGGCCCAGGATTACATCGGCCTGTACTTCTCGCGGTATCCGGGCGTGCGCGAGTTCATGGACCGCACCCGCCAGCAGGCGCGCGAGCAGGGTTATGTCGAGACCGTGTTCGGCCGCCGCCTGTACCTGGAGTACATCCACAAGGGTAACCAGGCCCAGCGCGCCGGCGCCGAGCGCGCCGCGATCAACGCGCCGATGCAGGGCACCGCGGCGGACATCATCAAGCGCGCGATGGTCGAGATCCAGGGCTGGCTGGACCGACAGGGGGAGCGCGCGCTGATGATCCTGCAGGTCCACGACGAGCTGGTGTTCGAGGTCGACGCCGATTTCGTCGATACCCTGCTGCCGGAAGTGACTGCACGAATGTCCAGGGCCGCCGACCTGCGGGTGCCGCTGGTGGTCGACAGCGGCGTCGGCGACGACTGGGACCAGGCGCACTGATAGTGCCTTGCACAGACGCGCCGGGATGTGGGTAAACGCGCGCTGAACGCGACAGAAAATTAACCCGAACCTTCACGAACCGTCCATGTGCATGGTGGTCATATAGCCCGCGACAGATGCAAGGTCTGTCGTAGATCACTCCCTCCCCTGGAGATGATCGACCCCGGAACGACGGCTTCTCCCCAAGCCCCGTTCTCAGCCCCGCCGGCCCCCCCTGCCAGCGGGGCTTTTTATTTGGGCGAAGCCCAAATAAAACCCATGATTTGCGAGGCAAACCATGGGCCCCGGCACATATCCCCGATCCCCGCGGCGTCGCCGCGCCCCCTTGCCAAGGGGGCATTCCTCCAGAGCGAGCGCTGGAAGGGGTAGAGGAGCGCCTCCCGAGGCGCGGATAGCCCCTCTCCCGCTAGCGGGAGAGGGGTTGGGGTGAGGGCAGCTCGGCCAGCCAGTCGCGGGGCCGCAGATAGTCCGTCAACCTGGCTTCGGCGCTGCCGGGCCCCGGCTCGAAACCGTATTCCCAGCGCACCAGCGGCGGCAGGCTCATCAGGATCGACTCGCTGCGGCCGCCGGACTGCAGCCCGAACAGGGTGCCGCGGTCCCAGACCAGGTTGAACTCGACGTAGCGTCCGCGCCGGTAGAGCTGGAACTGGCGTTCGCACTCGCCGAACGAGGTATCGCGGCGGCGGTCCACGATCGGCAGGTACGCGCCGAGGAAGCCGTCACCGACCGCGCGCAGGTAGGCGAAGTCGGCGTCGAAGTCGTCGTGCAAGTCGTCGAAGAACAGGCCGCCGACGCCGCGTGTCTCATTGCGGTGCTTCAGGAAGAAATACTCGTCGCACCAGCGCTTGTGGGCGGCATAGCGGTCGGCCCCGAACGGCGCGCACAGGTCGCGCGCGCTGCGGTGCCAGTGCAGCACGTCTGCGTCGACCGGATAGAACGGGGTCAGGTCGAAGCCGCCGCCGAACCACCAGGCCACGGTCTCGCCGTCGCGCTGGGCGCGGAAGTGGCGCACGTTCATGTGCGTAACGGGCACGTGTGGGTTGCGCGGATGCAGCACCAGCGACACCCCCACCGCACGCCAGGAGGCGCCCGCCAGTTCCGGCCGCGCCGCGGTGGCCGAGGGCGGCAGAGCGTCGCCGGAGACGTCGGAGAAACCGACGCCCGCCTGCTCGAACACCGCTCCCTCGCGCAGGATCCGCGTGCGCCCGCCGCCGCGAATGGCGGCGGCACCGGCGTCAGTGCCGGCGTCGCGGGTCCAGGCGTCCTCGACGAAGCGTGCGCCGCCGTCGACCCGCTCAAGCGCGGCGCAGATGCGGTCCTGCAGCCCGGTGAGGTAGTGGCGGACGGTTTCGATGTCCTGCATGGCGCCATTGTAGGACGGGCGTCAGCCCACCAGTCACGGCACGCATGACGGTGGGCCAAGGCACCCTACGATGGCGAAAAGTCGAGGAGACGCCTTACTTCAATGTCCGCTCGAACAACTCATAAATCCGCCGGTACTCGTCGTACCAGCTCTCCGGCTGCTGGAAGGCGTGTGCTTCCAGCGGGTAGGAGGCCAGTTCCCACTTGTCCTTGCGCAGCTCGATCAGCTTCTGCGCCAACATCACCGAGTCCTTGTAGAACACGTTGTCGTCGACCATGCCGTGGGCGATCAGCAGGTGGTCCTGCAGGCCCTCGGCGTATTCCATCGGCGAGGACTTGCGGTAGGCCTCGGGGTCGAGCTCCGGGGTGTTGAGGATGTTTGCGGTGTAGGCGTGGTTGTACTGCGACCAGTCGGTGACCGGGCGCAGCGCGGCGCCGGCCTTGAAGGTGCCGGGTTGGCGGAACAGCGCCATGAAGGCCATGAAGCCGCCATAGCTGCCGCCGTAGATGCCGACGCGGTCGCGGTCGGCCTGGCGGTTGGCGACCAGCCAGTTGATGCCATCCAGGTAGTCCTCCAGCTCGGGATGGCCCATCTGCCGGTAGATCGCGGTGCGCCAGTCGCGGCCGTAGCCGCTCGATGCGCGGAAGTCGAGGTCGAGGACGAGGTAGCCCTGCTGCACCAGCAGGTGGTGGAACATCTGCTCGCGGAAGTAATTGGGATAGCGGTCGCTGACATTCTGCAGGTAGCCCGCGCCATGCACGAACAGTGCCACCGGGTACGTGCGGCCGGGTTCCAGCTGTCGCGGGCGATAGAACTTGCCCCAGACGGTGCCGGCGCCGTGCTGCGAGGGCACCTGCACGTATTCCGGCGGCAGCCAGTCGATCGCCTTGAAGGCCGGCGTGCGGGTATCGGTGAGCGTGCGCAGGCCGCCGCCGGCGGCATCGACTACCGCGAGCTGGGGCGGGACGTAGCTGCGCGAGTGGCGGACCAGCAGTCGGCTGGCGTCGGGCGACAGCACGAAGCTCTCGACGCCGTCGAGCGCGGTGAGCTCGCGCAGGTTGCCGCCGTCGGCGTCGACCGCGCAGACCTCGTAGTCGCCGGGACGCGCGCGGTTGCAGACGAAGAAGAACCGGCCGCCGTCGGGCGAGAGCACCGGGTCGGAGACTTCCCACCGGCCCGAGGTCAGCGCGCGCGGCGCGCCGTCGCCCACCAGGTAAAGGTGCGACCAGCCCGACTGCTCGGACAGCAGCCACAGCCGCCGGTTGTCCGCCATCCAGCCGAACTCGTTGAAGTTCCAGTTGATCCAGGCCGGGTCGGTGAGCCGGTGGCGCGTGCGCAGCGTCGCCTCCGTGAGATCTACAGTGACCAGCCAGCGGTCCTTGTTGTCGACCGCATGCAGCATCAGTGCCGCGGCGCGGCTGTCGTCGGCCCACTGGATGCCGTCCTCGGCCTCCAGACGCAAGGCGCGGTTGCCCTTGAGAGGGTCGAGCTTCGCCGTGCGACGCAGGTCGGCGAGCGGATCCTGGGCGATGCCGGGCAGGCCGTCGTATTTCAGCGCCACCGGCTTGCCGTCGGTCATCGACACCAGCCACAGCGTCTGCGGCAGCGGATCGTTGCGCCCGACCAGGGTGCGCACGTCCTCGACCTCGGCGTAGCCGGACTCGGTGATAGGTCGGGGCATCTTCGCCTTCTGCCCGGCGTCGGTGCCCTTGGCCGTGGTGGCCACCAGCAGCCAGCGGCCGTCGGGCGACAAGGCGCTGGCGGCGATCTCGACGTCCTTGCCTAGATGGACCGGGGCCGGCGGGCGGGTGGGATCGGCGCGGCGCCAGGCCTCGTTCTGTTCGCGCGCGGTTTCCCGGCGCTCGCGCTCGCGGCGCAGGGTCTCGAAGTAGCGCATCTGGCGGTCGCGCAATTCGTCGGCCTTGGGCGGCTTGGCCGGGTCGTCCTCGGCCTTGAGCACCGCGGCCTGCGCCACTGCGTCGCCAGCACGCCAGCGGAACCACTCCTGTCCGCTGCGCCACGACAGCGCCCCGTCGCGGCTCCACTGCAACTGGCTCTCCACGTCTTCGGTACGGGTGAGTTGGCTCAGCGCGCCGCTGCGCAGGTCGCGCACGAACACGTCGCCGTTGCGCACGAACGCCATGCGCGTGCGCGCCGCGTCGAAAATCGGGTTCATCGCATCGATGTCCGCACGCGCAGCGCCGTCGATACGGATCGCCGTGCCACCGTCAATCGCCTGTACGTAGGTGTCGCGGACCGTGCTGCCCTCGCGCTTGAGCGTGTAGTAGGCGCGACTGCCGTCCCACGACCACCAGGCCTGCTCCACCGGTGGCCCGATCCAGTCCGGGTCGGCCATGATCTGGTGCAGGGTGAGCGCGGTGGCTGGCTGCGCCGCCGCGGTCGACAGGCACGCGAGCGGCGTGAGCAGCAGGGACAGGCAGATCATTCGGCGCATGAAGGCATCCGTTGCGAAAACCGCCGCAGGGTAACAGCTGTGGTGCCCGATTGAAGTCGAAGGAAGGACTTGATCAGACCTTCCCCCAATTTTGCAGTCACCGCTGCTGCGGCGCAAAATACCGCTGTCGGCGCGGCCCACACGCCCGAGGAGTCCATCGCTTGGACGCCCTGCTGCTGTCGCGGATCCAGTTCGGGCTCCTGATCTCGTTCCATATCGTGTTCCCGGCCTTCACCATCGGCCTGGCGAGCTGGCTGGCCTTCATCGAGCTCCGGTGGCTGCGCACGCGCGAGGCGGTCTGGCGCGACCTGTATTTCTTCTGGCTGAAGATCTTTGCGATGTCCTTCGCCATGGGCGTGGTGCCGGGCATCGTGATGAGCTTCCTGTTCGGCACCAACTGGTCGGTGCTCAGCGAGCGCGCCGGCAACATCCTCGGGCCTGCTGGCCTACGAGGTGCTGACCGATGCTGGCGGCGTTTGCGCAGGGCGTGACCCTAGGCGCGCTGGTGGAGGGCATGCCGCTGCAGGAGGGCAAGTACGTCAGCGCCGCCTTCGGCTGGTTCTGTTCGTTCTCGATGCTGACCGGGGTCGCGGTGGTCTTCGGTTATGCGCTGCTCGGTGCCGGCTGGCTGATCCTCAAGACCGAAGGTCGGCTGCACATGACCGCGCGCATCCTGTCGCGTCCGCTGGTGCTGGTGCTGGTGCTGGTGGTGGCGCTCATGGCGCTGGTGAGCGCCTCGCTGCCATTCCTGGATTCACGGCTCATGGCGCGCTGGTGCGCGGGGCGCGAACTACCTCTAGGTTGTCGCTGGTGCCCCTGCTGGTGGTGGTGAATGCGGTGGCGCTGTGGCGCGCGGCCATGCGCGAGGGGCGCGACGCAGCGCCGTTCCTGCTGACCCTGTGCTTCTTCGGCCTCGGGTTCGCCGGGCTGGTGCAGGGCATCTGGCCCAACATCGTGCCGCTGGCGCTGAGCATCTGGGAAGCGGCCTCGCCGCCGTCCTCGCAGGGTTTCGTGCTGGCGCGGCTGATCTTCCTGCTGCCGGCGATCCTGGGCTACACCTACTGGTCCTACTCGGTGTTCAGGGGCAAGATCGCCGCGGACGCCGGCTATCACTGACGCGGCCGGCGGCGGCATGCGCCGACGCGCCGCGTGAACGGGAGGAGCGCGCACGCGCCGCGACCTTTACTATGGCTGCACCGCACCACACCCGATCCCTTCCGGCCGCGATGCAAGCCTACGTCTACAAGAGCCAGCGCAAGGCCGACACCTATGTCTACCTCGCCGCCCGCGACGACTTCACGCGGCTGCCGGAGCCGCTGCGCATCCGGCTCGGTCCGCTACAGTTCGTGCTCGACGTGGCGCTGAGCCCGGAGCGCAGGCTGGCGCGGGAGGACGCGGCGACGGTGCGCGAGAACCTGGTGCTGCGCGGGTTCCACCTGCAGTTGCCTCCGGGAAGCGATATCGACCCGATGTCCGACGACTGGGGCACCGATGCTTGAGTCCCTGCGTCCCAGGCACCGCGCGGCGGTCGCGCTTGTCGCGGCCGCGCTGCTGTCGCTGCTGGCCGGGTTCGGGGGCGTCGTCGCGGCGCTGGGCGGCTG
>JALZMP010000150.1 GCA_030858145.1 Pseudomonadota bacterium
AGCACGCGCTGGCTGCGCGCGTGCTCGGCAGCCCCGTGCAGGAACTGCGCCAGGATCGCACCCGAGTTGCCGCGCGCGCCGTCGATCGCCTGCTCGCCGACCTGCTGCAGCAGTTCGCCGACATGTCCGCTGCGCCGGCGCAGCGCGCCGTTGAGCAGGCCGCCCAGGGTGGCGGCGAGGTTGGTGCCGGTGTCGCCGTCGGCGACCGGAAACACGTTGATGCGGTTGAGCAGGTCGCGTCCGGCAATCACCCGACGCGCGCCCGCGATCAGTGCACGGCGCAGGACGGCAGCGGTGACGGCGGTATCTGCGGCTGTCGACATCCCGCCGCAGTCTGCCCGAGCGACTGCCCCGGCACCTGCTGCGACGCAGCATGCAACGCTGCGGGACGCTCGTGCATCCAAGGTATGATTGCAGGGGCCCGGCCCTCGTCACCATTCCCCGTCGCCCGGTACCGGAGTCCGCCGCCATGTCACGACGCCTCGCCGCCTGCCTGCTGCTGTTCTGCGCCTGCCTGCCCGCGGCCGCGCGCGAGGTGCGGCTGTCCGGCGCCAACAGCGACGGCGGCAGCTGTCCGGACCAGATTGCCGCCGTGGTCGAGGAGGCGCAGGCCGTGCGCGGCAGCAAAACGGCATTGCCTGCCACCGCGCCGGAAAAAGCCGCCAGCGCCCGTGGCGCTGAAGCGCAAAACGCTGTCCGGCCGCCGCGCTGGCACAGCTTCCTGCCGGGCATGTTCCGCTGACGCGGGGCGCCTGGGTCCGGCCCGCGCGTGCGCCACCTGCTCGATCGCCTCACTGGCAAGCCGCCCGATCTCCCTGAACCCGGCCTCTGGCGCGATCTGCGCACGCGTGCGCGCTGGATCGCCGCGCTCGGGCCTGAGCGCGACGCCCGCCTGCAGGCGTTGACCGCTCGCTTCCTGCACGACAAGACCATCACCCCGGTGTCCAGGCTCGCGCTCGACCCCACGCAGCGCACCCTGCTCGCCGCGCTGTGCTGCCTGCCGCTGCTGGAATTCGGTCGCGAGGGCCTGCACGGCTGGTCGCAGCTGATCGTCTATCCCGAGGCCTTTCGGGTCAACCGCACGCACGTCGATGCCGCCGGGGTGCTGCACCAGTGGGACGACACCCTGATCGGGGAGTCCTGGGACAGCGGGCCGCTGATCCTGTCCTGGGCCGACGTCGAGGCCGACCTCGACGCTCCTGATGCCGGATTCTGCGTCGCGGTGCACGAGATGGCGCACAAGCTCGACGCGCTCGACGGCGTGCTCGACGGCACCCCGCCGCTGCCGCGCGCCTGGCAGGCGCAATGGGCGCGCGATTTCCAGGCGGCGTTCGACGGCTTCGTTGCCGGCGTCGACGCCGGACAAGAGACCGGCATCGATCCCTACGCCGCCGAGGCGCCGGAGGAGTTCTTCGCGGTGTGCAGCGAGTACCACTTCAGTGATCCGCGCACCTTGGCCGAGGCACTGCCGAGCGTGGCGGGGCACCTGGCAAGATTCTATGGTCCCGCGCCCTTGCCATGAGGCCGCAGGGTACGCGCACGACGCTATAGCCCGGGTGGCAGTCTGACCTCGAAACGCGCCCCACCCAGTTCCTGCGAGGCGCCCACCTGCAGTTCGCCGCGGTAGCCATGCACGATGTCCTGCACGATCGCCAGGCCGATGCCATGGCCCTGCACGCGCTCGTCGCCGCGCACCCCGCGCTGCAGCACGTGCGCGATGCGTTCCGGCGGGATGCCGGGGCCGTCGTCCTCGACCGCGAGATGCAGCCCCGGGCGGCGGTTGGGCGCGGTGTCGCCCGGTTCCACGGTCAGCAGTACCCGCGAGCGTGCCCACTTGAAGGCATTTTCCAGCAGGTTGCCGAGCAGCTCCTGCAGGTCGCCGGGTTCGCCGTGGAAGCGGGCGTCGGCGTCGAGCACGAACTCGCAGACCACGCCCTTGTCGGCGTAGATCTTCTCCAGCCCACGCACGATCTGCTCGGCGTGGCCCTCGATCTCCACCGGTGCGGCGAACAGCTTGTGTCCGGCGGACGCGGCGCGCCCGAGCTGGTATCCGACCAGGTCGTTCATGCGCTGCAGCTGGGTGGCGACGTCCTGGCGCAACTCGTCGTCACTGGCATCGCTTTCCAGCCGCGTGCGCAGCACCGCCAGCGGGGTCTTCAGGCTGTGCGCGAGGTCGGCCAGGGTGTTGCGCTGGCGGTCGAGGTTCTGCCGCTCGCTCTCGATCAGCGCATTGATGCTGTCGGTCAGTGGCTCGAGCTCGCGCGGATGGCGCTCGCTCATCCGGTGCGCCTGGCCGCGCTGCACGCGCGCGAGCTCGCTGACCACCCGCCGCAGCGGCCACAGGCTCCAGCGCAGGATCAGCGCCTGCAGCAGCAGCAGGATCAGGCCGGCAATGCCGAGGTAGCCCCACAATGCCTGCCGAAACACCCGTACCTGGCGCGGCAGGGTGCCGGCGTCCTCGAGGATGTAGATCGTGTACGGAAATTCGGCCTCGGGCCGGCGCGCCACGTCCCAGATCAGCCCCTTGCCGTAGCGGAAGACCTCGCCCGCACTGCCGTCGCTGTTGGTGATCGGCAACGGGCCCTCGAACTTCTCCTCGCCGCCGCCCAGCATCTCGGCGGGCGGCAGTTGCGGTCCCTGCGCGGACCCCGACCGCCAGCTGCCGCGAGGCAGCACCACCTCGGTATAGAGGCCGCTGCCCGGGCGCTCGAAGCGCTCGTCGGGCGGCGTTTCCGGAACGTAGATCTCGCCGTTGCGTAGGAAATCGATGTCACCGGCATACGCCGCCACGTAGCTGCGCAGGCGGTCGCGCTGGACCTGACCGGCGACATCGACGAAGGCACGGTCGAGCGAGTAGCCGGCGAGCGCGAGGAAGGCGAGCAGGCCGAGGCTGGCAGCAAGCAGCTGCCGCGCCTGAAGCGAGCGCGGGCGCCAGGCCATCGTTCGATCTTGGTCACGCGCCATCACCGCTCCGTGAATACGACATCGCCCGCGGGTCGCGGGCGATGCCATGCATGCCTGGAAGGATTGTGCCCGCTCGCCGCGCGCATCGCATCCGGAGCGGCGGTCAGCCCTCTTCGCCGCGGCGCGGGCACATCAGCTTTCTCCGCGGTCCGGGCATATCAACTTTCTCCGCTGCGCGGAATGGCGAAGCGGTAGCCGCGCCCGCGCACGGTCTCGATCGGCTTCAGCGCGCCGTCGGGGTCCAGCTTCTTGCGCAGCCGGCCGATGAACACCTCGAGCACGTTGGAGTCGCGGTCGAAGTCCTGCTGGTAGATGTGCTCGGTGAGGTCGGCCTTCGACACCAGCTCGCCGGCATGCATCATCAGGTACTCCAGTACCTTGTATTCGTAGCTGGTGAGATCGATGTTCTGTCCGTGGACGGTGACCGTCTGCGCGGCGAGGTCGAGCACCACCGCGCCGCATTCCAGGGTCGGCTTGCTCCAGCCGGCGGCGCGGCGGACCAGCGCATTGATGCGGGCGAGCAGTTCCTCGACATGGAACGGCTTGACCAGGTAGTCGTCAGCACCCTGCTTGAGGCCGTCGACCTTGTCCTGCCAGCTCGAGCGCGCGGTGAGGATGAGCACCGGGAATTGCTTGCCCTCGTCGCGCAGCGCCTTGACCAGCTCCATGCCCGACATCTTGGGTAGGCCGAGGTCGATGATGCCGACGTCGAACGGCACCTCGCGGCCCATGTACAGGCCCTCCTCACCGTCCTGCGCGGCGTCGACCGCGAAGCCTTCGCGCTTCAGGCGCGCGGCAAGGGTCTCACGCAGGGGGGCTTCGTCTTCGACGAGCAGGATACGCATGGGGTTTCTCCGGAATCGAGGCCGGCAAGGGGCCGGACCGTAGTCGCCGGCCTAGGGTGCGTATTCAGTCGTCGTCGTCGCGTGTAGGCGGCGGACGGCGCCCCTGCTGCGGGTCGTCGAGGTAGATGCGGACCCGCCCGCTGTCGTCGACCACCTTGATCCGGTTCACGTCGCGGCCATCGGACTGCATCCGCTCGGCGCTCAGGACCTGGCCACGGGTGCTGCGCTCGATCCGGCGGATCGAGTCGGAGAGGGTGTCCTGGCGGTGCTGCTGCGGCGACCGCTCAACGCCGCGGCCGCGCTCCTCGCCCCGCCCCGCCTTGCCGTCGGCCTGGGCCTGCGCAGGCGCGGCCGTCACCAGCAGCAGGGCGGCGGCGAGGCTCGACAGGGGCAGGAGGTGGCGCAAGACACTCATCGGGCAGATTCCATTTGTTTCCATCGATGACATTGAGGGACGGGAGATGGCACATGGCACGATACGGCGCCCCGGATTCCGGGGACGATCGACCGGAATGGGTACACGCTACAGGAACCTGATCGTATGGCCATGGGTGGTGAACAGGGATTCTTGGGCTCGGGCAGTGAATCCGTCCTTAACTTTTGATTTACACCGGCGCCGCCATTCAGGACCGGCGAGCCCCCGCATCCCTCAGAAAATCTCCGCTACGCAGCAGCGCAGGGAACCGCCGGCGGCCTCGATCGCGTCCAGCGCGACTGCCTGCAGCGTGAATCCGGCCGCTGTCAGCGCCGCCCGGCTGTCTGCCGCCAGCGCGGAGGCGGCGCCCGCGCTCATCCACACCCGATCCGCGGAGAGCGTGATGGCGTTGCCGGCGAAGGCGCGGTGTTCGGCCTGCGACAGGCGTCGCGCATGCGGTGCGTACAGCGCCTCGATCGTCGCCACCACCTCGCCATCGGCGAAACCATCCGGGCAGAGCAGCGCCATCCGCCCCGCCAGCACCGCGAGTACCACGTTGGCGTGGTACTCGCCGGGCGCTAGGTCGAACAGCAGGGTCGCGCGCAGACCGAAGGCGTCGTGCATCAGCCGCGCGCCGGCGTCATCGCAGCGCTCGGACAGGCCGCAGAAGCCCAGGCCGCGGGCACGGTCGATCACCAGCGCGCCGGTCAGTTCGCAAGGGTTGGACTGCGTGGACAGGTCGCATTCGGCGTAACCGAGCACGTCATGGAAGAAGCCACGGATGTCGGTACGCTCCGACTCGCGGCGTCGGACCGCATGGCGCATGCGTCCGATCAGCAGGCGCCCGGGCGCGGTCGCGTAGACGTTGTTGGGGAACAGTCCGTCAGGCGCATCCTCCAGCCCCGGGAAGCAGACCGTCGGCACCACCGTCGACAACGCGCACTGCAGCGCGTGGTGCTGGACCAGCGCGCGCCCGGCGTCGAAGGCCGCGGCGTCCGCGGCCATGTAGCGGTTGTCGGTCGCGGATTGCACCACGCGTCCGAAGCCGTGGGGCGTCACCAGGAAGGCGGCGCGCGCCGTCGCCGGGCCGAAATCGGGCGCGCATCCGCGCGCACGGTCGAGGAAGGCGCCGGGATCGCGGGTGATCATCGTGGACGGGTTCGCAGGTTGAAGTTGCAATCCAATGACTCCGCACGGTGGGCCAAGGCTCACCCTACGCCGCGATGCGGGCGTCAGTTTCGGTCAGCGCCAGCGCTTGCTCGATCAGCATCCAGTCGGCGCCCGGCCGGTGCGCGCCTTCGCTGAGCACCTGACGAAAGGCGCGTCCGCCGCGCTCGCCATGGAACAGGCCGAGCAGGTGGCGGCTGATGTGCTTGAGCAACGCCCCGCGCGCGAGCTGCGCCTCGACATAGGGCCGCAGGCCACGCAGCAACACGGCGCGGGCGCGCGCCGCGCTGTGGAAAGGCGGGCCGCCGAACCATGCAACATCGAGTTGGTGCAGCAGGTAGGGATCATGGTACGCGGCGCGGCCGAGCATGGCGCCGTCGACATGCTCCAGGTGGGCCGTGGCCTCCTCCTGCGTGGCGATACCGCCGTTGACGATCACCGCCAGGTCTGGACGCTCGCACTTGAGCGCATAAGCCCAGTCGTAGCGCAGCGGCGGCACCTCGCGGTTCTGTTTCGGCGACAGGCCCTGCAGCCAGGCGTTGCGGGCGTGGACCACGAACATCCGGCAGCCGGCCGCGGCGACGGTGTCGATGAAGCCGAGGAAGCGGCCGAAATCGTGGTCATCGTCGACCCCGAGCCGGCACTTCACCGTCACCGGGATCGCGGCCGGCACCGCGGCGATCATTGCCGCCACGCTCTCGGCGACGAGCGCCGGCTCGCGCATCAGGCAGGCACCGAACCGCCCCGCCTGCACCCGATCGGATGGACAGCCGACGTTGAGGTTGATCTCGTCGAAGCCGTGCGTCGCACCGATCAGCGCAGCCTGCGCCAGCAACGCCGGCTCGCTGCCGCCCAGCTGCAGCGCGACAGGATGCTCGCACGGGTCCAGGGCCAGCAGACGATCGCGGTCGCCGTGGATCACCGCGTTGGCATGCACCATCTCGGTATACAGC
>JALZMP010000157.1 GCA_030858145.1 Pseudomonadota bacterium
GCCTGGCACCTGCCCGCCGCCACCGCCGCCGCCCTTGCCAATGACGCCGTGCACTGGGCGATGCACGGCAGCTTCCTGCTGGCCGGGCTGTGGTTCTGGGCCGCGGTGTGGCGGCGGCTGCGGGACCCCGATGCCGGCGCCGGCGCCGGGGTGGTGGCCCTGGTCGCGGTGATGGTGCAGATGGGCCTGCTGGGCGCGCTGCTGACCTTCTCGCCGCGCGTGCTGTATGCCGACTACCTGCTGCGCGCGCCGGCGCTCGGCCTGGATCCGCTCGCCGACCAGCAGCTCGCCGGCCTGCTGATGTGGGTGCCCAGCGGCCTGCCCTACCTGGTCGGCGGGCTGTGGCTGCTGCGGCGTGGACTGCTGCGGCTGGAGCGTCGCGCGGGACAGCCGGCCACCGCCGCCGCGCTGCCTGCGGAGGCGGCGTCGCGCGAGGTGCTGCCTTGAACCTCGGCTGGCTGCGCTTCTGCCTCTGGATGCTGGCCTACATCACGCTGGCACTGGTGCCGATGGCCATTGCGCTGCTCGGCGAGGTGCCGGCGCTGCGCACGCGGATGGTCGAGGCCGGGGCGATGCTGGGGCTGCTCGGGCTGGGCGTGCTGTCGGCGCAGGCGGTGGTGTCGGGGCGGCAGCGCTGGTTCGCGCGCGGGCTGGGCCAGGATGACCTGTTGCAATTCCACCGCCAGACCGGGCTGTTCGCGCTGCTGCTGGTGTTCGCGCATCCGCTGACCCTGTTCCTCGCCGATGCGCGCTACCTTGCCTTCCTCGATCCGCGGGTGGACGCCCTGCGCGCGGTGTCGCTATCGTTCGTGCTGGTGGCGATCGTGGCCCTGATCGCCAGCTCGCTGTGGCGGCTGCGCTTCGGCCTGTCCTACGAACGCTGGCGACTGCTGCATGGCGGCCTGGCACTGGCGATCGTCGGCCTCGGCCTGGGCCACGCGCTGATGGTCGGGCATTACACCGATCCGCTATGGAAGAAGGCGCTGCTGGTCGCCGCCGTCGGCGGCGCGCTGTGGCTGATGCTGGAGACGCGGCTGCGCAGGCCGTGGCGCGCGCGCCGGCGACCCTGGCGCATCGCCGCGATCGAACCCGGACGTGGCGAGGCCTGGACCCTGCAGCTGCGGCCGGAAGGCCACGACGGCCTGCGCTTTCGCCCGGGGCAGTTCGCCTGGCTGAGCCTGGGCGACTCGCCGTGGCAACTGCAGCAGCATCCCTTCTCCATGGCGTCGGGCGCCGACGACGACACCGTGGCATTCACCATCAAGGCCGCCGGCGATTTCACCGGCTCGCTGGAACACCGCGAGCCGGGCGGCCGCGCCTGGCTGGAAGGGCCCTACGGCGTGTTCACCTATTTGCCCGGGCAGAGTCCGGCGGGCGCGGTGTTCATCGCCGGCGGCGTCGGCATCACCCCGTTCCTGAGCATCCTGCGCACCGCCCACGACCGCGGCGCGCGCGAGCCGCTGTGGCTGCTCTACGCCAACCAGCGCTGGGACGAGGTGATCTTCCGCGACGAGCTCGAACAGCTCGCCCGCACACTGCCGCTAACCCTGGTGCACGTGTTGGGAGAGCCGCACGAGGGTTGGAGTGGCGAGACCGGCTACATCGATGCCGAACTGCTCGACCGCCACCTGCCCGAGGCCGTGGCCGATATGCCGTGCTACGTCTGCGGCCCCGAGGCGATGGCAGACAGCGTGGAGCCGCTGCTCATTGCGCGCGGCGTGCCGGCGAAGAACCTGTATTCCGAACGCTTCGACATGGTCTGAACATGCCCGCGAGCCCCCCGACATGATGCACCGCCACGCCCGCCGCGCCGGCATCGTGGTGTCGCTGTTACTGCTGCTTGTCGCCATAGGCGCCGCCTGGCTGCGTGCCTGAGTCTTTCCCCGGAATACGAGGGGCAGTGGCGATGGATGCGCCAGTCGTTTTAAGCCACGGATGCGCCAGGGGCATCTGCGTCCACCGTGCCTGCCCGCGCAATCGGCAAAGGGGGCGACCGACAGCAAGGCGCGAGACGAGCCGGCGGCGGCCGCGCAGCCAGGCAGCATGTCGGTCTGTACCGGGCGTTGTAAGGACTGCGCCCGCTAGGGACCGCGTATCTCCGGACTGGCCTGATGTTTCCTAGCGCTTGCGTCGGGTCGTGGGCTGCGCGGCCGCGCTGGCGGCATCGGTCCCCAGCGGACTGGTGGCGAGGATCGCTGCTTCCAGCCTGCGCAGGGCCACTGCGTAGGCCGCCTCGCGCAGGCTGCCGTCCAGTTCCAGCGCCGTGTCGCCGACCCGGCGCGCGGCGCTCTGCATCACCTCCCCCAGCCGCGATTGCACCCGCTCGGCGCCCCACACCTCGCGGCTGCGGTTCTGCAGCCACTCGAAGTACGACACCGTGACCCCGCCGGCGTTGGCCAGGATGTCCGGCACCACGTGGACGCCAGCCTTGTCCAGGAGGGTGTCGGCGGCGGGGGTGGTCGGGCCGTTGGCCAGTTCGAGGACGACGCGTGCCTGCACACTGCCGGCATTGTCCGCGCGCAGCTGGTTCTCCATCGCGGCCGGCACCAGCAGGTCGCAGTCGCAGCCCACCAGCGCCTCCGCCTTGGCGTGCTTGCGGGTGCCCTTGACGGCATGGTCGGCGACGCTGCCGTGCTTGCGCTTGTCCGCGCGTACGGCGGCAAGATTGAGGCCCTTGGCGGCGGTGACCGCGCCGCCGGAGTCGGCGAGGCCGACGATGCGGTAGCCGGCGTCGTGCAGCAGATCGGCGATGGCGCCGCCGGCGCTGCCGAAGCCGAGGATCGCCACCCGGGTGTCCTCCGGCGCCAGATCCAGGCGCTGCGCCAGTGCCTGCAGCACCAGAAACCCGCCCATGCCGGTGGCGCCGGCGCGGCCCTCGGAACCGCCGTAGGCCACCGGCTTGCCGGTGATCGCAGCTGGCTCCGGCTGGCCGGCGCCACGCCCGTATTCGTCGGCCATCCACGCCATCACCCGCGCATCGGTGCCCATGTCGGGACCGGGAATGTCGCGGTCGGGGCCGAGCATGCGCTTGAACGCCTGCACGTAGGCGTGCGAAAGCCGCTGCAGTTCGGTGTCGGACAGCGCCTTGCGGTCCACGCACACCGCACCCTTGGCGCCGCCGTAAGGGATTTCGACCACCGCGCACTTGCAGGTCATCCACAACGCCAGCGCCATCACCTCGCGCAGGTTGCTGTCGGGATGGAAGCGGATTCCGCCCTTGGTCGGCCCGAGCGCGTCGTTGTAACGGCAGCGCCAAGCCTTGTGGCTGGACAGCGACGCGTCGTCGTGGCGCAGCATCAGGTTGGCGGCCAGGGTTTCACTGGGATAGTGCAGGGCCTGCAGCACCTCGTCGTGGATGCCGACGCGCTCCGCGGCCGCCTTGACCCGCGAGAACGCGGCCTCGAACAGGTCCGGCGCCTCGTCCCGACCCTCCGTCCCGCTCCCCTTGCTGCTGCCCTTGCTACTGCGCGCGCGCTTGCGCTTGCCTGCTGCCATCCTCACCACCCTCGCAAATCCTGTCGGCTACGGACGCCCTTTCTACGCCAAGGGCGGTGGAATCGCGGTGATCGCGGGGCGTGCCTGCGTGTCCGAGCAGGCGTTCCACGCACGCGAGCACCAAGCCGGCGCGCGTCTTCGCATCCGCTGTTGACGCGGATTTACGTTGTCAGGTGCATGCTCGGCCTCCCTCCCCTGCAGACCTGCGCGATGAAAACCGCCACCTGGCAAGAGACGATCGTCGCCCGCAGCCACGACACCCTGATGGTCGAGAACAACCATTACTTCCCGATGGATTCGCTGGTGCACGCGCACTTCCGGCCAGCCGAGCACACCAGCAGCTGTCCGTGGAAGGGCACCGCGCACTATTACGACGTGGTGGTCGGCGACGCGGTCAATCCCGCTGCAGCCTGGTTCTACCCGGAACCGAAGCCCGCAGCCGCGGCGATCCGTGGCCGGGTGGCGTTCTGGAAGGGCGTGCAGGTCGACGGCTGAGACACCAGGTCCCACCCGGCCTGGGCCTAAAAAAAACCGCCGCACATGGTGCGGCGGTTTTCTTCCGACTCGACGGCGAGACCTCAGTTGACGACCAGTCCCGTGTGCACAACCGCCCTGACGTTGGCAGTGCCGCGCGCGATGGAGACAGCCTTGTCACGGAGCGCACGCGTGGCGACCCGTCCGGTCAGGTAGACCGTGCCTGTCTCGACGCGGATGTCGATGCCCGACGCATCCTCGCCCAGGCCGGTCTGGAGGTTGCTGCGCACCTGGTTGGTGAGGCGCATGTCAGGCGTCGCCAGCACCGGCATCGGGATGGTCGCGTCGTTCGGTCCCGGGGTCGGCACCGTCACTGGCTTGGTGGTACAGGCGGCCAGCATTACCGCGGCAGCAAGCAAGGCCGCGCCGGTCAAGGGCTTCTTCATCTGCATGTCGTGTTTCTCCTGTTGGGTGATGACGCGGACCACTTTCGCGGCATGCGGATCAACCCCGGGTGATTTTCGGCGCGCTGGCCCGCAGTTGTTCAGTTTTGAGACTGCTGCGTTCAGCGGCCGCCATCCTGATGCGCGTCTGCGGCAGCCGGTAAAGGGCGCGCATTCGGACGTGAGACACCAAACCGTTGCGCTCACAGTCACAACTCCGGATCGAGGCGGTGCCGGCGCATCGGGTTCTGTGATCTGCAGCGCAGCCGCGTCCCCTGTCGGTCCCGGGACTGGCGCCCGCTGTTTCGCCCCCGCGGGACATGGATCCCGAACAATGCACGACCGCAGTCTGACCACCCTGGTCGCAAGCCTCGTGCTTGCTGTTGTCTTGCCGCCCATCGCCTACGCGGCCGTGCACGCCCAACGTGGCACCCACCGTGGTGCTCATCGCCCCCGGCGACGGCAGCACGTTCGCCGCCGGCAGCTCGATCACGCTGGCTGCCCAGGCCAGCGACAGCGACGGCCAGCTCGAACTGCAGCGGCTGCAGGCGGACAGGCAACAGGCACCGGTCGAAGCGGGCGCGCCGGTTCTGCATCTGCACGGCAGCTAACTGGGACCGGGCGCTCTACGTCCCGATGACCACGCTTTCACGGCATCGGGGCTTCAATGGGGGCCCACGAGCAACAGGAGGCCTCACATGGCCGCGACGATACAGAATTTCCGGCGCTGGCCGATGGCGGCCCTGCTTACCGGCGCCACGCTGCTGCTGGCCGGCTGCGTCACGCCCGGCGGTTTTGGTGGCTATCCCGCGCCCGGCGGCGGCTACGGGCAACCGGCGCCCGGCTATCCGGCGCAAGCCGGCAACCAGTTGCTGGGCACGGTGGAGGGGCTGGATCCCCGCTCCAGCCGCATCGTGCTGATCGCCGACGACCCGCGCACCGGCCGCGGCCAGCGCCTCGACCTGCGCTACGACCAGCGCACGCGATTGATCTACCAGGGACGCGAGCAAGCGGTCGAAGGCCTCGAGCGCGGCGACGTGATCCGGGTCGATGCCGTGCAGTCGGGCCGCGAGTGGTGGGCGCGCTCGATCGAGGTGGTGCGCAATGTGCGCGAGAGTGGCGGCTACGGCGGCAATTACGGCGGCAACTACGGCAACGACCTGCGCGGTTCGATTGCCTTCGTCGACACGCGAACGCGGATGATCCGGCTCGACGGTGCCGGTTTCGGCAGCAACGCACAGGTCGGCTACGACGGCCGCACGACGGTCGAGTACCAGGGCCGCCAGTACCGCCCAGAGAACCTGCAGCGCGGCGACCTGGTCCAGATCCAGGCTCGGCCCTTCGGCAACAACCAGTGGATGGCGGAGCGGATCATCGTGGAGCGCAGCGTCGGCCGCTATTGATCCGGCGCGCGCAGCCTACCAGCCGTGGCGGCGCGGCGTTCCCGCCGCCCGCGCCCGGTTACCTACGCCCGGCCGGGCCGCACCTCGATGCCGAGTGCGGGGGCGAGGGTCTCCATCGCCTCGTCATCGCGGCGCAGTGTGATCCAGCCCGCGTGCCAGTCCTCGCGGACTTCAGAATGTGGCCGCCAGGTCCATAGCGTGTAACCGTCCTCGCGCAAACGGCCGTGCGCGAGCGCGATCAGCGTCGGCACATCGGCGGCGCGCAGGAAGGCCGCGTCGGTGGGATCCTCCACGCCCCAGTCGATGCGCAGGTTCCAGCGCGCAGCGAGCTCGTCGAGACATTCGACCAAGCCTGCGGCATCGGTCGCCGCCACGTCGAAACCCGCCTTCCAGTCGATCACCTCGCGCAGCAGGGACAGCGGCTCCGGATCCTCCGCGTCGGCGACCGCGATCGCCTCGCGCCAGGCATCGAACTGCTGCAGGGCTGCCTCGTCATCGCCGGGATTGATCAGCAGCAGCAGCTGCCAGACCAGCGCCTCGGCCCCCGCCTCGTCGTCGACTTCCGCTCCGGCATCGCTGCTGTTGGCGAAGTTGTCGTCGGGATCGTAGTCAGGGTCGGGGCTGGTCATGGGGCAACCTGTTGGCACGCTGAAAAAGCGCAGGCCCCTGCTCCGGGTAGGAACAGGGGCCTGCGCGATACGCCGACGGCGCGCCGTCGGCGGCGGTTGCGACGGGCCTCAGCGGCCGTATCGCCCGCCTGGATCAGTTGTCGTCGTTGCGCTTGGCTTTTTCACGATCGCTCGGGAACGTGACCTCGGCGGTGGGCACCTCGATGGTGGCCTCGCGCGTACCGACGGTCACGTCCGCGGTCTCGACGTCGTACCTCGGCAGCTGGCCGCCTTCGGTGGCGACCTCGACCTTCGGCAACTCAGCCTCTTGGGTCTGGTCCACCTTGCAGGCTGACAGCGCGAACAGCGAGGCGATGGCAACGGCCGACAGGGCGGTCTTGGCGGTCAGTGTCTTCATGTGTATTCACTCCTGATGAGCGGTGGTGACTGGATTCTGCGGACGGGCCGGTTATGTCCGTCGGATCAAACGGCACGGCTCGCGCCGGGAAGACGTGGAGCGTGCTGGATGCGGAGTATCGAGTCAGGGATGTGGATGGTACGTGAGAAGGCGTTGCCCGTCACGGGACGGTTCAGTTGGCAGGATACCAGCCGGAGATCGCATACCGATAGCCGCCAGCGAAGGGGGGCACGAAGGTCACGGCGTGCTGCCTGGGGATGCGGAAGAGATTCAGCGAATTGAAGTTGGGCTTGAAGCTGCCTTCGCCATTGCCGTGGCCCGCACGACAGGCCTCAGGCCCGCTTCTCGTCCTCGATCCACTGCTCGATGCGGCGCTCCAGCAAGGTCAGCGGCATCGCGCCGCCACCAAGCACGGCGTCGTGGAAGCCGCGGATGTCGAAGCGCTCGCCCAGCTCGGCCTCGGCCTTCGCACGCAGCTGCTGGATCTTGATCATTCCGACCTTGTAGCTGGTCGCCTGGCCCGGCCAGGTGATGTAGCGGCGCACTTCGGCCTGGACCGCCTGCAGCGGGATCGAGCTGTTCTCCGACATGTACGCCACCGCCTGCTGCTCGGTCCAGCCCTTGGCATGCAGGCCGGTATCGACCACCAGCCGGATCGCGCGCCACATCTCCGAGGTCAGGCGGCCGTATTCCGAGTACGGGTCGGTGTAGGTAGCCGGCATCTCCCGGGCGAGCCACTCCGAGTACAGGCCCCAGCCTTCGGAGTACACGGTGAACCGGGCCTGCTTGCGGAACTCCGGCACGCCCTCCAGCTCCTGCGCGATGGCGATCTGCATGTGATGCCCGGGCAGACCTTCGTGGTAGGCGATGACCTCGAGCTCGGGCTTGGGCATCGCGTTCATGTCGGACAGGTGCGCGTAGTACACGCCCGGGCGCGAGCCGTCCGGCGTGCTCGGGTAGTAGTGCTGCGCGGCGCCGGCCTGCTCGCGGAACGCCTCCACACGCTTGACCACGATGTCGGCCTTCGGCAACAGGCCGAAGTAGTTCGGCAGCTGCTGCTTGATCCGGGCAATCGCCGCGGTGGCGTCGTCGATGTAGGCCTGGCGACCCGCGTCGGTGTTGGGGTACTTGAACCGCGGGTCGGTATGGATGAAGTGGAAGAACGCCGCGAGGTCGCCGTCGAAGCCCACGCGGTCCTTCAGCGCCTCCATCTCGCCACGCAGGCGCGCGACCTCCTGCAGGCCGAGCTGGTGGACCTGCTCAGCGGTCATGTCGGTGGTGGTGGAAGCGCGCAGGCGATGTTCGTAGAACGCGGCGCCATTGGGGTGGGTGGTGCCCACGCCCGATGGATTGACCGCGGCGTTGGGCAGGTCGGCCTTGTACCAGGCGATGACGTCGGCGAAGGCCGGCTGCACCGCCTCCACCAGCGCGGCACGGGCTTCGCCCTTCAGCGCCTGCGCATGCGCCGCCTCGATCTTGCCGGCCTTGACCAGCGCATCGGCCTTGGCCTGCGCGTCGGTCCACAGTGCGCTATCGGGGCCGTTGGTGAAGGGCACGCCGGCGACGACCTTTCCGGCCTGCTCGATCACGCCCTCGTGGGCGAAGCGCGGCGGGCGGATGCCGAGCCCCGCCGATCGCTTCACCTGCTCCATCAGCTGGCCGAAGGCGCGCGGAACCTCGCGCAGACGCGCGACGTAGGCGGTGTAGTCCGCCTCGGTCTCGACCTTGTGGAAGTTGATCATGAAGGTCGGCAGGAACGCCTGCGCGCCGCCCATCTGCTCGAATGGGTAGCTATGGTCGCGGAAGCGGTCGGCCTCGCGGGCCGCCTGCAGCTGGTACTCGAACAGGTCCCACGACAGCCTGGCATCGTCGCCCAGCGCGTCGTAAACGAAGCTCGACTTCATCTCCTCGACCGCAGCGACCCGCCAGGCCAGCTGCCGGGCCGCGGCCTCGCGCGACATGTCATCGAGCTCGGCGTAGCGGTCCTTGCGGCCGAGCATGGTCATGCCCATCGGGCTGAACTGCAGCTGCTCCTCGTACTTGCGCTCGAACCACGCGTTGAGACGCGCGTCCTCCGATGTCGCGGTGGCTGGGGACGCGGTCGCCTGCGAAGCCGCGGCGGCGGACGCGCCGGCGGTGGTCGGCGGGACGGTCGAGCATGCCGTCAACAGCGCCAGGGACAGGACTGAAAGGGTCAGGACGCGACGCATGGAGACTCCATGGGCAGGCGGGAGCCATGCCCCCGGGGACATCGATGATGCCCCAGAAATTGTCCATGACACCGTTTCTCCGTTTCTATAGCTCGGCCTATTGACCGACGTCACGGCCGATCTCGACGGCGTTGCTACGGACAGCCTGATGGCGCACGAGATCGGCCATTCACTGGATCAGATCGGTCACTTGGGCGATAGCAACAACCTCATGTACGCGAGCAGCTCCCGCGGTCCCCAGCTGCGCTGGTGGCAGAAGAATCTGTGCCGTAATTCCCGCCAGGTGACCTATCTCTAGTTCGCCTCTCCAGCAAAGAGCAGCGCGGCTTCCGTTAGGCAGCATTGGCACCGAGCGTGGCCGATCCCTACGCTGGCCGGTACTCCCTGGACTGTCGTCCCATCCTGCCTTCGGCTGGAGCGTGGTCCGTTAGATCATCGGTAGCGCATCGCGACTGCGCTTCGCCCCGCTCGCCTGCCGGCAGTTTCGTGGATGGACTCCTAAGCCCGGCGCAAAGGATGTCCGTCAGAACCCGGTTCCCTTTGACATGCGACGCTAGGCGCCCCGGAAATTGTCCCTGACACCATTTCTCCCGTCCTGCTTGTTGCGGCGTCCGCGCCCTCACGCGGCCGAGAATCGGACCGATCGATACTCCCCGCATGACCGATGCCATCCCTGTGCCCGACGCTTCCAGCTACACGCACGCCCACGCGACCGCCCCACCTTCCCCACCCTCGCGCGCCGCGCGGCTGCGGCAGTGGATCAAGGCCCATCGCTGGCAATCCGCGGGCATCGGCGTCGGCGTTCTGGTGCTGGTCTTCGCCTGGCTGAGCTGGACCTTGCCGGTCTCGCGGGCACTGGAGCCCCTGCCCGAAGCGACCTTGGTCTTGCTCGACAGCGAGGGCACGCCCTTCGCCCGGCGCGGGGCGCTGAAGGAAGCGCCGGTGGAGGTGCGCACGCTGCCGCCGCACGTGCGCGACGCAGTGCTGGCGATCGAGGATCGGCGCTTCTATTCGCACCTTGGCATCGACCCGCGCGGCGTGGCCCGCGCCGCCCGGCACAACGCGACCGCGGGCAAGGTGGAGCAGGGCGGCAGCACCATCACTCAGCAGCTGGCCAAGACCTCGTTCCTGGCCGCCGACCGCACCATCCGGCGCAAGACGCAGGAGGCCCTGATCGCGCTGTGGCTGGAAGCACGACTGGACAAGGACGAGATCCTCTCGCGCTACCTCAGCAGCATCTACCTGGGCGACGGCGTGTACGGGTTGCGCGCCGCCGCGCATCATTACTTCGACACCGAGCCCGAGGCGCTGGACCTGGGCCAAGCCGCGATGCTCGCCGGCATGATCAAGGCGCCGTCGACCCTGGCACCCACCTACAACCTTCCTGGCGCACGTGCACGCGCCCAGGTCGTGCTGGCGGCGATGGTCGATGCCGGCGTGATCACCCAGGACGAGGCGCGCGATGCACGCCCCGCGCGCCTGCGCAGCGGCCGCGCCGACCTGCCCGTCGGGACCTACTTCGCCGACTGGGTATCGCCGCAGGCCAAGGCCGCGTTCGATACCGCCTACGGCGAAGTCCCGGTGCCAACCACGCTCGACCCCAGGTTGCAGGCGCTGGCCGAACGCATCGTCGAGGACGCAGTGAAGCGCGGCGCGCGCGAGGGCGTCGGCCAGGCCGCGCTGGTGGCAATGCGCACCAATGGCGAGGTGGTGGCGATGGTCGGCGGCCGCGACTACGCCGGCAGCGCCTTCAACCGCGTCACCCAGGCGCAGCGGCAGCCGGGCTCGACGTTCAAGCTGTTCGTGTACCTCGCCGCCCTGCGCGACGGCATGACCCCGGACTCGACCATCGACGATGCCCCGATCACGCTCGGCGACTGGACCCCGCGCAACTACGCCGACACCTACGCCGGACCGATCCCGTTGCGTGACGCGTTCGCGCGCTCCAGCAACGTCGCCTCTGCGCGGCTGACCGACCAGGTCGGGCCGCGCGCCGTGATCCGCGCTGCGCGCGACCTCGGCATCCGCAGCGACCTCAAGACCGACCCCATGCTCGCGCTGGGCGTGTCGGAGACCAACCTGATGGAACTGACCGCCGCCTACGCCGCGCTCGGCTCACCCACCGGCCCCGTGCAACCGCGCGGCCTGCGCCAAGGCCCGGCCGCGACCGAAGGCCAAGAGATCCTGACCCTGCACGAGCGCACCGCCCTGCTGGACCTGCTCGGCGCCGCCGTCGACCACGGCACCGCGCGCGCGGCGCGGCTCTCGGTCCCGGCTTTCGGCAAGACCGGCACCACCCAGGACTACCGCGATGCGCTGTTCATTGGACTGGCCGGCGACCTGGCCGTCGGCGTCTGGGTCGGCAACGACGACAACACGCCGATGCAAGGCGTCACCGGCGGTGGCCTGCCCGCGCGGATGTGGGCGCAGTTCACCGCCGCAGCGCTGGGCGCGCGCGCCCTCGGCGCGCCACCGGTACGCGAAACGCGGCGCGCCGAAACCCGTCGCGGGTCGCCTTGGCAGTCGCTGCGCGAGCGGTTGTTCGGGGGTGGGAAGGGGAAGAAGCACAAGAAGGGCAAAAAGGGCAAGAAGCGCTGATCCGGCCCGTGCGCTGGGTTCCGGGGTTCGCGTCCAAGGACCCTGTCTGAAATGGAGGACGTAGCTTGATTACCTCCGTCCCCTTTGCGGGCATCAGCCCCGCTTTTCCGACGCGATCCACTGGTCGATGCGGCGCTCCAGCAAGTGCAGCGGCATCGCGCCGCCACCCAGGACGGCGTCGTGGAAGCCGCGGATGTCGAAGTCCGCGCCCAGTTCCTGTTCGGCCTTGGCGCGCAGCTGCTGGATCCTGATCATGCCGATCTTGTAGCTGGTGGCCTGGCCCGGCCAGGTGATGTAGCGGCGCACCTCGGCCCGGATCGCCTCCAGCGGAATGGAACTGTTTTGCGAGAAGTAGTCCACCGCCTGCTGCTGCGTCCAGCCTTTGGCATGCAGGCCGGTATCGACCACCAGCCGGATCGCGCGCCACATCTCCGTGGTCAGTCGGCCGTACTCGGAGTACGGGTCGGTGTAGGTGCCGGGCATCTCGCGTGCCAACCATTCCGAGTACAGGCCCCAGCCTTCGGAATACACGGTGAAACCGGCCTGCTTGCGGAACTCCGGGACGCCCTGCAGCTCCTGGGCGATGGCGATCTGCATGTGGTGGCCCGGCAGGCCCTCGTGGTAGGCGATGACCTCCAGCGTGGGCTTGGGCATCGCGTCCATGTCAGAAAGGTGGGCGTAGTAGACACCCGGGCGCGAACCGTCCGGCGTGCTGCGGTTGTAGTGCTGCGCGGCGCCGTCGACTTCGCGGAACGGCTCCACCCGCTTCACCACCAAGTCCGCCTTGGGCAACAACCCGAAGTACCTGGGCAGCTGCTGCTTGATCGTGGCGATGGCCTTCGTCGCGTCGTCGATGTAGGCCTGGCGGCCGGCGTCGGTGTTGGGATACTTGAAGCGCGGGTCGGTGTCGACGAACTTGAAGAACGCCTGCAGGTCGCCCTTGAAACCGACCTTGTCCTTCAGTGCCTCCATCTCGCCGCGGATGCGCTTCACCTCGTCCAGGCCCAGCTGGTGCACCTGGTCGGGCGTGAGGTCGGTGGTGGTGGAGGCGCGCAGGCGCTGGGCGTAGTAGGCGGCGCCATTGGGGTGCGTGCTGCCCACGCCCGATGGATTGACCGCGGCGTTGGGCAGGTCGGCCTTGTACCAGGCGATGACGTCGGCGAAGGCCGGCTGCACCGCCTCCACCAGCGCGGCGCGGGCTTGGCCCTTGAGCACTTCCGCACGGGCCGCATCGATCTTGCCGGCCTTGACCAGGGCGTCGGCCTTGGACTGCGCATTGGCCCACAGCGCGCTGTCGGCGCCGGCGGTGAACGGCGCGCCGGTGATGACCTTGCCGGCCTGCTCGATCACGCCCTCATGCGCGAAGCGCGGCGGGCGGATGCCCAGCCCGGCCGAGCGCTTGACCTGGTCCATCAGCTGCCCGAACGCACGCGGCACCTGGCGCAGCCGGGCCACGTAGGCCTGGTAGTCGGACGCGTCGTCGACCTTGTGGTAGTTGATCAGGAAGGTCGGCATGAACGATTGCGCGCCACCCATCTGCTCGAACGGGTAGCCGTGGTCGGCGAACCGCTGGGCGGCCTGCGCGTCCTGCAGCTGGTACTCGAACAGGTCCCACGACAGCCGGGCGTCGTCGCCCAGCGCGTCACGGTCGAAGCTGGCCTTCATCTCCGCCACCGCGGCCACCCGCCAAACCAGCTCCTCGTCGTCCGCCGCGCGCGACATGTCGTCCAGGTCGCCATAGCGGTCCTTGCGCCCGAGCATCGTCATCTGCATCGGGCTGCGCTGCAGCTGCTCCTCGTACTTGCGCTCGAACCACGCATTGAGGCGCGCGTTTTCCGATGTCGCGGTGGCTGGGGACGCGGTCGCCTGCGAAGTCGCGGCGGCGGACGCACCGGCGGTGGTCGGCGGAACGGTCGAGCACCCCGCGAACAGCGCCATGGACAGGACGGAAAGGGTCAGGACGCGACGCATGGAGACTCCATGGGCAGGCGGGAGGCGGGCTCCCGGGAACGTGGATGATGCCCCAGAAGTTGTGCCTGACACCATTTCTACGTACCCGCCCCCTTGTTGGGGCATTGAGTCTTTACGAGGCACCGCTCGCATAATTCGACTGCGCGTAGCAGTGTCCAAAAAGTCCATCAGTAGCTGGATAGCGCCGACAGTGCCGCAGCGTGGCCGAGCCAACAGGGAACCGCATCTCCTATCCATTTCGATAGTGCCTTCTTCGAAGGAGCAGTTCCATCAATAGTGAAGTCGTACGTATCTGGGAAGCCTTGTATACGCGCTGCTTCGCGCGGAGTTAGCACTCGCCGCTGGCCCGGATGTATATAGCGCCCCCGTCCAGGTGTCATGAAACCTGTCGTAATGGTTTGAGACGGCTTGTCCCATGACAATCGCCCATAGACCGATGGATACGTATGGCCGTTCTTGTGGCAATCCGGCCGCTCCTGATCGGGCAAATCGTATGCATCGTTATCGAACAAATAATCGATACGCGATCGGTTCTCTGGCGACAGAGCCGGCACGTCGTCCATAAACGATAGATGAGGTGCCGATTCCAGATCCTCGATCACCTCTCGAAGAGTCATCGGTGACTGTTGCAGTATCTCAGCAACGTCACGAATTTTCACGTGATCAACACGGCCCCTTCCCGATTACTCAGCGTGCGATCTGACTTGCGCATTGATGTCGGCCCCGGAGACGCGTCGCGCGGCCCGCAGCGCGTAGTCGGTCTGCAGGTTGAGCCAGAGTCCGGCGCTGGGTCCGAAACAGTGGGGCCAGGCGCAGGGCGGTATCGGCGGTAATCGCGCGCTTGCCGTTGGCGATTTCGCTGATGCGATTCGGGGGCGCGCTGAGGTCGCGCGCCAGCGCATAGATGCTGATATCAAGCGGCTGCATGAACTCCTCGAAGAGGATTTCGCCGGGGCTGATGGGGTCTTGTTGTTTGCGGGCCATGGCCTACCGCCTTCTTAAGACTGCTGCGCCTCGCGCGGCTTCCGCTTTTTCGCTGATTTGACTGGGCCCAGCTTGGGCTTGGTGCGGACCGGCTTGCGTTTGCTCAGGGCCAGCCGGTAGCCCATGGCATGCACGACCTTGAGCACGGTATCGAAACTGGGATTGCCTTGTTCGGACAGCGCCTTGTACAGGCCTTCGCGAGTGAGGCCGGTGTCGCGTGCGAGCTGGCTCATGTTACGGGAGCGGGCGACCACGCCCAGCGCTTGGGTGATGAAGGTGGGGTCGTCCGGCGCCTCTTCCAGGCACGCTTCGAGATAGGCGGTGCGGTCGGCCTCGGTCTTGAGGTAGTCGGCCGAATCCCAGGGGGTGGTCTTGAGTGCCATGTCATTCATCCAGTTGGCCGGCCAGCGCGAGGGCCGCCTCGATATCCGTGCGCTGGCTGCGTATGTCACCCCCGCAGAGCAGCACGACGAGTCGCTTGCCGCGTTGCGCGTAATACACCCGATAACCGGGGCCGTGATCGATCTTCAGTTCGCACACGCTGTTGGTCAGTACGCGATGCTTGCCGGGGTTGCCGAGTGCGAGCCGGTCGATCCTGACCTGGATGCGGAGCCTTGCGATGCAGTCGCGCAGGGTGTTGAACCATGCGGTGAAGGCTTCGGTCTTCCTGACCTCGATCATGGGCGTAGTGTCAACCACGGTTGACATCCTTGTCAACTTCTCGGGCTGTCTGGCTCGGTGGCCCTTAGGGTGTGGTTATTGCACGGAAGATCGCCCCTCATCCGCCCCCGACTAAAGCATTCGGGGGCAGGCTCTTCGGGTACCTCGCTGCGCGCCCGGCGTTCGCGCACAGCGCTCAGGCGTTCATCGTCGCGCGAGCCTATGGCTCGCAAACGCTCCTCTTCACCCCCGCTGTGCGGGGAGAAGGAAAGTTAGACGCTGACCGGGTTGGGCTTGTCGGTGTCGATCTTGTACTGCTTGATCGCCCGCGCCACGTCCTTGCCGGTCATCTTGCCGTCCTTGGCCAGGGCGGTGATGGCGGCGTGGGCGATGTGGAAGCGGCTGACCTCGAAGTGGCGGCGCAGGTTGGCGCGGGTGTCGCTGCGGCCGAAGCCGTCGGTGCCGAGCACGGTGTAGTCCATCGGCACGAAGGCGCGGACCTGGTCGGCGTAGGCGCGGACGTAATCGGTGGCGGCGATGGCCGGGCCTTGGCGCGATTCCAATAGCTCGGTGATGTAGGGCTTGCGCGGGGCCTTGGCTTCGGGGTGCATGCGGTTGTGGCGTTCGACGTCGAAGCCGTCGCGGCGCAGTTCGGTGAAGCTGGGGCAGGACCAGATGTCGGCGGTGACGCCGAAGTCCTTGTCGAGCAGGTCGGCGGCGGCGATGACCTCGCGCAGGATGGTGCCGGAGCCGAGGAGCTGGACGTGGGGGACGTTGGACTTCCTGGCGGGCCTGCCCT
>JALZMP010000159.1 GCA_030858145.1 Pseudomonadota bacterium
GACGCTCAGCCGGCCCTGGGCGTCGGTGCAGTGGTAGACGGTCACGCTGCCGGCCGCGCGCGAGGGCGCGGCTACGGCCAGTAGCGCGGGCGCCAGCAGGGCCAGCAGCAGGGCAGCGGGGGCGGGATGGCGGGCCATGCCGCCATGATGCGCGCCCGCGGCGGCGGGGGAAAGCCCGCGCGCCACGGGCGTTGCTTGTGGTTCAAGCGCCGTGCGTGGCGGCGTGGCGTGTACGCATTCCGCGGCGTGGGTGTAGACGACTTCTCCTCGTCCGGCGCTCCTCGCCAACCTAGTGCTTGACAGCTCAAGGACGCAAGGCGGCGCCGCTACGTGCGTCACGGATTGGGGTCGGACGGTCGAGGCCGCTGGTGTCGCCGTCGACGATGGCATCCAGCGCGCCGATGAGATCGGGATCGAGGTCGTGCCGGGTGTGCGGGGGCGGCGCGCCGCTGCTGTTGGCACTGGTCGACACCAGAGGCGCGCCGAATCCGGCGCACAGCGCGCTGACGATCGGATGTGCGCTGACCCGCAACGCGACGCTGTCGTGGCTGCCCGTGATCCAGCGCGGCACCCGCGCGGTGGCGGGAATCAGCCAGGTGTGGGGGCCGGGCCAGGTGGCGAGTACGGCTTCGCGCCGCGCCGGGGGCAGCGCATCCCAGTCCACCAGTCCGGTGAGCTGGGCCGCTTGCGCGGCGACCAGGATCAGGCCCTTGTCTACGCTGCGCTGCTTGAGCGCCAGCAGCCGTCGCACCGCCGCCTCGTTGAACGGATCGCAGCCCAGTCCCCACACTGCCTCGGTCGGATAGGCGAGCACGCCGCCCTGCCGAAGGCAATGGACTGCCGCTGAGAGGCTTCCGGGTGGATCGCCGTGATCGCGGTGATCGTGGGTTGGGTCTGGCGGAGTCATCGGGGCGGTTGTTTGGTGCGCCTGCATGCTACCGTGCGCAACGCTTGCGCGCTCGGGGGGAGCGATGAAGGGAATCGTGCTGCAGCTGTTGGGACGCTGTGCCCGCGAGGCATTCGGCGAGGACACCTGGCTCGGCGCCATGGCCAAGGCCGGCTTGGCCGAGCCAATCGATCCGCAGCGCCTGTATCCCGACCACGACTTCAACGCCGTGGTCGCCGCGCTGGCGGCGGCCCGGGGCATCTCGGCCGACGAGGCGCAGCGCTGGTTCGGCGAATGCGCGATCAGGCACTTCCACGCCATGGCGCCGGATCTGTTCGACCGCCACCACGACAGCTGGTCGTTCCTGCTGACCTTGAACGACATCATCCATCCACAGGTGCGCAGGGGCTTTCCCGGCGCCGACGCGCCGGACTTCGGCTTCAATGCGCATGCCAACGGCGACCTGGTGCTGACCTACCACTCGCCGCGGCGGATGTGCGCGTTCGCCGAAGGGCTGATCCTGGCCAGCATGCGCCACTACGGCGACCCGCCGCTGCTGGCGCACGCGCGCTGCATGCACCGCGGCGACCCGCATTGCGAGTTCGTACTGGCCGCGCCTGCGGCCTGAATCGCTGCAGCCGGCTTGCCAGGCCGCTGGCGTGGCCGCGGGTCAGAACGGCGCGTCGTCGTCCGTGGCCTTCTTCACCACCCGTTTCTTGCCGGGGACGACCGCGGCCGGGGTGAGCAGCGACCTGGCGGGCTCGTACCCGGACGCGATGCTGGCCGGTTTGCGGGTCGCCTTCTTTGTAGCGGTTTTGGCGGTCTTGCCGGCGGCCTTGCTTGCAGCTTTCTTCGCGGATTTTTTTGTCGTCTTCTTCGCCGTCTTCTTTGTCGCCTTCCTGGCGGCTTTGTCGGCTGCGGCCTTTTTGGGTGCCGCGGCCTTCTTCGCCGCGGCCTTGCGGCCGAAGCCGCCGCGCATCGGCTTGCCGGTCTCCTCCATCAGCTTCCGTGCCTCCTCCAGGGTCAGCGAGGCTGGCTCGCGGTCCTTGGGGATCTTGCCGTTGAGTTTGCCGTCGGAGAGGTACGGCCCGTAGCGGCCGTTGAGCACCTGGATCTCGCTGCCCTCGAAGGCCTTGATGATCCGGTTGCGGGCGATCTCCTCCTTCTCCTCGATCAGGAATACCGCGTGCGCGAGGTCGATGGTGTAGGGATCGTCCTCCTTCTTCAGCGATGCATAGACGCTGCCGCGCTTGGCGAACGGGCCGAAGCGGCCGATGCCGACGCTGACCTCCTCGTCCTTGTCGGTGCCCAGAATGCGCGGCAGCCGAAACAGGTCGATGGCATCTACCAGCGTGATGGTGTGCATGCTCTGGCCGGGACGCAGCGAGGCGAATTTCGGCTTCGCGGTCTCGTCCTCGGCCATGCTGCCCAGCGCGGCATAGGGCCCGTAGCGGCCGAGACGGACGCTGACCGGCTTGCCGGTCTTCGGGTCGGTGCCGAGTTCACGTGCGCCGGTGGCCTCGGAGCGGTCGACCGACTCGGTCTTCTCGTCAACCAGCTGCTTGAACGGCCCCCAGAACTTCTCCATCAGCGGTACCCAGTCCTCCTCTCCGCGCGACACCGCGTCAAGCTCATCCTCCAGCTTCGCGGTGAAGTCGTAGTCGACGTAACGGGTGAAGTGCCCGCTGAGGAAGTTGGACACCGCGCGGCCGACGTCGCTGGGGCGGAAGCGCCGGTTCTCCAGCTCGGCGTACTTGCGGAACTGCAGGGTCTGGATGATCGAGGCGTAGGTCGAAGGCCGGCCGATGCCGTACTCCTCCAGCGTCTTGACCAAGGAGGCCTCGGAGAACCGCGGCGGCGGCTCGGTGAAGTGCTGGTCGGTGTGGATCCGGTCCAGCGGTACCCGGTCGCCGGGCGCCATTTTCGGCAGCTTGCGGCCCTCGTCCTCGTCCTCGCTGGTCTTCTGGTCACGGCCTTCCTCGTACACGGCGAGGAAGCCAGGGTCGACCACCGTGGTTCCGGAGGCGCGGAAGCTGTGCTCGTTGCCGGCGGCGAGGTCGACGCTGACGGTGTTGAGGATCGCCGGCACCATCTGCGAGGCCACGGCGCGCTTCCAAATGAGTTCGTACAAGCGGCGGCCGTCGTCGTCGAGGTGCTTCGCCACCTGCACAGGAGTGCGCAATGCCGAGGTCGGGCGGATCGCCTCGTGCGCTTCCTGTGCATTCTTGGACTTGGTGACGTACACGTTCGGCTTGTCCGGCAGCGCGCCGGTGCCGAAGTCGCGGGCGATGACGTCGCGGATCTCGGTCAGCGCGTCGGTCGACAGGTTGACCGAGTCGGTACGCATGTAGCTGATCAGACCGACCGCGCCCTCGTCGCCGATTGCCACGCCCTCGTAGAGCTTCTGCGCCACGCGCATGGTGCGCGAGGTGGTGAAGCCGAGCTTGCGCGAGGCCTCCTGCTGCAGGGTGGAGGTGGTGAACGGCGGCGACGGCCGGCGCTTGCGCTCCTTGCTGGTAACGTCGGTGACGTGCAGTGCGCCGTTGGCGGCGTCGACGATGCGCCGGCGCGCGGCCTCGGCGGTGTCGCCGTCGGTGACGGTGAACTGCTCGAACTTCTTGCCGTCGAGTTTGGTGAGGCGAGCGGTGAATGCCTGCACCGGGTGCGCGCATTCGGCCTCGACCGACCAGTATTCGCGCGCCACGAAGGCCTCGATCTCCTCCTCGCGCTCGACGATCATGCGCAGCGCCGGCGACTGCACGCGGCCGGCGGACAGGCCGCGCTGCACCTTGCGCCAGAGCACCGGCGAAAGGTTGAAGCCGACCAGGTAGTCCAGCGCGCGCCGCGCCTGCTGGGCGTCCACGAGGTCGCCGGCGATCTGCCGCGGGCGGGTCATCGCCTCCTTGATCGCGCGCGGGGTGATCTCGGTGAACACCACCCGCTGCAGGGTCCTGCCCTCGAGCAGGCCGCGCTCGCGCAGGATCTCGGCGATATGCCAGCTGATCGCCTCGCCCTCGCGGTCCGGGTCGGTGGCGAGATAGATGCCCTCGGCCGCCTTCGCCGCCTTGGCGATCGCCGCGACGTGCTTCTCGTTCTTCTCGATCAGGTCATAGCGCATGCGGAAGCCGTCGTCCGGATCGACCGCGCCCTCCTTGGGCACCAGGTCGCGGACGTGGCCGTAGGAGGCCAGCACCTGGAAATCCTTGCCCAGGTACTTGTTGATCGTCCTGGCCTTGGCCGGCGACTCGACGATGAGGAGGTTCTTGGCCATGGTGGGGCGGGCTTCCGGGCAGGCCTGGGCCGTGCCAATGCGTGGGGCGGGAGAAGACGACGCCCGGGGCGGGTGGCCTCGGGCGTTCAGGTTCGCGCTATTTATAGTGGAATCACGCCGCGGCAGGCGCTGTCAAGGGAAACCGGCGCGAACGGCGCTGGCGGGCGCTCCTAGTGCACCGGCTCCGGCTCGTCGATGAACATCTGCGTCTCCATCCACGCATACGCCGCCTCGGCACCGGGCTGGTTGAACAGCACCATCAGCACCACCCACTTGAGGTCATCGAGGTCGAGATCGTCCTGGTCGAGCGCCATGGCGCGGTCGAGCACCAGCTCGCGCTGGTCGGCGTCGAGCACGCCGTGCTGCTCCAGGAACAGCAAAAAGCCGCGGCATTCGACATCGAGCTTGTCGAGTTCGGGTCCGAAGTAGACCCGGGTGGGGCCGTTGACGCGCGGCGCCGAGGCGAGCGGCCGCTGCTCGGCCAGGGCATCGAGCCAGTCGAAGGCCTTGCTGATCTCGGCGGGGCTGAAACCGGCCTGGAGCAGGCCGTTCTGGAGCGAGTCTCGATCACGGAGCAGGTCCGCGTCTTCGGTGAAATAGTGTTCGAACAGGTAGAGCAGGACGTCCAGGATGCTCTCTTTCATTTACCCCCGGCCTGCGCCCGAAGACGCGTGATGACAGGACTTTCGGGAATACCGGCCATGTTCGACCGCCACACGACCCTCCAGCTCCATGAGCAGCAGCATGGAGGACAGCTCCGCGGCCGTCAATCCGGTGCGCTCGACCAGCCGATCCATACCGGTGGGGTCGTGCCCGAGGGCAGTCCACAAGCGCTGGTGGTCGGGAGGGTTGGAAGCGTAGGTATCGGTTGTCGTGGCGGTGATGGCGGCAGCGCTCCCGGGCACTGAACTGGGGACGGCCAGGCGGGCACGCAAGGCATCGCCGAGTTCGGTGGCCAGCGGCGCCAGCGCGGCGATGACCTCGTCGGGGCCCTCGACCAGGGCGGCGCCATCGCGAATCAGGCGGTGACAGCCTCGGACCTTGGGGTTGTGGATCGAGCCGGGCAGCGCGAACACCTCACGCCCGGCCTCGGCCGCGAGCCGCGCGGTGATCAAGGCCCCGGAGCGCGCGGCCGCTTCCACCACCAGGGTGCCCAGCGCGAGTCCGGCGATGATCCGGTTGCGGCTGGGGAAGTGTTCGCGGCGCACGCCGGTGCCGGGCGGGTGCTCGCTGACCACCACCCCCGCGGCGGCGATCCGGGCGTGCAGGCCGATGTTGGCGCGTGGATAGGGCACGTCGATGCCGGTGCCGAGCACGGCGACGGTGCGGCCA
>JALZMP010000172.1 GCA_030858145.1 Pseudomonadota bacterium
GCTGTACCGCGGGCTCGGCGATGCGCTCAGGCGCGCGGTGCCGGGCTGGCGCGCCAGCCTGCTTTGCGGCAGCGAGGCGCTCGCGCGCGCCACCGGGCTGCGCGCACGCAAGCACTACCAGATGTTCAACGGCGCGCTGGAATGCAGCCTGCTGGTCTGTGACCCCGTGCAGCCACCACCACGCGAGGGCGACCAGCCGCGGACGCTGTCGCCGGGCGCGCAGATGCTGGCTAACCGCCTGCGCCGGAACCTGCGTGCCCTGAAGGCCTGGCGCGAGCGCGAAGGGGTGGCCTGCTTCCGCGTCTATGACGCCGACCTGCCCGAATACGCCGCCGCGATCGACGTCTACACCGAGGCCGACGATCCGGATGCGACCTGGCTGCACGTGCAGGAATACGCCGCCCCCAAGGAGATCCCGGAGGCCGACGTGCGCCGGCGCTTCGGCGAGATGCTCGCCGCGGCGCGGGAGGTGTTCGGCCTGCCGCGGGAACGCGTGGCGACCAAGGTGCGCGCGCGCGGCAAGGGCGGCAGCCAGTACGCGCAACCCCCGGGAGAGCGCAGGCGGGACGAGCGCATCGTGGTCCGCGAGGGGGTGGCGCGGCTGCAGGTCAACCTCTTCGACTACCTCGACACCGGCCTGTTCCTCGACCACCGGCCCCTGCGTCGGCGCATCGCCGCCGAGGCGGCGGGCAAGCGCTTCCTCAATCTGTTCTGCTATACCGGCGCGGCCACGGTGCAGGCGGCGGTCGGTGGCGCGGCGACCACCACCAGCGTCGACCTGTCGGCGACCTACCTGCAGTGGCTGGCTGACAACCTGCAGCAAAACACCGTGGTGGGCCAGCCCATCGGTGGCTATCGGCACCGCATGGTGCAGGCCGACGCGCTGGCCTGGCTGCAGGCGGACATGGGCGTCTACGACCTGGTGTTCTGCGATCCGCCCACCTTCTCCAATTCCGCGCGTGCCGACGATTTCGACGTGCAGCGCGCGCACGTGCACCTGCTGCAGACGGCGGTGGCGCGGCTGGCGCCCGACGGCGTGCTGTATTTCTCCAACAACGCCCGCCGCTTCCGGCTCGACGCGCACGCCGTGGCCGGCTTCGCGCGCTGCACGGACATCAGCGCCGAGACCCTGCCGCCGGACTTTGCCCGCAACCCGCGGATCCACCAGGCCTGGCGGCTGCAGCCGCTCTAGGGCGCGGCGGACGTCATCCTGACGCCTGCGCACGGGCCCCGGCACCGCAGCGTTCCAGCGCCGGCCACCGACCCGCTGTACCTCGACATCGCGCTGCAGGCAGGCGCAGGGGCGTGACGACAACACTGCGTTGCGGCGGGCTTGGCCGCCCCCGCAAGTGAGCCCGGCGCGCGGCGGGCTTCAGTGCAGGCTGTTCGTCTCCTGTCCGCCGCGCGAGGCGAGGCGGTCGGCGAGCCGGGTCGGTTCCGGCAGCCGGTAGCCGGTGACGAAGCGCATCACCAGGTCGGCGGCCGAAGCCATCGCCACGCGGTGTCCTGGCGAGACGACGAGCGGGTTGCAGCGCAGCTTGCTGCGCAGCAGCCAGCCGATCTGCCGGCCGTCGCTGCGAAGCGCCGTATAGGCACCGCGGGTGTCGTGCGGCGCGGCGCCGCTGCCGGTCAGGATCTTCTTCGCCACGCCAATGCTGGGCAGGCCGGTGGCGACGCCGAAGTGCGCGGCGATACCCAGCCCGCGCGGATGGGCGATGCCGTGGCCGTCGATGAAGGCCAGATCCGGCGGCTGAGCCAGCGCCGCCAGCGCCTGCAGCAGGGCCGGCAGCTCGCGGAAGGAGAGCAGGCCGGGGATGTAGGCCATGCTGGTGGGCAGGCGTACCAGTTGCCGGTCCAGCGTCTGCAGGGTGTCGGCGTCGAGCAGCACCGCCGCCGCGCGGGTGGTGATGCCGCCGTCCTCGAAGCCGACATCGAAGCCGGCCACGGTGCGCAGCGGGGTGGCGAAGTCGTCGCGAAGACGCACCTGCTTCGCCAGCGCGGTCTGCAGGATCCGCGCCGACGCCGGCGTGCCGTCCCAGTTGCCGAAGGCGGCGTCGGTCATTGCTCAGTCCCGCCGGTGGTGCAGGGCGACTGCGCCGCCGGCATCGATGGTGACCTCATAGCGGTTGCCGTAGTCCGACTCGTCGATCGGCGCCACCACGCAGGTGCACAGCGCGGACACGATGCCGGACACGGTGTTGCTGTGGCCGACCACCACCACCGTGCCTTGCGCGTGGTCGCGGCGCAGCCCCGCGACGAATTCGGCGGCCGCTTGCCGGGCCTCGTAGGTTCGTGGCGCAAGGCCATGGCGCGCGGCGATGGGGGCGACGGTCTGCTGCGCGCGGCGCAACCCGGTGGCGTACACCGCCACCACGGGGGCATCGGACAATGTCGCCGCCAGCACGGCCGCACGCTGCCGGCCGGCAGCGGTCAGGCCCGGATCGCCGGGCTCGCGCGGATCTTCTTCGGCCTTTTCCGCATGCCGTACGACCACGAAATGGGCCACGGCGGGCGCGGGTGCGGGTGCGGACGTCGCGGCACACCCCGTGGCTGCCAGCAGCAGACAGGAGAGGATGGCAGTGAAGGCAGGGCGCATCGGCAGTCTCCAGGCAAGGGCGCGGGATGCCTGCCGCCCGCACGGGCATCCGCTCGGGCGGTGCCCGCAGCGCTCAGCTTAACGCCTTGTCCAGCGCGGCCAGCCGTTGCGGCGTGCCGACGTCGGTCCAGAGGCCGGCATGGTGTTCGCCGCTGACAGCCTGCCGCGCCATGGCGGCGCGCAGCAGCGGTGCGAGCTTGAAGCGCGGCGGGACCTCGGCCGCGCCCGGAGTCTCGCCGATGACCTGACGCCAGCGCTCGAACAGACGCGGGCGATAGACGCCGATGCCGGCGAAGGTCAGGGCAGGGGAGCCGCGCGACGCCACGCGGCCATCCTCGCCGAGCGCGAAATCGCCGCCCGGGTTGTGCGCGGGGTTGGCGACCAGCACCAGGTGGGCGTCGCCCGGCAGGTCGCCGGGCAGGCGCGCGAAGTCGTAGTCGGTCCACAGGTCGCCGTTGACGGCGAGGAATGGCGCATCGGCATCGGCTGTCTCCCGCAGCAGCGGCAGCGCCTGCAGCATGCCGCCGCCGGTTTCCAGCGGCACCGGGCCTTCGTACGACCAGGTGATGCGCAGGCCCCAACGCGCGCCGTCACCGAGCACGGCGGGGAACTGCGGCGCCAGCCACGAGGTGTTGACCACCACCTCGCGCACGCCCGCAGCGGCGAGCTTCTCGAGATGCCAGACGATCAGCGGCTTGCCGCCGGCTGGCAGCAGCGGCTTGGGAGTGCGCTCGGTGAGCGGGCGCATGCGCTCGCCGAGGCCCGCGGCGAGGATCAAGGCCTTCATCTGCGCTGCGCCCACGTCAGACTCGCTCCGGCAGCGCCGGATGGACATACCGCTCCAGCAGTGCGGACAGCGGTGCGAGCTCAGGGTGGCGGGGCAGCACGGCATCGAGGTAGGTGATGAAGCGCGGCGCATCCTGCAGGTATTTCGGCTTGCCGTCGCGATGGTGCAGGCGCGCGAAGATGCCGAGCACCTTGAGGTGGCGCTGCACGCCGACCAGGTCGACATCGCGGCGGAAGCGCGCGCGCGGCGGGACCGGCAGGCCGGCGGCCGCTGCACGCGCGTGGTATTGGTCGAGCCAGCCGTCGATGCGATCCTGCGGCCAGTCGAGGAAGGCATCCTTGAACAGGCAGAGCGGGTCGTAGGCGATCGGTCCGACCACGGCGTCCTGGAAGTCCAGCACCGCCGGCCCGTCGCCGACGGGCATCAGGTTGCGCGGCATGAAGTCGCGGTGCACCAGCACCTGAGGCTGGGCGAGTGCGGCGTGGACGAGGACGCGATGCACGGACGCGAGCGCATCGCGCTCCACGGCTGTCAGGGTCACGCCCAGGTGGCGGCCGAGGAACCACGCTTCGAACAGCTGCAGCTCGCGCGACAGCAGGGCCTGGTCGTACGCCGGCAGCCAGGCCGGCACCGCGATCGACTGCAGCCTGAGCAACTGGGTGAGCGCGGCGTCGAACAGCGCGTCGGTGTTGCCGGCATCGAGCACCTGCAGCAAGGTCTCGCTGCCGAGGTCCTCGAGCAGCAGAAACCCCTCCGCGACCTCTTCCGCCAGCACCCGGGGCACGCGCACGCCAGCGGCCTCGAGCAGCGCATGCACGCGCAGCCAGGGCCGCACGTCCTCCAGCGCGGGAGGGGAGTCCATCACGATGCAAGTATCGCCGCCGGCACTCACGCGCCAGTAACTGCGGAAGCCGGCGTCGGTCGAGGCGCGCGCAAGCGACGCCGTGGCATCGCCCAGCACCTGCCTGCTCCATCCCAGGCGCCGGGCCTCGCGCGGGTCGGGAAAGGGGGCGGATATCGCCGGCATGGGGTCTCCCTCCGGCGGTCGCCGGGCCTGCACAGGGTAAACTGCACGCCGACTCCAGGTGAACGAGGGCAGGATGGCGAGGTTGCAAGCGGTGCTTCTGTCTGGTGGTTCCGGGACCCGGCTGTGGCCACTGTCGCGCGAGGCCTACCCGAAGCAGTTCCTGCCGCTGGTGGGCACATCGACGATGCTGCAGGACACTTGGCGGCGGGTGGCGGCACTGGTGGACGGGCCACCGATCGTGGTCGCCAACGAGGCACATCGGTTCCTTGCCGCCGAGCAGCTGCGGGTGGTCGGCGTCGACCAGGCGGCGATCCTGCTCGAGCCGGAGGGCCGCAATACCGCGCCGGCCATCGCCGCTGCGGCGCTGCATGCGCTCGCCGACGGCGCCGATCCGCTCCTGCTGGTGCTGCCTTCGGACCATGTGGTGCGCGACGCGGAGGCATTCCGAGGCGCCGTCCGCCGGGCCTTCCTGGCGGCCGAAGCAGGCGCGCTGGTCACCTTCGGCATCGTGCCGACGGCGCCGGAGACCGGGTTCGGTTATCTCCAGGGTGAGGGGGCGCGCTTCGCGCGCAGTGCGCGCAGCGATCCCGGACGCTTGGCCATCGATGGTCGGGCGGGGCTTTCCGATGCCGACGCTGCTGCGCCAGAGAAGTCTGCCATATCGCAAGAGGCGCTCGACGACGGCAACGGTCTTCAGCGCGTGCTGCGCTTCGTGGAGAAGCCCGACGCAGCGACCGCACAGTCCTACTTGGACGCCGGCGGCTATTACTGGAACAGCGGCATGTTCCTGTTCCGCGCTTCCAGCTACCTCGCCGAACTCGAGCGCTTCCGTCCCGACATCCTCGCCGCGGTGCGGCGCGCCTGCGAACATGCCAAGCGGGACGGTGACTTCATCCGCCTCGACGCGGCCGCATTCGCCGCCAGCCCCGCGGACTCCATCGACTATGCAGTGATGGAGCGAACCGAGCGCGCGATGGTGCTGCCGGTCGACATCGGCTGGAGCGATGTCGGTTCCTGGGCAGCGTTGTGGGAGGCCAGCGAACACGATGCAGAAGGCAACGCCCACCACGGCGACGTGATCGCGGTCGACTCGCGCAACAGCTATGTGCATGCGCGGCGACTGGTGGCACTGGTGGGCGTCGACGACCTGGTGGTGGTCGAGACCGACGATGCCGTGCTGGTGGCGCACAAGGACCGCGTGCAGCAGGTCAAGGACGTGGTCTCACGGCTGAAGTCCGACCAACGCAGCCACGCCGTGCTCCACCGCGAGGTGCACCGGCCTTGGGGCAGCTACGACTCGGTCGACGTCGGCGACGGCTTTCAGGTCAAGCGGATCAAGGTCAAGCCCGGTGCCCGCCTGTCGCTGCAATCACACCGGCATCGCGCCGAGCATTGGGTGGTGGTGCGCGGTACGGCGCGGATCACCCGCGACGACGAGGTCTTCGACCTCGACGCCAACCAGTCCGCCTACATTCCGCTTGGCGCCCGGCACCGGCTCGAAAACCCGGCGACCGAGATGCTGGAGCTGATCGAAGTGCAGTCGGGGAGCTATCTCGGCGAGGACGACATCGTCCGCTACGAGGACGTCTACGGGCGCAGTTGAGGCGCGCCACACGAGCCCTGTGGACTCTGCGAAACTACGCGCCATGGCCAGCGAACGGACGACCGATCACGATCACGACCTCGACCGGCTGCAGGACGAGGCCATCCACATCCTGCGCGAGGTCGTGGCGGAATGCCGCAGCCCGGTCCTGCTTTATTCGATCGGCAAGGACAGTTCGGTGCTGCTGCACCTGCTGCTCAAGGCCTTTGCACCGGCCACGCCATCGATCCCGTTGCTGCACGTCGACACCACCTGGAAGTTCCGCGAGATGATCGCCTTCCGCGACCGGTGCATCGCCGAGACCGGGGTCGCGCTGCGCGTGCACGTCAATGCTGACGGTGTGCGCGACGGCGTCGGCCCGCAGAGCCACGGTGCGGCAATCCATACCGAGGTGATGAAAACCGTGGCGCTGAAGCAGGCGCTGGACGTGGGCGGCTACGACGCGGCCATCGGTGGCGCCAGGCGCGACGAGGAGAAGTCGCGTGCCAAGGAGCGGGTGTTTTCCTTCCGTGATGCCAAGCAGCGCTGGGATCCGCGCCGCCAGCGGCCGGAGGTGTGGAGCCTGTACAACGCACGCACCGGTCCAGGGGAAAGCGTGCGTGTGTTCCCGCTCTCCAACTGGACCGAGCTCGATGTCTGGCGCTATATCCGCCGTGAAGGCATCGAGGTGGTGCCGCTGTACTTCGCGGCGGAGCGGCCTGTGGTGCGACGCGACGGCGCGTGGATCATGGTCGATGACGAGCGCTTCCAGCTCGCCCCCGGCGAGGTCCCGCTGCCGCGCAGGGTTCGTTTTCGCACCCTGGGCTGCTATCCGCTGACCGCTGCGGTGGAGTCGGAGGCAGCAGATCTTGACGGTGTGATCGCCGAGATCGAAGCCGGTGGCTTGTCGGAGCGCGCGGGGCGCCTGATCGATCAGGTCGATGGCGACTCGATGGAGAAGAAGAAGCGCGAGGGGTATTTCTGATGCTTGCCTCCAGCGCAGTGGGGAGTCCCCGGGATTTTCTGCGGGTGGTTGCATGCGGCAGCGTGGATGATGGCAAGAGCACGCTGATCGGGCGGCTGCTGCACGACGCTGGCTCCGTGCCCGATGACGAACGTGTCGCCCTTGTCCGCGCAAGCGCCTGTCACGGCACTCGCGGCCCGGAGATCGACTATGCGCTGCTGCTTGATGGCTTGGACGCTGAGCGTGAACAGGGCATCACCATCGACGTGGCTTGGCGGCATCTGAGCACCAGCCGCCGCCGCTTCCTGATTGCAGATTGTCCCGGGCATGTGCAGTACACGCGCAACATGGCGACCGGCGCCTCGAATGCAGATCTCGCCATCGTCCTGGTTGATGCGGCCCGGGGACTGCTGCTGCAGACGTTCCGGCATACCGCCATCATCGCCCTGTTCGGCGTTCGCCACGTGTTGCTGGCAGTCAACAAGATGGACCGGGTCGGCTACGACCGCGCCTTATTCGCAGACATCGCCGAGGCATACCGCGCGCATGCCGCCAGACTCGGCATCGATGATGTCGTCGCCATCCCCGTGGCCGCGGCCAGCGGCGAGAACGTGATCACATCCTCGATCAACCTGGCCTGGCATGACGGTCCCACGGTGCTCGCGCACCTGGAAGCGGTGCATGTCCCGGTCCGCGATGGTCCCGCACGCCTGCCGGTGCAGACCGTGCTGCGCGATGTCCGAGGCGGGCGCTGGCTGGCCGGTTCCCTGGTCGCCGGCAGCGTGCAGGTCGGCGACCGCCTGCGGGTCGAGCCTGGCGCGAAGCAGGCGACCGTGGCCGAGATCAGCGTGGCCGGGCAGCGGGCTCTCAGTGCACGCACGCGCGACGCAGTCGCGATCCGGCTGGCCGAGGATGTCGATGCCGGACGTGGCGACGTGCTCACCGCACGCCAGGCACCGTTGGCCTGCAGTGACCAACTGGCAGCCGATCTGTTGTGGTTCGACGAGGCACCTCTGCTGCCCGGGCGGCGGTATCGGCTCAAGCTCGCGACGTGCAGCGTCGGCGCGCGGGTCGGAGAGCTGAAGAATCGCTTCGACCCGGAGAGCCTGCAGGCGCTGGCGGCCAAGCGGCTGGAACAAGACGAGATCGGAGAAGTCGTGCTCTCCCTGGATGCACCGATCGCCTTCGCGCCCTACGCCGAGGAACCCGCGCTCGGAGGCTTCGTCCTGATCGATTCCCAGACTTGCGCAACCGTTGCCTGCGGCATGATCCGCCACGGCCTGCGCCGCGCCGACAACCTGCACTGGCAGGCGCTCGATGTCGACCGCCGCGCACGCGCCGCGATCAAGGGGCAGCATCCGCGCTGCGTCTGGTTCACCGGACTGTCCGGCGCCGGCAAGTCGACCATCGCCAACCTGGTCGAGGCCGGGTTGCTCGCGCGCGGCTGCCACACCTACCTGCTCGACGGCGATAATGTCCGCCACGGCCTTAGCCGCGACCTGGGCTTCACCGACGAGGACCGGGTGGAAAACCTGCGCCGGGTTGCCGAGGTGGCGAAACTGATGACCGAGGCCGGGCTGATCGTGCTGGTCAGCTTCATCTCTCCATTCGAGGCCGAGCGCTCGGCGGCGCGAAGGCTGTTTGAAGCGGGCGACTTCATCGAGGTTTTTGTCGACACCCCGCTGGCTGAAGCCGAACGGCGCGACAGCAAGGGGTTGTACGCCAAGGCGCGACGCGGCGACTTGCCGCACTTCACGGGCATCGATTCGCCCTACGAACCACCAGGCTCCGCCGAACTTGTGCTCGACACCATGGCCGAGCCGGCACAGGTCCTGGCGGACCGGGTCATCGCGCGGCTGCTGGATTGAACCGCCACCCCGGATTCCTGCACCTGCAATGGAAAAAGCCGGGCTTGCGCCCGGCTTTCCTGTTGCCGCCTTCTGCCGTCAGCGCACGCGCCTGCGCCGGCCGCGGAACAGGCTGACCACGACCAGAATCACGATCGCCCCGATCAGGGCGCCGATGAACCCCGCAGGCTGCCCTGGCTGGTACCAGCCCATCTGCTGCCCGGCCCAACCTGCCAGCAGGGCACCGCCGATACCGAGCAGGACGGTCAGGATGATCCCCATGTTGTCGCGGCCCGGCTTGAGCAGGCGCGCGAGCAGGCCGACGATCAGGCCGATGAAGATGATGTAGAGCCAGTTGCTGCTGCCGAACAGATCCATGGTCCCTCCTCAGGGGTGACGATTCGCCCGGCGGCAGCTTAGCAGGCGCCGGCAGCGGAGCCACGTCGTGGCCCGTGGGTCGCTCGGGGCGTGGCTAACGTATTCGCGTCGACAGTACCGTAGGCAGGTCTCGGCCCATCAGCTTTAGCGCCGACCTCATCGCGGTCCTCGGCACAGGGGGCAGCGCCGTGGATCGAGGCTTGCCACGGCATCCATCGCGACCGCCGCAACCACGACCGATGCCTCAGCAGCAACCATGGTCGCCATGGCGCGTACCGCTGTCGGCAGCCACCGCCGCGCCGGTGGTCTCGCCGCGCGCGCTGGCGGCCTGGTGCGCGGCAAGTACATGCGCCACGCAGGCGGTGACCTGCTTGCCCATCGGGATGTGCAGGAACTCGTTGGGCCCATGGGCGTTGGAATGCGGGCCGAGCACACCGGTGATCATGAACTGCGCACCGGGGAATTTCTCCCCGAGCATGCCCATGAACGGGATCGAGCCGCCTTCGCCCATGTACATCGCCGGCCGGCCGTAGACCTGCTGGCTCGCGGCCTCGATCGCCTGCTCCAGCCAGGGCACCGTCGCCGGTGCGTTCCAGCCGGTGGCGGCCTTCTCCAGCGCCAGCGAGACGTGGGCGCCGTTGGGCGGATCGCGCAGCAGGGCCTGCTTGAGCAGCTCGCCCGCCCGCCTGCCGTCGACCGTGGGCGGCAGCCGCAGCGACAGCTTGACCGAGGTCTGCGGCCGCAACACGTTGCCGGCCGAGTCCAGCGGCGGCATGCCGTCGATGCCGGTGAGCGACAAGGCCGGGCGCCAGGTGCGGTTGAGCACCAGTTCGGCAAGATCGTCGGCCATCGGTGTCATCCCCGGCAGCAGCGGGAACTTGTCGTAGACCGCAGTGCCCAGCACCTCGGCGCATTGGCGGGCCTGGGCGCGCCGCTCGGCGGGGATCTCCGCATGCAGGGCTTCGATCAGGATCCGGCCCGTGGCCTCGTCCTCGATCCGCGACAGCAGCTGGCGCAGCAGGCGGAAGCTCGACGGCACCACGCCGGAGGCGTCGCCGGAGTGCACGCCTTCGGCCAGCACCTTGACCACCAGGTTGCCACCGGCCAGCCCGCGCAGCGACGTGGTGCACCAGAGCTGCTCGTAGTTGCCGCAACCCGAATCCAGGCACACCACCAGCGAGGGCTGGCCGATGCGGTCGGCCAGGTGGTCGACGTAGGCGGGCAGGTCGTAGCTGCCGGACTCCTCGCAGGCCTCGATCAGCACCACGCAGCGCGCATGCGGCAGCTTGTGCGCCTGCAGCGCCAGGATCGCCGCAAGCGACCCGTAGAGGGCATAGCCGTCGTCGGCGCCGCCGCGGCCGTAGAGCTTGTCGCCGCGCAGCACCGGCTTCCAGGGGCCGAGGTCGTCGTCCCAGCCGCTCATCTCCGGCTGCTTGTCCAGGTGGCCGTAGAGCAGCACGCAGTCGTCGTCGTTGCCGCCATGCGCCGCCGGGATGTCGATAAAGATCAGCGGCGTGCGCCCCTCCAGGCGCACCACCTCGAGCTGCATGCCCGGGATCGGTTGCCTGCGCGCCCAGGCCTCCATCAGTTTGACCGCATCCTCCATGTAGCCGTGCGCCGCCCAGTCGGCGTCGAACATCGGCGACTTGTTGGGAATGCGGATGTACTCGACGAGCTCGGGCACGATCTCGTCGTCCCACTTTTCGGCGACATGGCGCTCGATCGCGCCGGTATCGACCTGGCTGGCATCCATGGCGGGGTCCTGTTGGCGAAGTCTGGCGCCATTCTACCGTTGGCGCTGTGTAGGACTTTTCCTACACGTCGATGCGGAGTCCGCCGGCTTCGCGACGGCGGCTGCGGCGATAGGGTGTCTGCCTGGGGTCGTGGAAGCTGTCCCTGCCGGCGCAAACCTCGTCGTGGCGCCGGCAGGGAACTTCACCAAACGGAATCCAACACCCCAAGGAGAGACACCATGCAATCGCTCAAAGCCATCCTCGCCTCCCTGCTGCTGTCGCTGCTCATTGCCGGCAGCGCATTCGCTAGTGACAAGGTGAACATCAACACCGCCGACGCCGCCACCCTGGCGCAGGTGCTGGTCAATGTCGGTCCGTCCAAGGCCGAAGCCATCGTCGCCCATCGCAAGGAACATGGTGCGTTCAAGAGCCCCGAGCAGCTGGCCATGGTCAAGGGCATCGGCCTGAAGACGGTGGAAAAGAACCGCGACCGGATTGTCACCGCCGCGGCCGCGCCGCGCACGCCCGCCACGCCTGCGGCCGCCCCGGCTAAGAAGGGCGTCGCCCAGCGCTGACCTCACGATACTGATCGCTGCCGGTCGCGCCTGGACGCGTGAGTGGCAGTCGAGGAGCAGGACGCTCCACAGGACCGGCAAGGATGCCTGACAAGGACGTTGCGCCGCCCGTCGCCGCACAGTGGATGTGCGGGCGGGCGGCGGCTTTGGGTGCGGCCCGGCATGGGCCAGTGGCTACACTGGCGTCATGCCCAGGCAGCTGCCGACCGCGGCCATGCGCCCGCAGCGCATCCCCGCCAACGAATACCAGCGCGTGCGCTGGCGCAACGGTGCCGGTTGGACGCGGGAGATCCTGCAGTCGGCTTCACGTGGCGTCGCCGGGGACGATCCGGCCCTGGCCTGGGACTGGCGGTTGTCGATCGCGGAGATCGAGCATGCGACCGACTTCTCGCGCTTTCCAGGGGTCGAGCGTGAACTGGTGCTGTTGCGCGGCAACGGCTTGCTGCTCCGCTTCGACGACGGCCAGGAGCACGTCCTGCAGCCACCGCATGGGCGCTGCCAATTCCGTGGCGAAGGCGTGTTGACTGGGGAGCCGGTCGATGGTCCGGTCCATGCATTCAACCTGATGTGGCGGCGCGAGGCCGTCAGCGCCAGGCTCTGGCACCGGCCCCTGGTGGGACCGATGCTGGTGTTCGTCGATCCCGGCAGCTGCTGGGCCGCGTACCTGGTGGCTGGCGAGGCGCGCATTGCCGGCGACGCCGCCGTGCCGCCGCTGGCGGGCGGTGATACCGCCGTGCTGACGGCCGGTGAGGGTCGTGCGCGCTACCTGATCGAGGGCGGGGGCGAGCTGTTGCTGGTGCGGGTCGAGCCCTCAGCTTGACTTCGCCCTGCCGCGCAACCGGGCGAAGCGAACATCCATTACCCGCGATCGTCGCGCGTCCACACCGCGCCGTCCTCCAGCTTGACCGGAAACTTGCGCACCGGAGCATAGGCCGGCGCGCACAGCGCGCGGCCGTCACGGACATCGAACCTTGCGCCGTGCAGCAGGCATTCGATGGTGGCTTCCTCGGCATCGAAGCTGCCCGCCGACAGCTCGAACTCCTCGTGGCTGCAGCGATCCTCCAGTGCGTAGTAGTCGCCGTCGTAATTGAAGACGATGATCGCCGTGTCGCCGTCCCAGGCGACCTTGGATTCGCCGGGCAGCAGTTCACTGGCGGCGCAGACACGGATCCAGTCAGGCATCGCTGCGGTTCGCGTTGGGAGGGGGCTATTGTAGAAGCCGAAGGAAGCTACAGGGCTTTCTCCAGCAGCTCGAATCGCAGGTCGTCGCGCCGCGGGATGCCGAAGCGGGGATCGCCGTAGGGGAACGGCTCGAACATGCCGGTCCGGTGGTAGCCGCGGCGTTGGTACCAGGCGATCAGGCTGTCACGCAGGTCGATGACCCGCATCCGCATCACCGCCAATTGCCAGTCGTCGCGGACGATGCGCTCGCATTGCGTCAGCACGGCGCTGCCGACGCCGGCCTGCTGCAGTGCCGGTTGCACCGCGAACATGCCGAAGTATCCGACGCCCTCGACGTCGGCCAAGTGCGCGCAGGCCAGCATCCGGCTGCCGCGTTCGGCGACGAGGACATGGCTGCGCGGGCGCTGGATGTGGTGGCGCAGGAGATCGGGGTCGATGCGGTTGCCGTCGAGGAAGTCGGCCTCGGTGGTCCAGCCGGCGCGGCTGGCCTCGCCACGATAGGCCGATGTCACCAGTGCGACGACAGCCGGGATGTCGGCAACGGTGGCGGGGCGGAAATCCAGTCCTGAGGCGGGCATGGAAGCAGCTCGGGCATTTACGGTGAGAGGTTCGGGGATGCTCGGTTGACCCAGTGTCCCTCAAGCCAGCAGTTGGCGCACCTTTCGCAACGCAAGGCCGAAGGATTCGATTTCCTCGTGGGTGTTGTAGAACGCGGGCGCGGCGCGGCAGGTGGCGGCAACGCCCAGCGACTGCAGCAGCGGGTGCGCGCAGTGCTGGCCGGAGCGGATCGCCACGCCCTCAAGGTCGAGCAGGGTGGCAAGGTCGTGGGCGTGTGCGCCCTCGATCACGAACGCCACCACCGCGGCTTTTCCGGGCGCGGTTCCGAAGACGCGCAGGCCGTCGATCCCCTGCAGTTCCTGCATCAGGTGCGCCAGCAGCGCCTGCTCGCGGGCCCCGACGTTGTCCATGCCGAGGGCGGCGAGGTAGTCGACCGCTGCGCCGAGGCCGACGAAGCCGGCGATGTTCGGCGTCCCCGCCTCGAATCGATGTGGGGGGTCGTTGAACACGGTGCCGTCGAAGCTGACCTCGCGAATCATCTCGCCGCCACCGAGGAACGGCGGCATGGCGGCGAGGTGTTCGCGCCGTGCCCACAACGCGCCAGTGCCGGTCGGGCCGCACATCTTGTGGCCGGTGAAGGCGTAGAAGTCGCAGCCGAGCGCGGCGATGTCGACCGGCAGGTGCGGCACGGCCTGGGAGCCGTCGACGACGGTGACGATGCCGCGCCGCCGCGCCTCGCGGCAGATCTCGCGCACCGGGTTCACCGTACCCAGCACGTTGCTGACGTGGGTGAAGGCGAGCAGTCGCACGTCCGGCGTCATCGCGGCGCGCAGCGCATCGAGGTCGAGTGCGCCTTGCGGAGTGAGCTCAGCGACCTTGATCGTGGCGCCGGTGCGCTCGGCCACCAGCTGCCACGGCACGATGTTGGCGTGGTGTTCCATACGGGTGAGCAGGATCGTGTCGCCGCGCCGCAGCCGCGGCAGGGCCCAGGCATAGGCGACCAGGTTGATTGCGAACGTGGTACCGCTGCACAGCACCAGCTCGTCGCTGCGCACGTTGACGAAGCGGGCGAGCTTTCTGCGCGCGCCTTCATAGGCCTCGGTGGCCTCGCAGCCAAGCTGGTGTACCGCGCGGCTGACGTTGGCATTGTGGCGGCGGTAGAAGTCGTCGGTCGCTTCGATCACCGACGCCGGCTTCTGCCCGGTGTTGGCGGAGTCGAGGTAGACCAGGGGCTTGCCATGGACCTTGCGTGCGAGCAGCGGGAAGTCGCCGCGCACGCGTGCCCAGTCGACCGTCGTTGCGTCTGCCCCCGCTCCCGCTTGCTGGAGAGGGCCGGGGGGAGGGGATGCGGCGCCCGGCGCGCTCACTGGGTGATCTGTGCGTGCAAGGCCGCGTCCAGCCGCGCCTGCGCGAAATCGCGCATCGCCTCCGAGGCGATGGCCAGCAGCGGTTCGCGCACGAACGCCGTGGTCAGCAGGCGGCGCGCAACCTCCAGCGGCAGGCCGCGCGTGCGCAGGTAGAACAGCGCGGTCGGGTCGAGCTGGCCCACGGTCGCGCCATGCGCAGCCTGGACCTCGTCGGCGTGGATCACCAGCACCGGCTGGGTGTCGATTTCCGCACCGTCGTCCAGCAGCAGGTTCTTGTTCGACAGCTGCGCGTCGCTGCCGTCCGCGCCGGCGTGGATGGTGATGCCGCCGTGGAACACGGCGCGACCCCGCCCGGCGCCGATGCCGCGCCATTGCAGGGCGCAGGACGTATCGCGGGCGATGTGCTCGATGCCCAGCCGCGTGTCGAGGTGGCGCTTGCCGGCGGCGAGCAGCACGCCGTTGGCGACCAGTTCCGCGCCGTCGCCTTCGAGGCGTACGTTCAATTCGTGCCGCGACAGGGCGGCGGCGAGTTCGAGGTCGATGCGGACGTAGCGCGACGCTTCGCCGAGGACGGCGTCTGTGCGGAGGAAGCTGGTAGCGCCGTTCGCGGCGGACTGGATACGCACGTGCTCGAGGTGCGCGCGTGAGTCCACCCGCAGTTCCAGCACGGCGTTCTCGAGGTGGCGATGCCCGCCCGCGGCCAGCTGGTGCTCAACCAGGGCGAGCGAGGCGCCTTCGCCCACGTCGATGCGGTGGCGCAGGTGCCAGGCGAGGTCGCCGTCGGCCGGCGCGCCGATGAAGACGAGGTGCACGGGCGTCTCGAGCCGGGTGTCCGGTGCAATACGCAGCGAAACACCATGGACAGCCAGCACGTCGTTGAGATGGGTGAAAACGTCCTCGCCGCGACCGCCTGCCGTCGCCTTGACCATGGATTGGCTGCCGGCCTCAACGGCCGACAACGAGACGCCGGCGATGTCCGCGAGCGCGCCCAGGTCGGAGTGCCCGGCCTCGTAGCGACCATTGACGAACACCATCCGTGGCGCGGGGATGCCCGCGAGCAGAGTGTCGTCGAATGCGGCGGGCGCCTCGCCCGGCGCAGCGAACGTGCGTCGCTCCAGCGTGCGCAGCGAGGTGTATTTCCAGGCCTCGCTGCGCGGCCCGGGCAGGCCGTCGCGCAGCACGGTGTCGAGCGACGCCTTGCGCTCCGCGCTGCCGGCGAAGCCGGAGGCCAGCGAGTCGAGCAGGGCGCTCATCCGGCGATCGCCGCCGGCGCGATGCGGTCCTTGATCCAGGCGTAGCCGTGCTCCTCCAGCTGCAGCGCCAGCTCCGGGCCGCCGCTTTCGACGATGCGGCCGTCGGCGAGCACGTGCACGTGGTCGGGTTTGATGTAATCGAGCAGGCGCTGGTAGTGGGTGATCACGAGGAAGGCGCGCTCTGGCGAGCGCAGCGCCTCGACGCCCTTGGCGACGTTCTTCAGTGCGTCGATGTCGAGTCCGGAGTCGGTCTCGTCGAGGATCGCCAGCCTCGGTTCCAGCACCGCCAGCTGGAAGATCTCGTTGCGCTTCTTCTCGCCGCCGGAAAAACCTTCGTTGACGCCGCGGTTGAGCAGTTGGTCGTCGAGGTGCAGCACCGCCAGCTTCTCGCGCACCATCTTCAGGAACTGCATCGAGTCCAGCTCCGGCTCGCCGCGCACCTTGCGTTGCGCATTGAGCGCGCTGCGCAGGAAGTAGGTGTTGTTCACGCCGGGGATCTCGACCGGGTACTGGAAGGCCAGGAACACGCCGGCCGCGGCGCGCGCCTCGGGAGCCAGCGCCAGCAGGTCCTGGCCGTCGAAGCGCACGCTGCCCTCGGTGATTTCGTAGCCTTCGCGGCCCGCGAGGATGTTGCCCAGCGTGGACTTGCCGGCGCCGTTGGGCCCCATGATGGCGTGCACTTCGCCCGGCATTACCTCGAGCGTGAGGCCTTTGAGGATGTCGGTGCGGTTGATGCCGGCGTGGAGATTGTCGATCTTGAGCATGAATGTGATCCGATTCTTCTTAGCCCCTCTCCCGCTCGCGGGAGAGGGGTTGGGGTGAGGGTGTGTCAAGGCTGGAAGCGCCCTCATCCGGCCTTCGGCCACCTTCTCCCGCCAGCGGGAGAAGGGAAGAGCAGGCGCTAGCCGACTGCGCCCTCGAGGCTCACTTCCAGCAGCTTCTTCGCCTCGACTGCGAACTCCATCGGCAGCTCGCGGAAGACGTGTTTGCAGAAGCCGTCGACGATCAGGCTGACTGCGTCCTCCTGGGAGATCCCGCGGCTGCGGCAGTAGAACAGCTGGTCGTCACTGATCTTCGCGGTGGTGGCCTCGTGCTCGACGATCGCGGTCGGGTGCTTGACCTCGATGTAGGGGAAGGTGTGTGCGCCGCATTTCTTGCCGATCAGCAGGCTGTCGCACTGGGTGTGGTTGCGCGCGCCTTCGGCGCTGCGCTCGACCTTGACCAGGCCGCGGTAGGAGTTCTGGCCACGGCCCGCGCTGATGCCCTTGCTGATGATCTTGCTCTTGGTGCGCTTGCCCAGGTGGATCATCTTGGTGCCGGTGTCGGCCTGCTGGTGGTGGTGGGTTAGTGCCACAGAGTGGAACTCGCCGACCGAGTCGTCGCCGATCAGAACGCAGGACGGGTACTTCCAGGTGATCGCCGAGCCGGTCTCGACCTGGGTCCAGGAGATCTTGCTGCGCGCGCCGCGGCATTCGCCGCGCTTGGTCACGAAGTTGTAGATGCCGCCCTTGCCGTTCTCGTCGCCGGGGTACCAGTTCTGTACCGTCGAGTACTTGATCTCCGCGTCCTCCAGAGCCACCAGCTCGACCACCGCTGCGTGCAGCTGGTTCTCGTCTCGCATCGGCGCGGTGCAGCCCTCCAGGTAGGACACGTGCGACTTGTCCTCGGCGATGATCAGCGTGCGCTCGAACTGGCCGGTGTGGCCGGCGTTGATGCGGAAGTACGTCGACAGCTCCATCGGGCAGCGCACCCCTTTCGGGATGAACACGAAGCTGCCGTCGGAGAACACCGCCGAGTTCAGCGCCGCGAAGTAGTTGTCGCCGGTGGGGACCACGCTGCCCAGATACTGCTTCACCAGCTCCGGATGGTCCTTGACCGCCTCCGACATCGAACAGAAGATGACGCCCTTCTCGGCCAGCTCCTTGCGGAAGGTGGTGCCGACGGAGACCGAGTCGAACACCGCGTCCACCGCCACCCCGGCCAGCCGCGCGCGCTCGTGCAGCGGCACCCCGAGCTTGTCGTAGGTGTCCAGCAGCTCCTGCGGCACCTCGTCGAGTGATGCGTACTTGGCCTTGGGCGCGGAGTAGTAGCTGATCGCCTGGAAATCGATCGGCTTGATCCGCAGCTTGGCCCAGTGCGGCACCGGCATGGTCAGCCAGTGGCGGTAGGCGGCCAGCCTCCACTGAGTCATCCACCCCGGCTCATCCTTCTTCAGCGAGAGTGCGCGGATGACATCCTCGTCCAGGCCTGGCAGGAAGCTGTCGGACTCGATGTCGGTGATGAAGCCGGCGTCGTAGCGACGGCCGAGCTGTTCGATGATCTGGGCGTTCTCGACGGACATGGCGGACCTCAGCCGGCGGCCAGGCGCGCGGGAATTGCGCGAGCGCTGGCGGACTTGCGGGATAGGGGAGCGGCGATCGCGGCGGGTGGCGCCAGCATCTGCGCCAGCGACACCCCGCGCAGGGCGTCGGCGACGACGTCGTTGATGCGGCGCCAGCTGGCGCGCACCTTGCAGGAATGCTCGATTCCGCAGGCGCCGGCATGCACGCTGCACTCGGTCATGCCCAGCGGACCCTCGATGGCCTCGACGATCTCGACCAGCGAGATGTCCCCAGCGTCGCGGGCGAGCCGATAGCCGCCGTTGACGCCGCGGAAGGCCTCGACCAGCCCGGCCTGCGCCAGCGGCTTGAGCAGCTTGGCCACGGTGGGCGTTTCCAGTCCCGCGCGCTCCGCCAGCCCTGCGGCGCTGGCGACCGTGTCGGGGTCGCTGGCCAGCACGGTCAGCACGACGGTGGCGTAGTCGGTGAGCTTGGTGACGCGGAGCATGGCGGGGCCGGCGGCTAATCAGTACCGAAATTGTACAGATTCAGGCCGCCGGCGTCATCCGGCCAGCCAGAAACGCAGGATGGCCTTGCCCACAGTCGGCCTCCGGTCCGGCGTTCCCTTCGCCCTATCGCGTTACCCGGGCTCGGCCACCCATCATCCCGCCCGTCGGCTGATTTGCGGCGGCGGAATCGTGGGTAGTGGCGGGCTTTGCTCCACCCTAGGCCGCCGCGGGTCAACCACCCAGGCGGGTGTGCTCCAGCGGGCGCTCGCGGTGCATCAGGGTCCATTCGGCGTGCTCGGCCAGCGCCGCCTCGCCCAGTACCCGCAGGATCCCGCGCCGTTCCGGCACCCCCGCGGTGGCATCGAGCCGGCGGCGGGCGCCGGCGTAGATGCGCGCCATGAAGCGGTACTGCTTGACCAGTTCCTTGTCGGCCTTCTTGTGGGCATAGGCCTCGTGCACGCCGGCGGCCACCGACAGCAGCCCCATCGCCACCACCAGCACGGTCTTGATCTCGTAGCCCCAGCGGTGGGCAAACAGCGCCAACAGCACGCTGATGCCGATGCCCAGCGCCAGGCTGGTGGTCGCCCACAGCTCGGCGCGCCGGTGCTGGCGCTCACGGCGCGCGCCGGTCACGGTGAAATAGCGCAACTGGCCGTCGGAGGTCGGAGTGCCGATCCATTCCTGGACCACCTCGTCGACCGCAGCGGGGTCGTCGGCGACCGGGACCAGGAGGCCTTCCAGGCTGGCGGCGCGCATCACGTTGCGGATCCAGCCCAGTTCGAGGTCCTGCTCCTGCATGAAGTTCTCGTTGGCCATGGCCGGCCGCCGCAGGCTGACCACTGCCGCGCGCCGCCAGTAGGACTGCACCCGCAGGCCCTCGGCCAGGGCGCGGTAGTCGAGGTACTTGCGGTGCCATGCGCGGCGCCTGGCCAGCGTCGCCAGTCCCACGCCGGCGGCGAACAGCAGCAGGTAGAGGTAGATCATCGCGTCCTGCGAGTGGACGTGGGCGTAGAGGATGAAGGCGGCACCGGTGGCCGCGGCGATGACATACGTCGCGCGCAGCACCCGGGCCACGCGGCGCTGGTAGGTGCGGGCCAGCCAGTCGGCGGCCACGAACAGGCGATGCACCGGGCAGTCGGCATTGCCGGCATGGCGCATGGCCGCGGCCTCCTCGGCGATGGTACCGGCGTACTTGACGACATCGGCGTTGAATTCCGCCTGCTGGCGGAACATGCGGTCGAAGTCGGGCGGAGGCGTGTCGCCGGCGTCCGTGCCCTCGTGCACCGTGAGCCACAGAGGACCGGCGGCCACGGGCGACGGCGCATCGGCGCGGGCCGCCGGCAGGTGCAGGACCAGCGAATCCTCGATGACGCCGAGCTGGCTGAGCGACGCCCGCCGTTGGCGCACGTGCGCGGGCAGTTCGCCGTGCAGGTGGAACCGCACCACGTGCGCGGTACCGCCCTGCGACGCCGGATCGGCGCCGTCCCACAACGCCAGCAGGATGTGGCAGTGGCGGGAGACGAAGAGCCCGGCCTCGGCATACTGGCGGTCGCGGGCGGGACCGGGGGCTGCCACGGAACCGCCCCCGTTCGCGTCCGCGTCGGGCAGCGGCAGCGGCAGCGGCAGCAGCTGTGCCTGTGCGCATTGTCGTTCGAAGCGCGCCAGGCTGTCGGCACTGCCGAAATCGGCGCGGTAGAGCTCGACCGGCAACGGCAACGGCGCCACCACGCGGATGCCCATTTCCAGGGCGATGTCGGCCACCAGGCTGTCGGCGCCCTCGGCCAGCGGCGACAGTAGCAACAACGGCAATGCCGGGTAACGCGCCTGCAAGTCGAGGAAGAACACGCGCACCTGGGCGCCGAGGTCGGCCAGATCGTCGTCGCGCAGCTTGCGGTGCCCGGTGACGCCGATCACCAGCGGAGTGGCTCCGTCGTCGCTCAAGCGCTCCCCCATGCTGTCCTCCAGGCGACCTGTGATGAATGGCGGCCCCACCCGCGGATGCCTGCGGCCAGCAGGCCTTGCCCGCTATCCCCCGGACAGGCCGCACGCCGTGGCCCGACGATGGTACGACAGCCTGCGGCCGGCGGGTGGCGCCGCGTAACTCGGGGCTTGCCGTGCGACGTCGCTCGCGCTTATGCCCGATGGCGCGCGCGTGCGACGGGCACGATGGCGGTTGCCCCGGTTGCCCCGGTTGCCCCGATTGCCGCGATGGTTCCTTGCGCTGTTTCCGGCGAGAATGGCCATCCTTCCGCCCGCACCTGTGTCCCGATGACGAAGAAGAAGATCGAAGCCCGCCTGTCCCCCATCCACGGCAACGGCGTCTTCGCCACCGAACTGATCCGCAAGGGCGAACGGGTCATCCGCTACAAGGGCAAGCTGCGCAGCCATGACGAAGTCGACGCGGAATACGGCGAGCTCGACGAGGACGGCCATACCTTCCTGTTCACCCTCAACGACGATTACGTGGTCGACGCCAACGTCGACGGCAACATCGCGCGCTGGATCAACCACAGCTGCGCGCCCAACTGCGAGGCTGCGATCGAGGAGCACGCCAAGGGCAACCCGCGCAAGGAAAAGGTGTTCATCGAGGCGACGCGCAACATCCGGCCGGGCGAGGAGCTGACCTACAACTACGGCATCACCCTCGACGAGCGGCATACGCCCAAGCTCAAGAAGCTCTGGGGCTGCCTCTGCGGCGCCAGGAAGTGCACCGGGACGATGCTGCAGCCCAAGCGCTGACGTCCCTGCCGCCTCCCTGCCACACGGCCGAGATGCATGGCGGCGGCAATCGGTCGCATGCATCCGCCATGACTTACGACAGGCGCGCGCAGTTGGCGCGCAGTCCAAACTGCGCGCAACCCACGACGGACCGACCGATGCACCTGCCCAGCCTCGCGGCGACCCTTGCCCTGCTTGCCGCGCCATGCCTGGGCGCAGCGGCGGTGGAGATCGACGGCCGCATCGACCCGGACGAGTGGTCGGGCGCGCGCCATGTCACCGACTTCCGCCTGACCCAGCCGCTGAGCCGTGAACCGATCGCGCTCTCCACCGAGGGCTGGATCCTGGCCACGCCCGAGGGCCTGGCGGTGGCGTTCCGCAACGCCCAGCCCGCCGGCGTGCCGCGCAACCGCCAGCGTGGCCAGCGCGACCGCACCGGTGCGGTGGACCGGGTCAATGTCTACGTGGATTTCGACGGCGACGGCCGCACCGGCTACAACTTCACCGTCTCCATCGCCGGCAGCATCAGCGACAGCACCATCAACAACGAGAACCGCTTCAGCGACGACTGGGACGGGTTGTGGACCCACGCGGTCAGCGAGGACGCAGACGGCTGGTCGGTAGAAATGCTGATCCCATGGCATGTGGCGCCGATGCGCGCTGCCGATGCCGACGGCAACCGCAGCATCGGCATCGGCCTGGACCGCGTGGTCAGCCACACCGGCGAGCGCGCCTCGTGGCCGGCGGTCGGCTTCAACGAGTCGCGCTTCCTCAGCGTGCTCGAACGCATCCTGGTGCCGGCCTACCGCCAGTCGCTGCTGTCGGTGACGCCCTACGTGGTCGGACTGCACGACAATGTGCGAGGCAGCAGTGACTTCGATGCCGGCGCGGACGTGTTCTGGAAGCCGCATGGCGGCTTCCAGCTCAGCGCCACGCTCAACCCCGACTTCGGCCAGGTCGAGAGCGACGAACTGGTGGTCAATTTCAGCGCCACCGAGACCTTTTTCAGCGACAAGCGGCCGTTCTTCACCGAGAACCAGGGCTTTTTCGACGTGCCCTTCGGCGCGCTCGGCCAGCGCAGCCGGCTGATCTACACCCGCCGTGTCGGCGCGCCCGCCGACGACGGCAGCGGCCCTGGGGACGTGCGCGCCGCCGCCAAGCTCAATGGCAGCGTCGGCGAATTGGCCTACGGGGTGTTCGCGGCGATGGAGGGCGGCGCGGCCGGGCGCGACTTCTACGCCGTGCGGGGCACGCGCGAGTTCGGCAGCCACGGCTTCGGCGGCATGGTGACCCGGGTCGAGCGCCCGTGGCTGGCGCGCACCGCCACCGTGTACGAAATGGACCATCGCTGGGCGGCCGCAGGCTGGAACGTGCGCAGCACGCTGGTGGCCAGCGACATCCGGCGCCCGGCCGGCAACGTCCGCGACAGCGGCGCCCAGGTCGTCGTCGACTTCGACAGCGGCAGCAGCTGGCGCCAGCAGCTTTATGCCCTGCACATCGGCCGCGACCTGCAGCTCAACGACTTCGGCTTCCTGGAGCGCAACGACTACAACTACGTGCGCTACGAACTGGGCCGTCGCATCACTGCGATGCCGGAGGACTCGCCCTACGCCGGGCACGAGTGGCGCTATGCGGTGACCAGCCGCTACAACGACCGCGGCGACCTGCTCGCGCACGCGGCTGCGGTCAACCGGCGCAGCGAGCGGCGCGACGGCGGCAACAGCTTCTTCGACGTGGCCGCACTCACCGCCGGCAAGGACGACCTAATCACCCGCGGCAACGGGATCGTCGAGGTGCCGGAAAAAGTGTTCGCGTTCTACGAGCGATTCCGGCCGCGGCGCGGCCATTGGAGCCTGTACGGCAACGCGCGTTACGCCGCCGAGGGGCTGGACGGCGCCGCGGGCGGGTCCATGGGCGTTTACGTGCAGCCGACCTACCACATCAACGATGCCTTGTCTGTCAACCTCGGCCTGCAGGTCCAACACAATCCCGACTGGCTGCTGTGGCGTGGCGGAAACCTGCTTGGCAGTTACCGTGCCGACCAGATCTACCTGTCGCTGGGCAGCACTTGGCTGATCGGTGCGCGCCAGGAACTGCGGCTGCGGATGGAAGCGATTGGCCTGGATGCGCGCGCGCGGCAGGCCTGGCGCGTGGCGGTGGACGGCACGCCGGTCGCGGTGTCCGAGTCCATCCCCGACTTCGCGCTGCGCAACCTCGCTTTCCAGTTGCGCTACCGCTACGAGCTGGCGCCGCTGTCGCACCTGTACATCGCCTACGTGCGCGGCGGCGCGGTGTTCGAGCAGGCGGTCGATGGCGGTTTCGACGTCGGTCGCCAGTTCCGCGACGCTTTCGAGCTGCGCGACGACGAGCAACTGCTGGTCAAGCTGGCCTACCGCTTCGAGATCTGAGCGCAAGCATCGTGTGCGGCCCCTGCGGCGGGAGACGGATCGCGGGACCAGGGGGTCAACCAGCGCGCGCGGCACCGGCGCTATGGCAAGGTCAGGGCTGCAGCTCGCGCACGTCGGCCAAACTGATGCGCCACCCGAGCGGCACGTCGCCGCGGCCATCAGCGGCCGCACGGCGCAGCACGTAACGGCCTTGATAGCGCTGCTGCTGGCCGTCGCGGCCGGTGCTGGTGATCGACACCGGCACCTCGATCAGGCGCGCGCCCGCGACCGCCTGGATGGCGCCGGGTTCCCCGATCTGGACGGTGGTGCCGGCGATGCCGGCAAAGGCTTCGGCGAACTGCTGCGGCGACTGCCCGCTGCTGCGCCCGCCATCCGACCACAGGGCATAGGCGCGACTGAAATCACCAGCGTTGATTGCGGCGTAGTAGTCGCGGACCACGGCGACCGCTTCCGGCACGCCGGTCCCGGCGCCGGTCACGGGCATGGCGCCATCGCTGGCGGCGAGCAGGCCGGTTTCCGGATTGTCCTCGAGCGGCGGCAGGTCGAAGGCCTCTCCGGGAAGGGCCTGCGGCGGTGGTGCAGGCGGCGCGCCGGTGATCGGCACGCCACCCGGGCCCGGCGCATCGGGCATGCCGAGGACCGGGCCGTCGCTGCGTTGCGGGGTCGGCAGCGCATCCAGGGACCCTTCGCTTCTGCTGGTGCGCGCAGCGCGTTCGTCGCGGTCGCCGCAGGCGGCCAGCAACAGGGCTAGCACGGCCATGGACGGGGTGAGGCGCCGCATCACCGGTCCCCGTGCTGCAGATGGACCACCGCCAGGCCGCGTTCGATGGCGACGCGGTCGATGCGTTTGCCCGCCGGCAGTCGCGCCAGCAGGCCATCGTCGAGCCGGTACACGGGCTCGCTGCGCGCGACCTCGGCGAGGAGGTTGTTGACCAGGCCGCGGGATCCATCGCGCAGCAGCGAGCCGGAGTCGGGCAGGTTGAAGTGCAGCAGTTCGGGGTTGTCCAGGTGCAGGCCCCGGGTACCCGGGTCGAAGCGCAGTCCGCTGGCGAGCGAGAGCCGGCCGGTGGGCGCACCCCTCGCGCCGAGCGTGCCGACGCCGAGGTCGAAATCCAGACGCAGCCGCGTCTCCCCTGGCGGGATCGACAGCCGCGGGTTGGCCAGGGTCACCGCCACCAGCCCGCCGAGCTTGTCGAAGCTGCGCGGGTAGCGATTGTCCAGCGCGCGCTGCAGTTGCGGCGCGGTGAACGCGACCTGGTCATTGAGCCAGGCAGAAACCACGGCCAGGCTGGCACAGGCGGACAGCAGCAGTGCGAGCAGGGCGAGGGGGAGGGTGCGAGGTGCGTTGGACATGCGGCGGTTCTGCAGTTGGAGTTCCTTGCGCACGCTACGCCGCGGGCATGAACACGACGTTGACGCCGGCCTTCATCCGGGATCGGCCAGCACCGGCCGACGCGGCTGCAGCCAGGCCACCAGCATCCCGAGCAACAGCATGGCGAGCGTACCGAACACGATTTGCTTGACCACCAGCGTTGCCGTCAGCGGCTGCACGACGTAGAAGATCAGATAGCCGGGAATCACCGAGAACAGCGCCAGCGCAAAACCGAAGCGCAGGCCCTGTCCGATCACCGATCGGCCATGGACATACCCCTGCGCATACAACCAGGTCAGCGAGAAGCCGATGCAGGCGTGTGCGAGCAACATCCAGCCCATATAGGCCGTCGACGCCTCGTCGGTGCGGTAGAGCACGGCATGCTGCCGGTAGTCGCCATCGAGCAGCCAGCCATGGACGACGAAGCCGAGCAGCTGCGCGGCGAGGGACATCAGGATGCCGCAGATCCAGAAACGCTTGTCCATGACGAACTCCGTGGTCGCGGCCGGGGGTCGCGACAGCGCCGTTGCGCGGACCGGGTAGGAGATCGGATGCTACTCCGCGGCCGTGCCGGCGTCGACGCGAACCGCCGCCTCCGCACCGGCCCGCAGCAGCGGCAATGGGTTGTAGGCGCCGTCCGCACCATAGATGCCGTAGTGCAGGTGCGGCGGCGTGCCGCGCGCGTTGCCGGTGTCGCCGACGCTGCCGAGCAGATCGCCGGGCCAGACCACGGCCCCGACCGCAAGTCCCTCGGCCCAGT
>JALZMP010000184.1 GCA_030858145.1 Pseudomonadota bacterium
GGTCGCGTCGCCGTCGCGGGCGATCACGCGGATCATGCTGTCGAGCTCGACTGTCTCGGTCCACCACAGTCCGGGCGCTTCCGCCGCCTCCCGCAAGACGCCGTCGATCGGCGCGTCGCCGCGCAGCACCGCGTCGCCGCCGAGCAGACGGTTGGCCTCGATCGCCAGCGCACGCGCGGCGCGGTCGGTGACGAAGCCGACCGCGGTCACCGCCACCACCGCCAGCACCAGAGCGGCGAACAGGATGCGGATGTCGCCGGCCTTGGCATCGCGGCGCAGCTGCCGCCAGGCAAGCGCGACCGTCCTCACGGCGTCGTGGCCGCCGCCTCGCGGCGCTCGTCGGCGACCAGCCGCCCCCCCTCGAGCCTCAGCAATCGATTGCAGCGCTCGGCGAGGTGCTCGTCGTGGGTCACCAGCAGCAGCGTGGTACCGGCGTCCTGGTTGAGCGCGAACAGCAGCTCGATGATCGCCTGCCCGGTGCGGGTGTCGAGGTTGCCGGTGGGCTCGTCGGCGAACAGCAGCGACGGTCGGGTCACGAAGGCGCGCGCCACCGCCACGCGCTGCTGCTCGCCGCCGGAGAGTTGGCGCGGGTAATGGCCCAGGCGCTCGCCCAGGCCCACCTTGTCCAGGATCGCGCGCGCCGGCGACTCGGCGTCGGCATCGCCACGCAGCTCCAGCGGCAGCATCACGTTCTCCAATGCCGTCAAGGAAGGCAGCAACTGGAAGCTCTGGAACACGAAGCCCACCTTGGCGCCGCGCACGCGGGCGCGACCGTCCTCGTCGAGCGCGGACAGTTCCCCGCCTTCCAGCATCACGCGTCCCGTACTCGGCGTATCGAGCCCCGCCAGCAGCGACAGCAGGGTGCTCTTGCCGGAACCGGAGGCGCCCACGATCGCGACGCTGTCGCCGCGCCCGACCGCGAAGCCGACACCATCGAGGATGGTCAGCGGTCCGCCGGGCAGCATCACGCGCTTGCCGAGATCTTCGGCGGCAAGCACGGGATCGATGGATTGGGTGCTGTGGGAGGCGTCGGGCATGGCGTCCTGCAGGGTGGGGGAAGGGCTTGCGCTTGCGCACCTGGCAGAGCCCCGGGCGGGGCTTTCATCGGGCGTTGGTCGCCACGCCGCGATACTTTGCACAGATCATGGGAGACAACCAATGAAGACAGGATATGGGATCGGCGCGCGCGGACTGCAATGGCTGCTGGGCTGCTGCGTCCTGCTGCTGGCCGGGATCGCACAGGCGCAGCCCGAACGTGCCCCGCAGGCGGCGCCCGCGACTACCCGCACCGTGCTGGTGATGGGCGATTCGCTGTCCGCCGCCTACGGCCTGCGCACCGAGCAGGGCTGGGTGGCGCTGACGGCCGAGCGCATCGCCCGCGACTATCCCGGCTGGCGCGTGGTCAATGCCAGCATCAGCGGCGAAACCAGCGCCGGCGGCGCGGCGCGCATCGTCGACGAGGTGCTGCGCCACCGACCTGGGGTGGTGGTGATCGCGCTCGGCGCCAACGACGCCCTGCGCGGCCTGCCGCTGCGCGAATTGCGGCGCAACCTCGGCTACATGGTCGGCGCCTCGCAATTCGTGGGCGCCGAGGTGCTGCTGGTCGGCATGCGCATGCCACCCAATCTGGGCGCTGACTACACCCGTGGTTTCGAACACAGTTACCGCGCGCTGGCGGAATTGTTCGACCTCGCGCTGCTGCCGTTCCTGCTGGAACCGGTCGCGCGCGAGCGCATCAGCTTCCAGCAGGACAACCTGCACCCCACCGCCGCGGTGCAGCCAGCGCTGCGCGACCATGTCTGGCCGCAGTTGTCACGGCTGATCCGGGCGCGCCAGGCCGCAGGAAGCTAAATCCACGTGATGCAACCGCAACGCACTCTCGGAACGTCGATAGGGCGACTTCGGGTGCAACCGCGCCCATGCCCTGTCGCTCATTCCACGGAGTAACCTGCATGAAGACCACCCTGCTTTCCACCGCCCTGCTCGCCCTGCTCGTCACCAGCGCCTGCGCGCAACGGGCCGGCGACACCGCACAGACGGCAACCGCCACCGATGCTGCGATGGCAGCCGACCCCATGGAAGATGCCGGCATCATGGACACCACTGCCATGGCGCCCAGCGACAATCCGATGGTCGGCGGCGCGCCGATGTATGCCGACCGCGACATCGTCGACAACGCAATCAACTCGGCCGACCACGCCACCCTGGTCGCCGCGGTGCAGGCCGCCGGCCTGGTCGACACGCTCAAGGGCCCCGGCCCGTTCACCGTGTTTGCCCCCACCAACGCCGCCTTCGACGCCCTGCCCGCCGGCACCGTCGACTCGTTGCTGACCCCGGAGATGAAGGGCGACCTGACCCAGGTGCTCACCTACCACGTCGTCCCCGGCAACCTCGACGCCGCCGCGCTGGCCGCGCAGATCCAGGCCGGCAACGGCGAGGCCAGGCTGACCACGGTGCAGGGCGGGGTGCTGACCGCGAAAGCGGGCGGCCCGGGCGGCGTCACCGTCACCGATGCCAAGGGCAATGTCGCCAACGTCGCCATCGCCGACGTGCGCCAGAGCAACGGCATGATCCACGTCATCGATACCGTGCTGATGCCGTAGGCGCACCGCGCCCGCGTCACGTGCACGGCCACACTCGTCGGTGGCCGTGCACATCCCGGGAGAGAACGACTCGCGTCGTTCCCTCCTTTTTTCTGCGCGGGCTCAGCGCCCGCCCAGCAACGGGTAGGGATTGACCGGCGTGCCCCGCCACCATTCGCGCCCCGGGCCGAGCAGGAAGATGGCGAAGTGCAGGTGCGGCCCGGCGGGATCGGCGTTGCCGGTGCTGCCGACGTAGCCGATGACCTGCCCCTGCCGCAGCGCCTGCCCTTCCGCCAGGCCCGGAGCGTAGCGCTGCAGGTGCGCGTAGTAATAGGCAAAACGACCGCTGGGCTCGAACTGGTAGAGGGTCAGCCCGCCGCGCTCGCTATCGAATAGTTTCTCGACATGGCCATCGGCAACCGCCAGCACCGCAGTGCCCTCGGGCGCCAGGATGTCCAGCGCCTGGTGCCGACGCTCGCTGCCGCGGGCATCGTCATAGGTGTCTTCAAGTTGCGCGGCGGTGAAACCTGCCACCGGCACGACCAGCCCGGGCGGGCCGGGGATTGGACGAAGGTCGGGACCCGGTGCGAATGCCGATGGCGCCGGTGCCGGTGCGGCGTGCGGTGCCGCCGGCGGTGCCTGCG
>JALZMP010000036.1 GCA_030858145.1 Pseudomonadota bacterium
CGCGGGCGCCGGCTGGCGCGCTGGCTCGATCGCCGGCTGGGCAACCATCCCGACGAGATGGGCTTCGCCGAGACCATGGCGCGCGCACTCGACACCATGCAGGCGCAAATTGCGCGCGTGCAGCTGGCGCTGGACCCGCCGGAGCTGGTGATCCGCATCCCGCGCGACGCCTGCCAGTTCTACGAGTTCTGGCGCGCCAAGGAACTCATCGCCATCGGCCGCGCCGAGGCGGAACGGGCGCTGACGGAGGCGGGCTACTGACGGGTATCGGGCTGTTGCGGCGACAGGAACGGCTCGTCTCCCTCGCGCGACTGCGCGCACCAAACGGCTGGCTGAAGACGACCCGCTGATGGCGGCGCCCCCGGCCCCTCCTGCAAGCAGGTTGCCGGGGATGCCGCGCGTGCCGAAGCGGGCTCAGGGTTTCTTCGGATCCGCGAACCCCAGCCGGCCCACGTGCGCGGGAACCTGCGGGATCCGCCGCAGCTTGTCGGTATTGACGCCGTGCGTGCGCATGCGGCCCTCGAGTTCGCGGTACTGCGCGTCGGCCATGACCGGTTGGCGGGCGAACACCCAGGCCAGGTCGCGTCCGGGGTAGTCGATCAGCGCCCAGGAATAATCCGGCGCCACTTCCAGGATCCGGAACCGGGTCGGCACCACGCGGTAGAACCAGGTGGTCCACTCCCGGTTGCCGCTGCCCTCGCGCACCGTGGCGCGCGAGTCGAAGGTCTCCTCGGGCTCGCCGAAGCCTTCGCGGTAGCGGTAATGCACCGCGATCCCGCCGTCGTCCTTGAGCGTGTAGGTGTCGCTGCTGGCGACATGGCCGGACTCGGCGAAGTAGGGCACGTGGGCGATCACGTGCCACTGGCCCATGAAGCGCGGCAGGTCGACCGGTGTCTGCGCGACCGACGCCGGCATCGGCGTGGTGGCGCAGGCGGAGAGCAGCAGGGCGCAGACGCCGAGGCAAGCCCAGGCGACTCGGTGGGGAAAGGCGCGACGGGGCGGGCGGCTGGACATGAGGCGGGCATCGAAAGGGCGTCACCGGCAGGGTGGGCAAAGGGCGGCGAAGGGCGCGTCAACGGGGTGGGCGGTCGCCGCCGGGAACCCTCACGAGCCTGCCTGGCGCCCGCCCCCGGCCGGGTCGCAGCCCGTGAGATGGCGCTGCGGGAGGCTGGCGTCACACCCTGCAGGAGTCCTGTCATGTCGCATTGTCGTCACCGCTCCCTGTCCGTCCGCCGCAGGCCGGCGATGCCGCGCGCTGCTCCCGCCCCCACCCCCGCCGCATCGCCGCCGGCGCAAGCCATGCTCGGCCTGCTGCTGCTGGCCGCGATCACGGTGCTCTCGTTGCCGGAGGCACGCGCGGTGAGCGCCAGCCTCGGCTGGGTGCCGTTCTGGTTGCTCGCCCTGCCGGCGAGCGCGTGGCTGGCGCTGCAGCTGCCGCGGCGGGCATCGGGCACGGCGCAGGCGACGATGCGACCGGGCCATCGGTGGCGTGCCCACACCTCCAGACCGCGGCGTTGGCTGCCCGCGGACCAACGGGCTGCGCGCAGCGTCAGCGCCGCCTGAGCTCCGGACTTCCGGCACATCAGCGCCGCCTGCAGGCTGTGATAGCGTTGCCGGCCCGCCACGCCCTGTCCGGAGCCCTTGATGTCGAAGCTGTCGCACCTGTGTCTGTTCGCCGGCCTGGCTGCGGGCGCTGCCATGCTCGGAGCCGGGTGGCCCGCACATGCCCAGACCCAGGAGCCCGCCGTGTCCGATCCCTACCAGTGGTTGGAAGCCGTCGAGGATCCCAAGGCGCTGGCCTGGGTGCGCGCCGAGAACGCGAAGGCCGAGGCCGAACTGGCGTCCACGCCGGAATTCAAGCGCCTGGAGGCCGAGATCCTCGCCATCCTCGACTCCGACGCCAAGATCCCGGTGGTGCAGAAGATCGGTGCCTATTACTACAACTTCTGGAAGGACAAGAACCACGAGCGCGGCCTCTGGCGCCGGACCACGCTCGAGGAGTACCGCAAGCCGCGGCCGCAGTGGGAGACCCTGCTCGACGTCGACGCGCTGAACAAGGCCGAGGGCGAGAACTGGGTCTGGCAGGGCGCCAGCTGCCTGCGCCCGCCGTCGTCCGACCAGCCCCATGAGCGCTGCCTGATCGCGCTCTCGCGCGGCGGCGCCGATGCCAACGTCAGCCGCGAATTCGACCTGAGCACCAGGACCTGGGTGGAGGGCGGGTTCTTCCGCCCCGAGGCCAAGGGCGGGCTGGGCTGGATCGACCGCGACAATGTCTACGTCTACACCGACTTCGGCGACGGCACGCTCACCGAGTCCGGCTATCCGCGGATCGTCAAGCAGTGGGGCCGCGGCACGCCGCTGGCATCGGCCAAGGTGGTGTACGAGGGCGGGCCGGACGACATGTACATCGCCGCGATGCACGACGACACGCCGGGCCATGAGCGCGATTTCGTCAGCCGCACCCTGGCCTTTTACAACGACGAGCTCTACCTGCGCCGCGCCGACGGCAGCCTGGCCAAGGTCGACGCGCCCAACTCCGCCAACAAGGCCGTGGTCCGCGACTGGCTGACCCTGGAGCTGCGCGAGCCGTGGACAGTCGGTGGCCGCACCTATCCCGCCGGGGCCCTGCTGGTCACCGACTTCGATGCCTTCATGGGCGGTGCGCGCGATTTCGAGGTGCTGTTCGAGCCGTCCGGGACCACCTCGCTGGTCGGCGCCACCTGGACCCGCAACCACGTCGTGCTCAACGTGCTCGACGACGTCAAGAACCGACTCTCGGTGCTGACCCCGGGCGCGATCGGTTGGGAGCTGACGGCCTTTGTCGGCGCGCCGTCTTTCGGCACCCTCGGGGTGTCGGCGGTCGATCCCGATGAAAGCGATGCGGTGTGGCTGACCGCCACCGACTACCTCACGCCGAGCACCCTGTCGCTGGTCGAGATCGGCCGGCCGCCCGAGGTGCTGAAGACCATGCCGACGTTCTTCGACGCCTCGCAGCACGCCATCGAGCAGCACTTCGCCACCTCGAAGGACGGCACCCGGATTCCGTATTTCCTGGTGCGGCCCAGGGAGATGCCGCTCGACGGCCGCAATCCGACCCTGCTCTATGGCTACGGCGGCTTCGAGATCTCGCTCACCCCCGGCTATTCCGGCGGCGTCGGCAAGGGCTGGCTGGAGCCTTCCGGGGAAGGCCGTGGCGGCGTGTATGCCGTGGCCAACATCCGCGGCGGCGGCGAGTACGGCCCGCGCTGGCACCAGGCCGCACTCAAGGCCAACCGGCACAAGGCCTACGAGGACTTCGCCGCGGTGGCGCAGGACCTGGTCGCGCGCAAGATCACCTCGCCGGCGCACCTGGGTATCCAGGGTGGCAGCAACGGCGGCCTGCTCACCGGCAACATGCTCACCCAGTATCCGGAGCTGTTCGGCGCGGTGGTGGTGCAGGTGCCGCTGCTGGACATGCAGCGCTACCACAAGCTGCTGGCCGGCGCCTCGTGGATGGCCGAGTACGGCAACCCGGACAAGCCGGAGGAGTGGGCCTTCATCCAGCGTTTCTCGCCCTACCATCTGGTCCGCGCCGACGCCACGTATCCGCCGACGCTGTTCATGACCTCGACCCGCGACGACCGCGTGCACCCCGGCCATGCGCGCAAGATGATGGCGAAGATGCAGGCCATGAGCTTTGATGTGCGCTACTACGAGAACATCGAGGGTGGCCACGGCGGCGCGGCCAACAACCGGCAGGCCGCGCACATGAACGCACTCGCCTACACCTTCCTCCGCCAGCAACTCCAGTCGCCATAGGGTGGGCCCCGGCCCACCGTCGTCATGCATCCGCTGGCATCGGCAGAGATCGACACAGCGGTGGGCCGAGGCCCACCCTTCGTCCCACCCCGTGGCATTTCCCGACCGGACCCGTTCATGCCTTTTTTCAAGCTCCCCCTGGCGACCCTGCTGCTGATGATCCCGCACCTCCACGCCGCTGACCTCCCGCCCCCGCCCGACGCCGAGCAGCGGCCACACCTCGTCAAGGCGGCGCACGGCGCCGAGCGCGTCGACGAGTACTACTGGCTGCGCGACGACAAGCGCGAGGACAAGGCCATGCTGGCCTACCTCAATGCCGAGAATGCCTACGTCGACGCCGTGATGGCGCCGCTCAAGCCGCTGGAAAACACCCTGTACGACGAGATCGTCGGGCGGATCAAGCAGGACGACGGCAGCGTGCCCTACCGCGAGCGCGGCTGGTGGTACTACAGCCGCTACGAGACCGGGCAGGACTACCCGATCCACGCCCGCCGCAGGGACCGCGTCGACACCACCACCCCGGCGATGCTGGCGGCCAGCGAAACTCCCGACGCCGACGAGCAGGAGCTGCTCGACGTCAACGCCCTGGCGCGCGGCAAGGACTACTACAACGTCGGCGACTGGGAGGTGACCCAGGACAACCGCTTGCTGGCTTACGCCGATGACAGCACCGGCCGCCGGCAGTACACCATCCATTTCAAGAACCTCGACAGCGGCGAGGTCTATCCCGACGCCATCCCCGGCGTCTCCGCCAACCTGGTCTGGGCCGACGACAACCGCACCCTGTTCTATGTCGAGAACGACCCCGAGACGCTGTTAACCGTGCGTGTCAAGAAGCACGTGCTCGGCACCCCGGTCGCCGACGACATGCTGGTCTACGAGGAGGCCGACGACAGCTTCTACATGGGTCTGTCGCGCACCCGCGACGACCGCTTCATCTGCATCGGCGTCAGTAGCACGGTGTCCGATGAGCTACGGTGCGCGCCTGCCGCCGATCCGCAGGCCTTCGCCGTGCTGGCGCCGCGCGCGCGTGATGTCGAATACGACGCCGACCATTTCGACGGCCGCTGGGTGATCCGCACCAACGCCGATGGCGCTGCGAATTTCAAGCTCGTGACCGCGCCGAGCGGCGCCACGTCGCGCGCCCAATGGCAGGACTGGATCGCCCACCGCGACGACGTCTTGATCGAGGGCTTCGAGCTGTTCGACGGCTTCACCGCCATCGCCGAGCGTTCCAACGCGCTGGAACGCATCCGGCTGCTGCGCGGCGAAGCGGGGCAGGCCGGCGTCAAGATGGAAAGTCCGCACAAGGACGTGCGGGCTCTTGCGAAGGACTCGCATGATGAATATGTGCAGGCCGACGAGCCGGCCTACTCGATGGGCCTGTCGGTCAATGCCGAGCCGGACACTGACTGGCTGCGCTATTCCTACACCTCCCTGACCACCCCGGCGACGACCTTTGAACTCAACATCCGTACCGGCGAGCGCCGACAGCTCAAGCAGCAGCCGGTGATCGGCTATGACCCGTCGCGCTACGTCACCGAGCGGGTGTGGGCGCCCGCGCGCGACGGCACCCGGATCCCGGTGTCGCTGGTCTACCGCAAGGGCTTCCAGAAAAACGGCCAGGCGCCGCTGCTGCAGTACGCCTACGGCAGCTATGGTGCCTCGATGGATCCGGGCTTCAGCCTGACCAATGTCAGCCTGCTCGACCGCGGCGTGGTTTACGCGCTGGCGCACATCCGCGGTGGCCAGGAGATGGGCCGCAAGTGGTATGACGACGGCAAGCTGTTCAACAAGATCAACACCTTTACCGATTTCATCGATGTCACCGACTACCTGGTCGCAAACGGTTACGCCGCGAAGGATCGCGTCGCCGCCTATGGCGGCAGCGCCGGCGGCCTGCTGGTGGGCGCGATCGCCAACATGGCGCCCGACAAGTACCACGTGATCCTGTCGCAGGTGCCCTTCGTCGACGTGGTGACCACCATGCTCGATCCCACGATCCCGCTGACCACCAATGAGTACGACGAGTGGGGCAATCCGGAGCAGAAGGATTTCTACGACTACATGCTCAAGTATTCGCCCTATGACAACCTTGTGGCGCAGGCCTACCCGTCGATGTTCATCGGCACCGGACTGTGGGATTCGCAGGTGCAGTACTGGGAACCAGCCAAGTACGTGGCCCGCCTGCGCGACCGCGATACTGGCGGCCAGCCGATCCTGTTCCGCACCAACATGGACGCCGGCCACGGCGGCAAGTCGGGCCGCTTCCGGCGCTACCGCGAGCTTGCGGAGATGTATGCCTTCCTGCTCGACCGGCTCGGGGTCGCCGAGGCCGCGCGCTGAACCGTCGGCCCCGCACGAGGGCATTGTCTGCGCCGTGGCGCAGTGCAGGCTGCCCGCCGGCACCGCGAGCGGCTACACTGCGGACATGAACCCGATCACGCCCTCGTTGAAGACCGCCATCCCGGCCGCGCTGGCCCTGTCCCTGCTGCTCGCCGCCTGCGGCAACCGCGGCCCCCTGGTGCTGCCGCCGCCGCCCTCGGCGGACGATGCCCGGCTGATGGAGGCCGCCGCCGTCGAGGATGCCGGCGTCCTCGCCGATCCGAGGCCTGCCGAGCGCAGTCCGCCATTGCTGCCGCCGGACCGGCCGCCGGTCGAGGCCGACCCCGAGCCACCTGCGCCTGGCAACGGCAACAGTTGAGCCTGCGATGGCCGCGGCGTCGGCAACGACAACCACGCCCACCCCCGGCCGGCCTGCGGCCGACCAGCCCACGGCTGCGCTGCGCTTTTGCAAGATGCATGGTGCCGGCAACGACTTCGTCGTGCTCGACCTTCGCGGTAATGCCGACCTCGCGCAACGACTGTCGGATCCGGCCGACGGCCTGGCCCGCGCCATCGCCAACCGCCGTACAGGGGTCGGCTGCGACCAGATCCTTGGCATCGAAGCGCCGCGCAGCGCCGGCGCCGTGGCGTCCTACCGGATCTGGAACGCCGACGGCTCACCCGCGCAGCAGTGCGGCAACGGCGCCCGCTGCGTGGCAGCCTGGCTGATGCGCGACGGCCTGAGCAAGGCGCTGTTTGCACTCGACAGCCCGGCGGGGCGCCACGACGTGGAGCGCATGGGCGCGGGCCGCTACAGCGTCGCCATGGGCAGGCCGGCGTTCGCGCCGCAGGCGATCCCGCTGTCTGGTTTCGATGCGGAGCAGGACGTGTATGAAGTCGAGGCCGACGGCGCGCGCATCCGCTTCGGCGCCGCGTCGATGGGAAACCCGCACGCTGTGCTCGTCGTCGTCGACGTCGATCGAGCCCCAGTGCCGGTGCTTGGCCCGGTTTTACAGACACACGCCGCGTTTCCGCAATCGGTCAACGTCGGCTTCGCCCAGGTGCTGGCGCGCGACCGGATCCGCCTGCGCGTGTACGAGCGCGGTGCCGGGGAAACCCTGGCCTGCGGCAGCGGCGCCTGCGCGGCGGTTGCGGTGCTGACCCGCCAAGGCCGCGTCGACGGCCACGGCGGCGTTGCCGTGTCGCTGCCCGGCGGCGAGCTGCAGATCCACTATGATCGCGACACCGGATCGATCCGCATGACCGGCCCGGCGGCATTCGTTCTCGACGGAGACTGGACACCATGAGCGACAGCCGCATGGCCGACAGCAGCGAGAAGATCGGTGCGCACGAGGTCGCGGCATGGCTGCGCCGGCACCCGAAGTTCCTGCAGCAGTTTCCCGACCTCGCGCTGAGCTTGGTGGTGCCGCGCGAGGACGGCCCGGCGGCGTCGCTGGCCAGCTACCAGCTGGAGGTGCTGCGCGACAAGAACCGCGAGCTCACGCGCCGGCTGCACGACCTGTACACGGTATCGCAGGAAAACGAGCGCCTCGCCGTGCGCACCCACCAGCTGACCCTGGCGCTGATGCGCCAGGAAAGCGCCGCCGACACGGTGCGCGCGATGGCGGCCACCCTGGCCGAGGATTTCGACGGCGACCTGGTGCGCCTGGTGCTGTTCGCGCCGGTGCCGGGCGTGGGCGACGAGGACTGGCTGCAGGTGATCGCGCGCGACGAGCGCGCACTGGCGCCGTTCAACGACTGCCTCCGGGACGGCGAGCCACTGTGTGGCCGCCTGCATCCTGACAAGCAGGCGCTTCTTTACGCGGCGCGGGTGGACGAGGTGCAATCCAGTGCCTTGCTGCCGGTGGAGGGCGTCGGTCTGGTCGCCGTCGGCAGCCATGATCCCAACCGCTTCTATCCCGGCATGGGCACGCTGTTCCTGCGGATGATGGGCGAGGCGTTTGCGACGGCGTTGCGGCGGTTCGATGCATGAGCACGCATGCCTTAACTATTCCAGGTACTCGGCTTATGAAGGTGGTGGATGTCTTACCTTGAAATTGCCCTGTTCATCGTCGGGGTAGTCGTATTGGTGGTCGGCTATCGAAAGAATCAGCGCAATGTGCTGCTGGCGGCGGCGATTCTGCTCTTCCTTGCTGGTGCGCTGGGAAGCTTCGTTGATGGAATCATCGAGGGTTATGACGGGGAAAGGGGTCAATCCATCAGTCCGGAGCTTTAGCCACGAAGCCAATGGGATTCTCAATCGACAGGCAAGCGGGCCATGCCCGCCAGGAAAATCGGGTTGATTGGCATGTCAGCTGATGTCGTGCAGGTCAGGATCATCGAAGATTTCCTCGCCCACCTGCAGGTCGAGCGCCGCCTGTCGGCGAACACGCTGGATGCCTACGCGCGCGACCTGGCTGCGCTCAGCGGCTGGGTGCATAAGCACGACGTCGCCGATCCATCGGCGCTGCAGACCGAACAGCTGCGCGCCTTCATCGCCAGCGAGCACCGCCGCGGTCTGTCGCCCAAGAGTCTGCAGCGGCGGCTGTCCGCCTGTCGTAGCTATTACCAATGGCTGCTGAAACACGGCCGCATCAAGGCGAATCCCGCCGCCGGCATCCGGGCGCCGAAGGCGCCGCGCAAGCTGCCGCAGGTGCTGGACGTGGACGAGGCGATGCAGCTGGTCGAGGTGCCGACCGACGCCAGGCTCGGCCTGCGCGACCGTGCGCTGCTGGAGCTGTTCTATTCCTCCGGCCTGCGCCTGTCGGAGCTGTGCGCGCTACGCTGGCGCGACTTCTCCGACGGCCTGGTCACCGTGCTCGGCAAGGGTGGCAAGCAGCGCAGCGTGCCGGTGGGCTCGCACGCCCGCAACGCACTCGACGCCTGGCGCGCCGACACCGGCGCCGCGGACGATGCGCCAGTGTTCCCCGGGCGCGGCGGCAAGCCGATCACCCCGCGCGCCGTGCAGCTGCGGCTACGGTTGCTGGCGCAGCGGCGTGGACTGTTCAAGCGCGTGCATCCGCACCTGCTGCGGCATTCCTTCGCCAGCCACATGCTTGAATCCTCCGGCGACCTGCGCGGGGTGCAGGAGCTGCTCGGCCACGCCGACATCGCCACCACCCAGATCTACACCCACCTCGACTTCCAGCACCTGGCCAAGGTCTACGACGCCGCGCATCCGCGGGCAAAGCGAAAGCGGGAGTAAGCGCATGAGCGGCTTCGGATGGTTGCGCGCCGCAGCAGGTGGATGGCGGGGGGAGTGCTTCGCCCTTCCGTCTGGCGATCCATGGCCATAGTCAGGGTCGTGGGCCATCCATGGCC
>JALZMP010000023.1 GCA_030858145.1 Pseudomonadota bacterium
CCGCGGAACAACTCCTCGAACGCCAGCGCGCGGTGGCGGGTGTCCAGGAACAGTGCGGCGAACACCTCGTTGGGATGGCCGCGCAGGCGTTGGGCGAAGTAGCGCCCGGCGGCGCCGGGGTCGGTCAGCGCCTCGCCGCGTTCCAGGCCGGCGGCGAGGTAGCGGTTGCACAGCTCCAGCGCGGCGGACAGCTGGCAGGCCCGTGCCGGGCCGAGGCCGGGGAGCGAAGCCAGTTCCTGCGGCGGGCGTTCCAGCAGCGCGCGCAGCGGGCCGTGCGCGCCCAGCAGCTGGCGTGCGGTGGCCACCGCGTCCTGGCCGCGCAGGCCGGAGCCCAGGAAGATCGCCAGCAGCTCGGCGTCCGAGAGCACCGGCGCGCCGCGGGCGAGCAGCTTTTCTCGGGGACGTTCGCAGGCGGGCCAGTCGCGGATGTGCATGCCCGAAGAGTGCGCCGGGGGCGGGGCTGGCGGCATCGGGCACTGCCATGGCTTCGGGTAAGCTAACCACCGCATTCAGGGTAGGGATTTTCTGACCGCCGATGACCGCGCAAGCCGCCAAGGCGCTGCTGGGCCAGCGCATCCTGTTGTGCGTGTGCGGCGGCATCGCCGCCTACAAGGCGGTCGAGCTGGTGCGGCGGCTGCGTGAGGCGGGCGCCCATGTCCGGGTGGCGATGACCGCCAACGCCGAGCGCTTCGTCGGCGCCGCAAGCTTCCAGGCGGTGTCGGGCGAGCGGGTGCGGACCTCGCTCTGGGACGCCGCGGCCGAGGCCGCGATGGGGCATCTGGAGCTCGCGCGCTGGGCCGACCGGGTCGTCGTTGCCCCCGCCACCGCCGACACCCTGGCCAGGCTCGCCCACGGCCTGGCCGACGACCTGGTCAGCACCCTGTGCCTGGCCACCCCCGCGCCGATCACGGTGGCGCCGGCGATGAACCACCGCATGTGGCTGCACCCGGCGACCCAGGCCAACCTCGCCCTGCTGCGGGAACGCGGGGTGGCCGTGCTCGGCCCGGAGGACGGGCCGCTGGCCGAGGGCGAGTCCGGCCCCGGACGGCTGTGCGAGCCGCTGGACATCGTCCGGGCCTTGTCGCAGGCGCATTGCGCGCTGCACGGCAACCGGGGTGCGGATTTCGCCGGCCAGCGCCTCGTGATCAGCGCCGGGCCGACCTTCGAGGACTTCGACCCGGTGCGCTATCTGGGCAACCGCAGCAGCGGCAAGATGGGCTTCGCGCTCGCCGCCGCCGCCGCGCGCAGGGGTGCTGACGTGGTCCTGGTGGCGGGCCCGGTGGCGCTGCCGACACCGCCCGGGGTGGCGCGGGTGGACGTGCGCTCGGCCGCCCAGCTGCGCGCGGCGGTGTTCAAGGCCCTGCCCGCGGACATTTACATCGGCGCCGCCGCAGTGGCCGATTACGCGCCTCGCGAGAGGCTGCCCGGCAAACTCAAGAAGCCGAGCGAGGGCGGTGAGGTCCTGCGGCTGGACCTGGTGCGCACCGCCGATGTGCTGGCCGGGGTCGCGGCGCACCCGCAGCGCCCGCAGCTGGTGGTCGGTTTCGCCGCCGAGACCGAGGATGTGGTGGCGCACGCGCGTGCCAAGCTCGAGGCCAAGGGGCTGGACCTGATCGCCGCCAACCGGGTCGGCGTGCCGGGCACCGGGTTCGAAGGCGACGACAATGCGCTGACCGTACTCTGGCCCGACGGCGAACGTGCGCTCGGCCCGGCGCCCAAGACCGTGCTGGCCGAGGCACTGCTCGACCTGGTGCGCGAGCGGCTGCCGGCATGAGCCAGGTGCTGCAAGTCAAGGTGCTCGACCCGCGCTTCGGCGACGTCTGGCCGCTGCCCGACTATGCCACCGCAGCCAGTGCCGGGCTCGACCTGCGCGCCGCGCTCCCCGCGCCGCTGACCCTTGCTCCGGACGAGGCCGCGCTGGTGCCCTCGGGGCTCGCGATCCACCTCGCCGATCCGGGGCTGTGTGCGCTGGTGCTGCCGCGCTCCGGGCTGGGCCACCGCCACGGCATCGTGCTCGGCAACGGCACCGGGCTGATCGACGCCGATTACCAGGGCCCGCTGATGGTCAGCCTGTGGAACCGCGCGCGCGAGGCTTACACCATCGCCCCGGGTGACCGCATCGCGCAACTGGTGGTGGTGCCGATCGTGCGCACCAGGCTGCAAGTAGTGGATACTTTCGTCGACAGCGCGCGCGGGGCCGGGGGCTTCGGCCATACCGGCGTGCGCTGACAGGGGGCCAGACGCAATGACCGACAAAGACCCGAACAAGGCGCAACAGCTGCTGGCGCAGGCACGGCCGCTGCTGCCATTGCTGGCGCTGCTACTGGTTGTGCTGGCGCTGTGGTTGGCCTGGAGTGCCTGGCGTCAGGCCGGTGACACGAGCCAGCGCGCAGCGCTTGTGCACAGCCGCGACACGGCCGTGCAGCTCACCGGGAACACCCTTCAGGGGGATCTCGCGCAACTGTCGCAGCGTCTGGCTTCGGCGCCGGTGCAGGCGGCGCTGTCGTCCGGTGACTTGGCGCTCGCCGCCCTCGCCCTGGGGCGCGACTGGCCACAGGCGGAGGTCGAGGTGGCAACGCCTACGCTCGAGGCCGCCTACGCCGGGCTGCCAGAGTCCGGGTTCGGCCGGATCGCGGTCGCCGAGGCGGCTCTGGCGGCAGACAAACCCGTACTCTGGATCGTGCGTGATGACGGTACTGCCCATACGCTTCTGGCCGCGCCTGCGCGCGCAGCGGATGCGCTGGTCGGGGTTGCCATCGTGCGTCTGCCGCTGGCTCGCGCCACGGCCGGACTGCAGGCCGCCTCGGTGGCGGACGACACCTACCTCGCGCTGCGGCAAGGGGGATTTACCCTGCTCGAGCGCGGTGATCCGGCACTTGCCGATGCGGCGGAGCGGTTGGCGGCCAGCGTGCCGGACACCGGGCTGCGGCTGGTTGCCGCCGCGCCTGCCACCGCGGCCGCGCCGTTCGGGTTCGGGGTCTGGCCGCTGGCAGTGGTCGCGTCCTTGCTGGGCATGCTGGCGTTCTTGCTGTGGCGACTCCCGCAACGGCGGCACAAGCGCCACGTCGCGCTTGCACGGGAGGCGCCGACGCTGAGCCAGGCCATCGTGGACAGCCCGGTGGAGGCCGAGCCGGCGGCACCGCGCATCGAAATCAGGGATGCGCCCAAGCCGGCCCCGGTGCGCATCGACCGCGGCATCTTCCGTGCCTACGACATCCGCGGCGTGGTCGGACAGACACTGGATGCGGGTGTGGCGGAACTGGTCGGCCATGCCATCGGATCGCTGATGGCGGAGAAGGGCCTCAATGACATCGTGGTCGGCCGCGACGGCCGCTTGTCCGGTCCGGACATGGTTGGCGGGCTGGTACGAGGCCTGCGCCGCGCGGGGCGTCATGTCACCGACATCGGTATGGCGCCGACGCCGGTGGTGTATTTCGGCGCCTATTTCCTGCGCACCGGCTGCTGCGTGTCGGTGACCGGCAGCCACAATCCGCCAGACTACAACGGCTTCAAGGTCGTGGTCGGCGGCGAGACGCTGTCGGGCGATGCCATCGTCGACCTCTATGCCCGTATCGCCGAGGACCGCCTGCACACCGCGCCGGAGCCCGGTGGCTGCAGCCAGCGCGACATCGCCGACGACTACGTGCAGCGCATCGCCTCCGACGTGCAGATCGACCGCCGGCTCAAGGTGGTGGTGGACGCCGGCAACGGCGTCGCCGGCGAGATCGGCCCCCGGGTGCTGGAGGCGATCGGCGCCGAGGTCGAGCCGCTGTACTGCGAGATCGACGGCACCTTCCCCAACCACCACCCCGACCCCAGCGAGCCCGCCAACCTCGCCGATCTGGTGAGCATGGTGGCGCGCTTCGATGCCGACCTCGGCATCGCCTTCGACGGTGACGGCGACCGCCTCGGTGTGGTCACCCGCGACGGCGAGATCATCTACGCCGACCGGCTGCTGATGCTGTTCGCCGCCGACGTGCTTGAGCGCAATCCGGGCGCGGTGATCGTCTACGACGTCAAGTGCACGGGGCGGCTGCCCGGACACATCCTGCGCCACGGCGGCAGCCCGCTGATGTGGAAGACCGGGCATTCGCTGATCAAGGCCAAGATGCGCGAGACCGAGGCCGAGCTGGCCGGCGAGATGAGCGGGCACTTCTTCTTCGGCGAGCGCTGGTACGGCTTCGACGACGGCATCTACGCTGCTGCGCGCCTGCTCGAGATCCTTGCCGCGCGGCCGGAGTCGGCGAGCGAGGTGCTCAAGGCGCTGCCCAATGGCATATCGACGCCGGAGATCAAGGTCGATGCGCCGCACGGCGACCCGCATGCGTTCGTCGAGCGCTTTGTGGCGCAGGCGAAGTTCGACGATGGCCCGCGGTTGTCGACGATCGACGGCCTCCGCGTCGACTGGACCGACGGCTGGGGTCTGGTGCGTGCATCCAACACCACCCCGGTGCTGGTGCTGCGCTTCGACGCCGACAGCGAGCAGGCGCTGGCGCGGATCCAGGACGCATTCCGCCAACGCCTGCTGCAGCTGGAGCCGGACCTGTCGCTGCCGTTCTGAGGTCTCGCGGCCGGATGGCAGGCGCGGTGCCGGTGTCCACCGTAGGCCGCGCCACCTGCGCCGGGCTCAGCCCTGCGTCGGCTGCGCGGTCATCTGCCGGTAGCGCTCCACGGCCTGCGCGAGTTCCTCGTCGAGGGTGGCGCGTTCGCGCAGTTGCCCGTCCAGCATCGCCTGCATGCGCAGCAGATCGCTGTGTTGGCCGAGGATGCTGGCGGCCAGGGGTTGGCCCACGGGTCGGGAGTGCAGCTCGATTTCCGCGGCCTGGCGCAGCAGCGACAGCAGGCTCTGGCGCAGGCTGGCGATGCTCAGGCGCGAGGTCTTCATCGATTCATCGACCAGGGTAATGCGCTCGCCATAGGCGCGGCGCAGGTCCGCCTCGGTGACGTAGGACTCGACCATCGCGAGGTCGCGTCGCCGCGCTGCGGCCTCCACGTCGGCGGCCCGCGCCGCGGCTTGCGCCGCCTCCGCTTCCATGGCGCGCTCGTCCGGGGTCAACGCCCGCGGCACCTCGCCGGTGCGCAGGCCGCTGCGCGGGCTGATCTCGGTCCGCGCGCGGTCGACCGCCGATGGCGGCAAGGTGTCGCCGCAGACCTGGATCCCATTCTCGTTCCAGCAGTAAAGCTTCTTCGCCCCGGAAGCCGTCTGCGCAAGCACGGCCGACGGCAGCGCGGCGAGCAGGGTGCAGGCGAGGATGTTGTGCAGGTTGCGCTTCATCGTGTCCGTCCCCCCGGCTGGCGATTGGTGAAGGTCAGCGTGTCGGCGCGCAACCGTAGCGCGCACGGTAGGCGAGCAGGCGGTCGCGTTCGGCCGCCAGTGTCGCGCTTTCGCCGACAAACGCAAGCAGGTCGCCCAGCCCTGCGATGGCGATGACGGGAATGCCGTGCGC
>JALZMP010000045.1 GCA_030858145.1 Pseudomonadota bacterium
GCACGTCGGCCTGGCCGCCGAGCTTGCCCTCGGTGCCGACCTCGCGCGCCACGCGAGTGACCTCGGCGGCGAAGCCGTTGAGCTGGTCGACCATGGTGTTGATCGTGTCCTTGAGCTGCAGGATCTCGCCCTTGGCATCCACCGCGATCTTGCGCGACAGGTCGCCCTTGGCCACCGCGGTGGTGACCTCGGCGATGTTGCGGACCTGTGTGGTCAGGTTGGTCGCCATCGAGTTGACGTTGTCGGTGAGGTCCTTCCAGGTGCCGGCGACCCCGGGCACGGCGGCCTGGCCACCGAGCTTGCCCTCGGTGCCGACCTCGCGCGCGACGCGAGTGACCTCGGCGGCGAAGCTGTTGAGCTGGTCGACCATCGTGTTGAGGGTGTTCTTGAGCTCGAGGATCTCGCCCTTGACGTCGACCGCGATCTTGCGCGACAGGTCGCCGCCGGCCACCGCGGTCGCCACTTCGGCGATGTTGCGGACCTGGGTGGTGAGGTTGGTCGCCATCGAGTTGACGTTGTCGGTGAGGTCTTTCCAGGTGCCGGCAACGCCGGGCACCTGGGCCTGGCCACCGAGCTTGCCCTCGGTGCCGACCTCGCGCGCGACGCGAGTGACCTCGGCGGCGAAGCTGTTGAGCTGGTCGACCATCGTGTTGATGGTGTCCTTGAGTTCGGCGATCTCGCCGGACACGTCGACGGTGATCTTGCGCGACAGATCGCCCTTTGCCACCGCGGTGGTGACCTCGGCGATGTTGCGGACCTGACTGGTCAGGTTGGACGCCAGGGAGTTGACCGAATCGGTCAGGTCGGCCCAGGTGCCGTCGACGCCGGGCACCTGGGCCTGGCCGCCGAGCTTGCCCTCGGTGCCGACTTCGCGCGCCACCCGGGTGACCTCGGCAGCAAAGCCATTGAGCTGGTCGACCATCGTGTTGATGGTGTCCTTGAGTTCGGCGATCTCGCCGCGCACGTCGACGGTGATCTTGCGCGACAGGTCGCCCTTGGCCACCGCGGTGGTGACCTCGGCGATGTTGCGGACCTGGCTGGTCAGGTTCGATGCCATCGAGTTGACGTGATCGGTGAGGTCCTTCCACGTGCCAGCGACGTCAGGCACCTGGGCCTGGCCGCCGAGCTTGCCCTCGGTGCCGACCTCACGCGCCACGCGGGTGACCTCTGCGGCAAAGCCGTTGAGCTGGTCGACCATCGTGTTGATGGTGTCCTTGAGTTCGGCGATCTCGCCGCGCACGTCGACGGTGATCTTGCGGGAGAGGTCGCCGCGGGCAACCGCGGTGGTGACCTCGGCGATGTTGCGCACCTGGCTGGTGAGGTTGGACGCCATCGCGTTGACTGAGTCGGTCAGGTCCTTCCAGGTGCCAGCCACGCCGGGGACGATCGCCTGGCCACCGAGCTTGCCGTCGGTGCCGACCTCGCGCGCCACGCGAGTGACCTCGGCGGCGAAGCCGCGCAGCTGGTCGACCATGGTGTTGATGGCTTCCTTGAGCTGCAGCATCTCGCCGCGCACGTCGACGGTGATCTTGCGAGAGAGGTCGCCGCTGGCCACGGCGATGGTGACCTCGGAGATGTTGCGCACCTGCGCGGTGAGGTTGGAGGCCATCTGGTTGACCGAGTCGGTCAGCTCCTTCCAGACGCCGGACACGCCCTTGACCTTGGCCTGGCCGCCGAGGCGGCCGGCGGTGCCGACCTCCAGCGCCACGCGCGTGACCTCGGAGCTGAACTCGCCCATCTGCTCGATCATGCGGTTGACGATGGTCGCCGAGCGCATGAACTCGCCCTGCAGCTGGCGTCCATCCGCCTCCAGCGGCACGCTGCGCGTCAGGTCGCCCTTGGCGACGCCGGCGATGGCTTCGGTGATGGTGGCGACGGGTCGCACCAGGTCGTCGATCAGATCGTTGACCGATGACTCCATCACGCCCCAGCAAGCCTGGCGATTGCTCAGCGCGATGCGTTGCCGGGTCAAGCCTTCGCGACCGACCTTTTCGCCGACGCGCGCAAGCTCATGTGCGAGCAGGCGGTTGGATTGCACCAGTGCGTTGAAGGATTCGGCCAGCTTGCCTTCGATGCCGTCCCAGTGCGCAGGCAACTGGGTGGAGAAGTCACCGCGTCCAGCCGCCTGCAAGGCGGCGAGCAGCATGCGCATGGGATCGGCCTGCGCAGTACCTGCCATGCCGCCACTCGCGCTCGCGCCTGCGTCCGCGCTGCGGACACCCCGCCTGGTTTCAGTCGCCACGTTCACCCCACGGAGTCGTCATTGGCCATCTTGAATGACTGTGAACATACGAACAAAGCCGTGAGGGCAATGTTCACGCGATGATCACATGCCGATTCGCCCGACGCGGGCGCGATCAGCTGCGCGACAAAGCCACCGGCCGGCTCGCGCCGGCCTTCGAGGACAGCGTTGCCAGCTTCAGCTTTTCGTCGCAGGTGCCGACCGCTCCGGCGTGGCCGGCACGTCCTTCGCCGGCGGCTGCGCACCCGGGGGCATGGCTGGAGGTACGGCGGCTGCGGGCAGCGCCGTCGCCGCTTGCCAACCGCAGGTCTTGCCCTCGTTCTGCTGGACCAGCCATTGCTGCAGCGGCGCGAAATATTCCAGCACCGCGCTGGCGTCCATCTGCTCGCCGCCGGTGAGTTCCTTCATGGTCTGCTGCCAAGGCTGGCTGTTGCCTTTGGACAGCACGGTCCAGAAGCGGTCGCCTGCCGCCTTGTTGCCGTAGAAGCTGCACTGGTACAGCGGTCCCTTGTGGCCGGCCACATCGCACAGCGCCTTGTAGAACTGGAACTGCAGTACATGGGAGAGGAAGTAGCGTGTGTACGGGGTGTTGCCCGGCACATGGTACTTGGCGCCCGGGTCGAAGAACTCCTCGCCGCGCGCGGTGACCGGGGCCACGCCCTGATACCTGGCCTTGAGCGCCCACCAGGCCTGGTTGTAGTTGGCCTCGGTGATCGAGCCATCAAACACCCCCCAGCGCCAGCGGTCGATCATCAGGCCGAAGGGAAGGAACGCCACCTTCGCCAGCGCCATGCGCATCTGCGAGTTGATCAGGGCCTCGTTGCCCTGCTGCTGCGCGCCGACCAGGCCGATCGAATGCAGGTAGTCCGGCGTCATCGCCAGTTCCACGGTGTCGCCGATGGCCTCGTGGAAGCCGTCGTGTGCGCCGCTCTGGAACAGCGGCGGCAGCTTGTTGTAGGCCAGGTAGTAATAGATGTGGCCCAGCTCGTGGTAAATGGTGAAGAAGTCCTCCTCGTTGGGTTTGATGCACATCTTGGTGCGCACGTCAGGCGACTTGCCGTCGGTGCCGGCCATGTTCATGTCCCAGGCGCTGGCGTGGCAGACCACGTCGCGGTCGCGGGGCTTGATGAACTGGGTGTTGCGCCAGTAGCTCTCGGGCAGCTTGGGCATGCCCAGCGAGGTGTAGAAGCCCTGCGCACGCTCGGTCATGGCGCGAGCGATGTCGAGTTGCGCCTGCTGCACGATCTCGACCCGGCGGTCGGTGTCGATCAGGGCGTTTTCGCGAATCAGCAGGTCGTTGAGCCCGGCCTGGTACTGGCGCTCGAGCGCGCTGGTGACATCGAGGTCGCCGGCACCGGGGTAGGGCTGCAGGATCGGCCACAGGTTGCCCCAGTCCTGCTGCCACATGTTGCCCATCAGGTGGGCGGGCAGCAGGCCGTTGACCGAGCCCCGGCCGGGGTACTTCGCATCCAGCCGGGTGCGGGCATAGCAGTGGAGTTGCTCGTACAGCGGCTGGACCTGGCCCCAGAGGCGGTCGGTCTCGGCGGCGATCTGTGCTGGCGGCATGTCGTAGCCGGCGCGCCAGATTTCGCCGGCGTCGGCAAAGCCCAGGTCGCGCGCGCCTTCGTTGATCAGGCTCACGAAGCTGGTGTAGTCCTTGCGCATCGGCACCGCGATGGTGTGCCAGCCCTGCCACGCATCGAGCTGCGTGTCGTAGCTTGCGCCGGGGTCGCGCAGCACGTCCTCGAGTTCGCCCAGCTGGCGGCAGCGCTCGCTCTCGCCCTCGGTCCTGCAGTAGGTGCCGGAGCCGTACATGCCCTCCATCTTGGTGGCGATTCGGGTCAGCTCGGCCAGCTTGACCGGGTCGCGCGGCGGCGGCATCGCCGTGCCCAGCTTGAGCAACATGATCGCGCGCGCGGTCTCGGGCGACATCTGCTGGCCCTCGAAGCGGCGGGCCTGCTCGATCCAGCGATTGAGCTGGGTCAGCCAGCGCTCGTTGCCCTTGGCCGACAGCAGCTGGCTGTCGTCGTTGATGTAGGTCGCGGCCAGCCACTGCGAGGCGGTCAACTCGGGGTACATCTCGCGGAACTCGGCATTGACGCGGACGATGAATTCGTCGGCGGTCTCCTTGTCGAGGTCGACCTGGGTGGCGCCGGCGGCGGCCTTGGTGTCGGGCGAAGGCTCCCGCTTGCAGGCGGACAGGGCGAGGGTCGCGACGACGGCGACGGCGAGCAGGGCATGGCGTAGGGTCACGGGCGGATCCTGGCGGGCGCACGAAGGCAGGGGGTTGCAGGCTAGGCGGCGGGCCGCACGGCTGCAAGTGCGTCAGGCTCCAACAGCGCTATTGGGCGACTTCGGGCGGGCCTGGGCTCGTCCTGCGCGATATCTGCGAGCTTGCGGTCGGCGGTGACCAGGCCGCGCTCGGCGAGCCAGGACCATGCCGCATCGGCATCGTGCTCGAAGTACGCCCGCGCCGATCCGAGGCGGAAGGTGTAGCCCCAGGCATCCATGTCGGCCAGCACGCGCTCGCGGCCGACGCCGGGCAGCGCGTCGCCGAGCAGGGCCTGCAACAGGCAGACCGCATCCTCTTCCTCGACCGAGTCGGTGGCGTCGGTGTGGACTGACGCGCGCTTCCGCGGCGCCAGCACGATCAGGTGCGCGGCCTCGTGCAGCAGCGAGTGCAGCGGCGTGTCGCCGCGCGCATAGACCGTATCGCCAATCAACCCGGCCTCGGGCTCGCCCCAGTAGCTGCCGGGAATCGCTGTCGCATGGGCGACGCGCGCAAGTCGCAGGCCGTAGTGGGCGAGCAGCGCGGCGATGGCGCCGACGTCAAGGTCGCGCAGGTGCAGCACATCCCAGGGATGGCCGTTGTCGGTCCGGGGAGTGGCTGCGGCAGGCTGCGGCCCGGGAATCCAGGCGTCTTCCGAGTGCATGGGCGCTATCGCGACTGCTGTCGCGTCCACAGCGCAATCGCTAGGCCGCGGACTCGCGCGCATCGGGCAGAGCGACCGAGATGTCGAGCACGTCGTGCGCGCCGTCCTTGACCAGGTCGACCTTGACCGCGTCGACGTCGATGTTGACGTACTTGCGGATCACCTCCAGCAGTTCGCGCTGCAGCAGCGGCAGGTAGTCGGGTGCGCCACGGGAACTGCGCTCCTGGGCGACGATGATCCGCAACCGCTCCTTGGCGATCGAGGCGGTGTTCTTCTTGACCTTGAGGAAATCGAACAGTCCCATGCCTCAACCCCCGAAGAGCTTGTTGAAGAAGCCCTTCTTCTCCACCTGGGTGAAGCGCATCGGCCGCTCCTCGCCCAACAGCCGGCCGACGGCGTCGTCGTAGGCCTGTCCGGCGTTGGATTCCATGTCCAGGATCACCGGTTCGCCCTTGTTGGAGGCATTGAGCACGTCGCCGGACTCGGGGATCACGCCGATGGTCTTCAGACCCAGCACCTCCTCGACGTCGATGATCGACAACATCTCTCCGTCGCCCACGCGTTGCGGGTTGTAGCGGGTCAGCAGCAGGTGGGCCTTGAGCGTCTCGCCAGCCTCGGCCTTGCGGGTCTTGGAGTCGAGCAGGCCGAGGATGCGGTCGGAGTCGCGCACGCTGGAGACCTCCGGGTTCACCACCACCACCGCCTGGTCGGCGAAGTACATCGCCAGGAACGCACCCTTTTCGATCCCGGCCGGGGAGTCGCAGACCACGTAGTCGAAACCGTCGGCGGACAAGTCGTCGAGGACCTTCTGCACGCCCTCCTTGTTGAGTGCGTCCTTGTCGCGGGTCTGCGAGGCGGCGAGCACGAACAGGGTGTCGAAGCGCTTGTCCTTGATCAGTGCCTGTTTCAGCGAGGCCTCGCCCTGGATGACATTGACGAAGTCGTACACCACCCGGCGCTCGCAGCCCATGATCAGGTCGAGGTTGCGCAGGCCGACGTCGAAGTCGATCACCGCGACCTTCTTGCCGCGGCGCGCCAGTCCACACGCGAGGCTGGCACTGGTGGTGGTCTTGCCGACGCCGCCCTTGCCCGAGGTGACCACGATGATTTCAGCCAATTTCAGATCCTCCAGAATGACGACGGTGTTGCGATACCTGCAGATTTTCGGCACCGGCATGTGCCGGCGATGCGGTCCGGGGGCGCCGGGATCGCGCCGATGGCGTCAGGATGCCCGATGTCGCGGTCACGTCCCATCCAGCGCCGCGAGTTTGAGTTCTTCCTTTTCAAGCCACACCTGCACCGGCCGGCCGCGCAGCTCCCTGGGGATGTCGTCGAGCACCTTGTAGTGCCCGGCGACCGCCACCAGCTCGGCGTGGAATTCGCGGCAGAAGATGCGCGCCTTTTCGTGCCCGGTCGCCCCCGCCAGCGCGCGCCCGCGCAAGGGCCCGTAGATGTGGATCGAGCCATCGGCGATCACCTCGGCGCCGGCACCGACGCTGGACAGTACGGTGAGGTCGCGGTTCTCGGCGTAGACCTGCTGGCCCGAGCGCACCGCCGTCGCCTGGATCAGGCCGGGCTCGCCGTCGGGCCGTGCTGCCGTGCCTGGGGCAGGCGCTGCCGGAGCGGACTCAGCCCCGTTCTCGGGCCGCGGTGGCGTCGGCGCGGAAGCGCCTGCCGGGGGCGGGTCCGCGGCTGCCGCGGAGGATTCATATTGCGCCCGGAACTTCGACAGCAGCGGCAGTCCAAGTGCGATCGCAAGCGCCGCGTTGTCCTGGCTGCCATAGGCCAGGGCCACCGGCAGCACGCCGGCGGCCTGCAGTGCCTCAAGCAGGGCACGTGCGTCGGCCGGCTCGGGCGTGGCGGCGAGCCCGCCGAAGTCGACGATCACCGCGGCGCGCTCGAACAGCTTCGGCGCGCGCGCCACGCGGTCGCGCATCTCCGCGCCCAGCCGGCCCACGTCGAGCGTGCGCACGCGCAGGTTGGCGATGCCAACCTGGCCGATCTTGAGTTCGCCTGCAGGCTCGTGGTCGAGCGCGGCGGGGGAGGGCGACCGGCCCACCCTCAGGTGCCCGGGGCCCGCTGCGCGGCCTCGAGATGCCGGGGCTGCGGCAGCCAGGCCGCGTCGGGCAGGGCCTCGCCGTAACGCGTGCGCACCCAGTCGTAGCTGCACAGTTCCTTGGTCAGCATCGAGGCGCGGATGCCCTGCGCGGCGCCGTCGCGCGCAGGCATCACGTGCTGGCCCCGTTCGTGGAAGCCGAAGCTGCCGTGGAACAGCCGCGCCGGGTCGCTGTCGTGCTCGATGAGCACCTCGCAGGCCAGCACCGGGTAGCGCAGCTCGGCGTAGCTCTGGACGTCGGCGTAAAAGGCGCGGCCGACACCGCCGCCGCGCCGGCGGCTGGCGACCACGATTCGGTCGATGTAGAAGAAGCGGTCGAGCTGCTGCTGGAACCAGCGGAAATTGCTGCTGTCGTGGCCGCTCTCGGAGCCGAATCCGACCAGGAAACCCGCCAGCATGCTGTCGCGCTCGGCGACGCGGAAATACTCGGCTTGGGTGTAGAAGCGGCGGAGCCGGGCGGCGTCCAGCGGCAGAATCGCGGGACCGGCGGCATTGTTGAGGGCAAGGACGGAATCCAGCTCGTGCTCGCGCACGTCGCGGACGACAATCGACATTCCAGACTCCCTCTACGGCGCGAACAACGGCTCGAAATGAACGGGCGGCAAGCCCCGGGCGGTTGGTCCGTGGGCGGAGCCGCGCAGTCGTGCGGCCCGATCCTGGGCCGCCGCGGATTATCGCACGGGCTACGGTCGCGCGGCGATCGCGGGCGCCCCCCCCGGGTCGTGACTTTCGGGGCACTCGGCGCCCGGGCTTTGGACCTACACTCCCCGGATGCTTGCGCGCCTGGACCACAACCACCTGTTGCGCTACGCCGGCCTGTTCACCTGGGGCGTGATCGGGCTGCCGCTGCTGATGCTGTCGCTGCAGCCGATGGAATACGCCAGCCCGCCTGGGGAGGGTCCAGTGTTCTCCGCGCGCATCGGTTGGCAGGCGTGGCTGGCCTACGCCACCTTCGGGGTCAGCTACGCCTGGCTGACCCGCGACCTGGGGGGCCGCCGGGTGACCCTGCTCGACTACACCCTGCTGGTGTGGTTGACCGGCAGCGCGATCGCGCTGAGCTACTTCAGCGGCAGCGGGCTGGGCAGCATCCTGCTGATGGTGGTGGCCTGCGTGCTGCCGTGGCTGCTGCCGCTGTGGGTGGGGGTGGCCTGGCTGGTGGCCAGCGAGCTGGTGGTGATCCCGGTCTACATGCGCTGGCTGGACATGTCCTGGCCCGAGGCCGTGATGCAGTCGGTGGTGTACGTGGGATTCACCGGGTTCGTCTTCGTCACCAGC
>JALZMP010000098.1 GCA_030858145.1 Pseudomonadota bacterium
CGGGAGGGCATCGGGGGGTGCTGGCACGCGTCAACTCTCCCTTGGATATCGGGCCAGGCAGGGGAGGCCGCTGGTAGCGGTGGGTTCCCCCTCTCACTGACCGTGGAGCCCGGAACTCCGTGACCTCACGGCACGCAAGGATCGTGCCGCGCACACCACACCAAGCCAAGCCAAGGCAGGGACCGGGCCAAGCACACGACTAGCGGGCATTCCCCACAGCCTACAACGAACCGCACAGTTCAGGACGGCCAGGCCCGATGGCGGCTCAGTGCCGGGCGGGCAGCGGCCTGCGCCGGAACAACTGGCGCCACAGCCACCACACCGCCAGCGCCATCAGCACGCCGACCGCCACCACCAGCGCCAGCGCCAGCCAGGGATGCGCGAACGCGAGCGCGAGCGCGCCGAGCACCGCGACGTCCTCGGTGACCGAGGCGGTCCAGTTGCTCAGCGGTTCGGGCGAGGTGTTGATCAGCGCGCGCGCGCCGGCCTTGAGCACATGGCTCGTCAGCGCGACGCCGGCGCCGGTGGCTAGCATGCCGCTGCCCAGGCTGCCATCGGGCGACAGCGTGGCCGCGGCCAGGAAGGCGCCCGCCGGCACCCTGGCCAGGGTCTGCAGCAGGTCCCAGCCGGAATCCACGCCGGGAATCTTGTCGGCGAAGAACTCGGTGGCCGCGAGCACCGCCGCCACCCCGATCACCCAGGGCGATGTGGTCACCTGCAATGCCTGCGGCAGTTCGACCCAGCCCAGGGCGCCTGCCAGGCCGACGCCGAACACCGTCAGGTACACCCGGACGCCGGCCAGCCAGGCCAGCAGGATGCCGATCGCGAACAGGTGGGCTTCGGACATGGGCAACCTCCGCGTTCAACGGCGCGGCAAGCGCGGCGCCGTCTGTCGAAGAGTATAGGAGGGCCCGCGCCTTGACGCCGGCCCGAAGCGCTCGCTATACGTGGCCGATGACCGAGGAACCTGTCCAGCCGGACACCGCGTCGCAGCCGGCGCCCGCCGAAGCCGTCGAAGGCTTCCATCGCGGCTTCTACGTCCTGCTCGCGCTGCTGTTCGCGGCCTTGCTGTTCGGCGGCTGGGGGCTGTGGAAGACCTTTGCGCCCGGCGTCGACGACCCGCAGGCCCTGGTCCGCAGCCAGCAGGCCACGATCGACACGCTGGAGCAGCGCGTCGCCACCCTGGCCCGCTCCGACCAGATCAGTCGCGACGCCAACAGCGAGCTGCAGGCTGCGCTGGCCGAACGCGACGAGGAGATCTCCGGCCTGCGCGCCGATGTCGCTTTCTACGAGCGCCTGGTTGGCGCCACCGGCCAGCGCCGCGGCCTCGCCGTGCAGGAGCTGCAGCTGCAGCCGCAGACCGGCCAGGCCTGGCATTTCACCGCCACCCTGACCCAGAACCTCGACCGCGGCACGGTCAGCAGCGGCCAGCTGAGCCTGGCGGTGGAGGGGACCCAGGCCGGCCGCCTGCAGCGCCTGTCGTGGAGCGCACTGCGCCAGCAGCCGGGCGCGCCCGGTGCCGAGTATTCGTTCAAATACTTTCAGCAGGTCGAGGGCGACATCGTGCTGCCGGCCGGTTTCGAGCCGGTGCGGGTGCATGTGCAGCTGGCGCCCGCGCGCGGAGCAGCGGTTGAGCAGTCGTTCAGCTGGGGCGACGTGTCGCGCCGTTCTGCGGCCGGCGCTTGAAGCGCGGGGCCCGGCCCCCCATCCTGTGCGCATGACGGTCCTCGATGCCATCGCGCCCACGCCCGGTTACCAGTCCCTGGACCGCCCGCTGGAGTTCACCGCGGCGGCAGCGGCCAAGGTCCGCGAGCTGATCGCCGAGGAGGGCAATCCCGGACTGAAGTTGCGGGTCTACATCCAGGGTGGCGGCTGCTCCGGGTTCCAGTACGGCTTCGAGTTCGACGAGCAGCAGGGCGAGGACGACCTCGCCATCGACACCGATGGTGTGCGCCTGCTGGTGGATCCGCTCAGCCTGCAGTACCTGATGGGCGCGGCGGTGGACTACAGCGAGAGCCTGCACGGCGCGCAGTTCAGCATCCGCAACCCCAACGCCAAGTCCACCTGCGGCTGCGGCAGCAGCTTCACGACGTGACGCAGGGGATGTGGCGTCCTGTCGCCACGTCTTTACCGGCTGCGAGACACGCGGGTTTCGCAGCAGGGCGCTCGGCAGGTGCCGTGCCCCGCGTGCGCACCTCCCTGTGCGCGACCCCTCCTGCCGGTCCATGAATGCCGGCGCCCCGCCGCCGTACGCCTTCCTCGCCGGCGCGCTCGATCGTGCCGAACACCTGCGCGACGATCCCGAGGCCCTGGCTGCGATGTGGTCGCGTGGTCGCGTGCTGCTGCTCGACGACGCCGGCTGCGCGCGGGTGGACGCGCATGGCGCGCTGTCGACCGTCGCGGGTGCGGACCTGGGCGAGGCCGGTGCAGACGCGGTATTCCTTGGCCTGCGCGAAGGCGAAGGCTGGTTCGCGCTGAACGACGCGCAGGCCGATGCCGCGCGCGTGGACCTGCGCACTGCGGCGGCGACCTGGCCCGCCTTCGAGGCCACTGCCTACGCGCAGGCGCGCGCGGTCCTGCACTGGCGCGCACGCCAGCGCCATTGCGGCACCTGCGGCGGCGCGCTGGTG
>JALZMP010000119.1 GCA_030858145.1 Pseudomonadota bacterium
GCTCGGGCCCGAGCGCCTGCCCAAGGCCGCGCGCTTTGCCGGCCTCTGGGTGCGCCGCGCGCGGGCGCAGTGGAATTCGGTGAAGGGCGAACTCGAGCGCGAGCTCGCTGCCGAGGAACTCAAGCGCAGCCTGCAGGACTCCCGCGAGGCGCTGGAGGACCTCGATGGCAGTCTGCGCGCCACCGGCGACGAGGCGCGGCGCGAGTTCGAGGCGCTGCGCGAGCGCACCCGGGATGCCGTGCTGCCGGCGGCGAAACATCCCCACGGCACGGCGCTGCCCGCCCATGCCGACAGCGATGCTGACAGCCACGCCGACGTGACACCGGCACCGGCCGTGGACGATGGAGCCGATGAGCCACGCGCCTGAGCCCGGTGGCGTCGACAGCCATCTGTTCGACCACCTGATCGAGCTGCGCTCGCGGCTGTTGCGTGCGCTGGCCGGCTTCGCCCTCGCGCTGGCGGCGGCGCTGCCGTTCGCCAACCGCCTGTATGCCTGGCTGGCGCAGCCGCTGATCGACAAGCTGCCCGCCGGTGCACAGCTGATTGCGGTCGAGGTCGCCTCGCCCTTCCTCGCGCCGCTCAAGCTCGCCTTCTTCGTCGCGCTGGTGGCGAGCATGCCGTGGCTGCTGTACCAGCTGTGGGCGTTCGTCGCGCCGGGTCTGTACCGGCGCGAGCAACGGCTGGCGCTGCCGCTGCTGCTGTCGGCACTGGTGTTGTTCTACGCCGGCTGCGCGTTCGCTTTCTACCTGGTCTTGCCGGCGGTGTTCGGCTTCCTCACCGCAGTGACCCCGGACGGGGTGGCGATGATGACCGACATCAATGCCTACCTGAGTTTCGTGCTGGTGATCTTCCTGGCCTTCGGCCTGAGCTTCGAGCTGCCGGTGGCGCTGGTGATCCTGGTGCTGCTGGGCTGGGTGACGCCGGCGCAGCTGCGCGAGGCGCGCGGTTACGCCATCGTCGGCATCTTCGTGCTGGCCGCGATCATCACCCCGCCCGACGTGATCTCGCAGCTGATGCTGGCGGTGCCGATGATCCTGCTCTACGAAGCCGGCATCCTGGCCGCCCGCGTGCTGGCACGAAAATCCTCGGCCGCTGATGCGGCCAACCGCGAGCCGTGAGCGCGGTGCCTGCCGGCTTCTGGCGACGCTACGCCGCCTGGACCCTGGATGCCGCGCTGCACGCCCTGCCGGTGCTGCTGCTGGCCTGGACTCCAATGGTGGTGGCGGCTCTGGCGCTGGGCACGACATTCGATGCGCTGGCGATGCGCGTCGCCGCGGTGATGCTGGAGGCGATGAAATCCATGCCGTCCGCACTGCTGCCGACACGCCAGATGCTGGACGATCCGGCGCTGCAACACGCCGCCACGGCGCTGCAATCCGCGCTCGGCGACCTGCTGCTGACGCCGCTGCTGGGTTTTGTCGCCCTGTCGCTGCTCTGGCATGTCGGCTTCGAACGCTCGGCGCGACAGGCGACGCCGGGACAGCGCGTGCTAGGCCTGATGGTCGTGGACGCGCGCGGACAACGCCTGCCGGCCGGCCATGCGTTGCTGCGTTTCGGCGCCGGCGCGCTGTCGTGGCTGACGCTGAACCTGGGCCACGCCCTGGCCGCGCTGCCGCCACGCCACCTCACGCTGCACGATCGCGTCTCCGGCACGCGCGTGGTCTGCCGCGGGCCGCAGGCGACGCCCTTGCCGCCCTGGGCACGGCTGTGGATCGCAATGCACGGGCTGGCGCTGCTCGCCTTCAACGGCTGGTTGCTGCAGCGGGCGCTGCAGGCAATGCAGCGCGCCTTCGATTCAGGGTGGTGAGCGTCCACCGCCGTGCACGGCTGCGCACCCGGCAGGGCTACGCCTGGAGCCCGCGCGGCTCAGACTTCGAGCTGGCTGCCGTCGCGCGTGGCGATCGCTTCCCCGCCGCAGACATCGCGCCACATGTAGTACATGACCCCGAACATCACCACGTACATCACCAGCAACATGCCCAGGTACAGCGGCAGCAACAGCAGCAGGGCCAGCGACTCGTGCACCAGGCCGCCGATCAGCGCCAGCAGTCCGCCGAGCAGGCCGACCACCAGCAGCAGGGCGAACAGCAGCACGATGGCAATCGCCGCCAGCAGCACGATCGGCAACACATTCTTCAAGGTGCCGGCGACGCCGTCGGCCAGCGCCGCCCCCACGCCCCTGCCGCCGAGCGCGACCTGGCCGAAGCCGATGGCATAGACGCCGCCAAAGAACAGCCCGGCCAGCAGGCCCAGCGCCATGACCGTGCCCAGCCCGGCGGGCAGCTCGGACAGCGCCGGCAGCTGCGACGGCGCATCGGCCTGCATGCCCGTGCTCAGCAGCTGCATGTACCAGGACAGGAACTCCTGCCCGAACGACAGGATCACCGCGACGAACACCGCGATGTAGATCGCCGTGAGCAGCACCCCGAAGCCGATCAGACGGGCGGCGTCGTGGCCGGCGCGGAAGGTGTCGAACAGCGCGCGTGCACGCGTCGGTTGTCCCGTCTCGGAAGCGTGGATGACCCGCAGCAGGCCGCCGATCAGCAGTGGGTAGACCACGATCATCGCCAGGGTCATGGCGCCGACTACCATCAGCGCGGTCTCCTGGGCAACGCCGGCACCCTGCTGCAGCAGCACCTGCACCAGGCTGGGCACCAGGGCCACCAGCGCCAGCAACGCCACTGCACCGAAGATCGCCTTCGGGTTGTGCCGGCCCAGGTTGATCGCCTGCTTCAGCCAGCGCCAGCCGGCGCCCGGTCCCATCGCGCGCGTGCTCATGGTGTGTCCTCTCATCCGTGGTGCGCGGCCCCCGCCGCACTGGCGTCATCGTACCCGAAGGCCGCACTCAACCGTCCGCCAGCCTGCGCGCATGGCGCACGAACCGCCGCAGCACCCGGCGCGCCTGCGGCGCGGCGCGCACCACGCGCAGCACGCGCAGTGGGTCGGTGCCCTCGCGCGCCAGCGCGGGCACGACGCGCGTGTACGTAGCCGCGCATGTGATTGGCGCTGAACTCGGGGTGAAACTGCACGCCCCAGGCGCACTCGCGCCAACGGAAGGCGTGGCAGGCGTCGAGGTCGGAGCAGGCGAGCAGGATGGCCTCCGCCGGCATCTCCAGCACGCTCTGCTGGTGCGTGGCCTGCGCCGCGAACGGCTGCGGCAGGCCGGTAAACAAGGGATCGTCGGCCGCCGCCGGCAGCATCCCCACCGGCACCGTGCCCATCTGGCGACCCTTGGGGTTGTCGCCGACGCGGCCGCCCAGTGCATGCGCCAGCAGCTGGTGGCCGTAGCAGATGCCGAAGATCGCGGCGCCGTCGTGCGCGGCCTCGCGCAGCCACCCGGCCGTGCGCTCGCTCCAGTCGCGACGTTCGGTGACCATCGCTGCCGAACCGGTCACGATGATCCCGGCATGCCGATGATGCGCCGGCAGCTCCGCACCGGCCGCCACGTCGACCGTCTCGAACTCACCCGCGGCCAGCCCCGCCGCGGTGCGGATCCAGTGCGGGAAGTCGCCGTCACGACGCAACGACGGCACCGGCTGTCCGGTTTCGACGATGAGAAACGGGCGCCACGGTGGCATCGCGTCTGCTTCCTGTGGGGCGGGCGCTGGAGAGCGGGCGCGGTGGTCGCAGGCGGCACCCGGGACGAAGGCAGCGCTGGCCGCGTCGTTATACTAGCCGGCCGCCCGCACGCCACGTGGCCATGCCCGCACCCCAGCTGCCAGCAACCACTTTCCAGGCGCTGATCCAGCAGCTCAACGCCTACTGGGCGGCACAGGGCTGCGCGCTGGTGCAGCCACTGGACCTGGAAGTCGGCGCCGGCACCTTCCACCCCGCCACCTTCCTGCGCGCGCTCGGGCCCGAGCCCTGGAACGCCGCCTACGTGCAGCCCTGCCGCCGCCCCACCGATGGCCGCTACGGCGACAACCCCAACCGCCTGCAGCGCTACTACCAGTACCAGGTGGTGATGAAGCCCAGCCCGGACAATATCGTCGAGCTGTACTTCGATTCGCTGAAATCGCTCGGCATCGATCCGCAGGTGCACGACCTGCGCCTGGTCGAGGACAACTGGGAGTCGCCGACCCTGGGTGCCTGGGGACTGGGCTGGGAAGTCTGGCTCAACGGCATGGAGATCACCCAGTTCACCTGGTTCCAGCAGGCCGGTGGCCTGGCCTGCCGGCCGGTGCTGGGCGAGATCACCTACGGCCTCGAGCGACTGTGCATGGCCCTGCAGGATGTCGACGACGTGTTCGACCTGGTGTGGACGGTCGCGCCGGACGGCACGCCGGTGACCTACCGCGACGTCTACCACCAGAACGAGGTCGAGCAGAGCGCGTACAACTTCGAGCACGCGAACGTAGAGGTGCTGTTCCGGCGCTTCGACGAATGCGAGGCCGAGGCGTTGAAGCTGGTCGAGCTTGGCCTGCCGCTGCCGGCCTACGACCAGGTGTGCAAGGCCTCGCACTGCTTCAACCTGCTCGATGCCCGCCGTGCGATCAGCGTCACCGAGCGCCAGCGCTTCATCCTGCGCGTGCGCAAACTGTCGCAGGCGGTGGCGGAAAGCTACTACGCGCAGCGCGAGAAACTGGGGTTCCCGGGACTGAAGCAGGTACAAGCCGCATGAAGCCCCTCTCCCGCTTGCGGGAGAGGGGTGGGGGTGAGGGCCGGCTTTTCGCCGGACACTGTCCTCGCCTGACGCACCCTCATCCGGCGCCGCGCGCCACCATCTCCCGCTGGCGGGAGATGGGTTAATGACAAACGCAAGGCCTGGCAATGACTGACATGCAACCCCTGCTGATCGAACTGGGCACCGAGGAGCTACCGGTCAAGGCGCTGCCGGGGCTGGCACAGGCGTTCTTCGACGGCATCGTCATGGCGCTCGACAAGCGCGGCATCGCGGTGGAACGTGGCGAGGCGAAACCGCTGTACACGCCGCGCCGCCTTGCGGTGCTGCTGCCCGGCATTGCCGCCGAGCAGCCGGAACAGCGCTCGGAAGTCTTCGGCCCCTACCTCGACATCGCGCTCGACGCCGGCGGCCAGCCGACCCGCGCCCTGCAGGGCTTCGCGCAGAAGGCCGGCGTCGACTGGTCCACGCTGGATCGCGCCACGGACGCCAAGGGCGAGCGCTTCGTCCATCGCGCGGTCAAGCCGGGCGCCAGGACCGCCGCCCTGCTGCCGGAGATCCTGCGCGAGGCCATCGCCGCGATGCCGATCCCCAGGCCGATGCGCTGGGGCGACCATGACCATGCGTTCGCGCGGCCCGTCCACTGGCTGCTGCTGCTGCTCGGCGACGACGTGGTCGACGCCGAAATGTTCGGCGTGCGCGGCGACCGCATGAGCCGTGGCCACCGTTTCCTGCACGACAAGACGGTGTGGGTGGCGCGGCCGGACGATTACGTCGATGCGTTGCGCGGCGCGAAGGTGCTGGTCGATCCCGACGAGCGCCGCAGGCGCATCGTCGACGCGGTCCACGCCGCCGCGGCCTCGGCCGGCGGCCTTGCCCGCATCGACGGCGACAACCTCGCCCAGGTCAACTGCCTCGTCGAATGGCCGCACGCAGTCGCCTGCGCCTTCGACCCCACCTTCCTCGCGGTGCCGCAGGAAGCGCTGGTGGCGACGATGGAGACGAACCAGAAGTTCTTCCCGGTGCTCGACGACGCCGGCCAGCTGACCGCGTACTTCATCGGCATTGCCAACATCGCGCCCAGTGACGACAGCGAGATCCGGAAAGGCTACGAGCGGGTGATCCGGCCGCGTTTCAGTGACGCGCGGTTCTTCTTCGACGAGGACAGAAAGCAGGGACTGGCGTCGATGAATGCCGGCCTTGCCAACGTGAGCTACCAGACCAGGCTGGGCAGCCTCGCCGACAAGGTCGAGCGCGTCGCGAGACTGGCCGAGACAATCGCGCGGGATGTCGGCGTCGACCCGACGCTCGCGCGGCGCGCGGCGGTACTGTCCAAGGCCGACCTCCAGTCGCGTCTGGTCAACGAATTCCCGGAACTGCAGGGCATCGCCGGCCGCTACTACGCGGTACAGGACACTTCGCTGGACGACCTCTCGCACGATGACCGTCATGCGCTGGCCAATGCCCTCGATGAGGCCTACCGCCCGCGCTTCGCCGGCGACCGCATCGCAGCATCGGCGCTGGGGAGGGTGCTGGCGATCGCGGAGCGGCTGGATACGCTGGCCGGTGGCTTCATCGCCGGATTGAAGCCCACCGGCAACAAGGATCCATTCGCGCTTCGCAGGACCGCATTGGGACTGGCCAGAACAATCATTGAATCCGGGTTTGAGCTGGATATCTTCCGATCACTTCTGCGAGCCCACCGTGGGGCAGTCGTTGGGAGTGCGGATGAGGAGCGGCTGAGTTCGCTGGATGAAGACGAAGTTCGCTCGGTTTCTTGTCGGGATGGCGATCTTTCAGAGCTCTACGACTTCATCCTCGAACGCCTCCGCGGCTACTTCGCCGACCAGGGCGTGCCGGTGCAGCATTTCAGCGCGGTCGCCGCGCTGCGTCCGGCCTCGCTGCACGACTTCGACCGCCGCATCCGTGCCCTGGGAACCTTCGCCGCGTTGCCCGAGGCCGCGGCGCTGGCCGCGGCCAACAAGCGCATCGGCAACATCCTCAAGAAGGTGGACGCAGACATCCCGTCAGTCGTGGATCCTGCGCTGCTGCAGGAGCCTGCGGAGCGCGCACTGGCCGAGGCCGTCGAGGCTGCTTATGCCGAAACCGTCCCCGGCCTTGCCGACGGCGACTACGCCAGCGTGCTGGCCCGCCTCGCGCGCCTGCGTCCGCAGGTTGATGCCTTCTTCGAGGCGGTGATGGTCAACGTCGATGATGACAAGCTGCGCAACAACCGCCTCGCACTGCTCGGTCGGCTTGCGGATCGGCTCGGCAGCGTCGCGGCGATCGAGCATCTCTCGCAGTAGTGCTGGATCGGCGGGCCACCGCAGCGGGGATCGCCCGACCCCGCAAGCCACGCGCGTTGCGCTGCTTGTGACAGCGGCCATGGCGCCGACACCCCGCGACAATTCGGGTCGCCGCCACCGGGCTGGCGTTAATCCCTTGTTGACACGCCCGGGCTACCCTGCAGCGATGCGTATCGCCGTCCGGTTGCTCACCATTGCCGCCATGGCCCTGTTCACCGTAACGGCGCAGGCAGCCACCGTGGCCCGGGTCGACGTGGTCGGCCTCGACGAGGACATGACCGAGAACGTGCGCGTGGCGCTGTCCGTGGTCGACGCCATCGGCGACGACCTGCCCGCCCGCCGCATCGCCTACCTGCTGCGCGTGGCCGAGGAGGAGACCCGCGAGGCGCTGGAGCCGTTCGGCTACTACTCGCCCACCATCACCGTCACCCGCACCCGCGACGGCGTGACGCGGACCGTCGGCGACGCCCGCGACTGGGCTGACGATGAAGACACCCGCGCACCAGCGGACGACGCCGATTCAGTCCGCGACCGCGGCGGCAATGTGGCGGTCACGGTCACCGTCGACCCCGGCCAACCGGTGCGGGTACGCAACGCCGACATCGCCATCCTCGGTGCCGGCGGCCGCGATCGTTACCTGCAGCGCGACCTCGGCCGCTTCACGCCCGCGGTCGGCGCCATTCTCGACCATCCGACCTACGAGGCGAGCAAGCTGCGCATCACCCGCCGCCTGGCCGAGCGCGGCTACTTCGATGCCGACTTCACCTCGCGCCGGGTCGAAGTGACCCGCGCCGATCTTGCCGCCGACATCGACCTGGTGTGGAGCAGCGGCGAGCGCTACGCCATGGGTCCGATCAGCTTCGAGCAGACGCCGGACGCCGTCGTGTACGAGCGCCTGCTGCAAAAGCTGGTGTACTGGAACCAGGGCGAGTACTACCACCAGGGCCGCCTCGACCGCCTGCGCAAGTCGCTGGTCGCGCTGGACTACTTCAGCCAGATCGACATCCAGCCGCTGCCCGCCCAGGCCGTGGACAGGCAGGTGCCGATCGAGGTCACGCTGGTGCCGGCGCCGCGCAGCATCTACACCGCGGGCATCAGCTACGGCACCGAAAGCGGGGCCGGCATCCGTCTGGGCGTGGAGCGGCGCTACGTCAACCTGCGCGGGCACAAGGCGCTGGCGCAGCTCGACTACGCGCAGAACCTCAAGGCGCTGACCCTGCAATACCGGATTCCGGCGTTCGCCTGGCTGGACGGCTGGTACACCGCCAGCCTGCGCACGGTGGAGGAACGCAGCGAATACATCGACTCGCGCCGCGCGGAGCTGGTCGGCAGCCGCAGCGGGCAATACAACGAGAACCTCAACCTGGTCGCGTCGGGGCACGTGTTGCGCGAGCGCTGGCTGTTCGCGCCCGAGGACAACGATCCGGATGCGCCGCGTCCCTACCGCTACGCCAGCTATGCCTACCCGCAGCTGCGCGCCGAATACATCGGCGTCGACGACCGCCTGTTCCCGACCCGCGGCGTCGGTGGCTCGCTGCGCATCGGCGGCGGGGTCGAGGGCGCGGGCTCCGACCGCAGCTTCGCCCAGGTGCATGCACGCGCCACCTGGTTCCGCGCCATCGCCGAGCGCAACCGGCTGATCGTGCGCGGCGAACTCGGCCGGACCTTCGTCGACGACGTGGTCGAGCTGCCGCCGTCGCTGCGCTTCTACGCCGGTGGCGAGCGCAGTATCCGCGGCTACGAGTTCCGCGAGGTCGGGCCACGCCTGCCGGCGACCGCCAGCCGCAAGGCCTACTCGCTGGGCGCGGAAAACCTGGTCACCGCCAGCGTCGAGTTCGAACGCTACTTCACCCGCACCCTGGGCGCGGCGGTGTTCGTCGACAGCGGCGATGCCTTCAACGGCAGCACGCCAGACTGGCGCACCGGCGTTGGCGTCGGCGTGCGCTACCGCACGCCGGTGGGACCGCTCAAGTTCGACATCGCCCGTGGTCTCGACCGGCCGGCGTCGGCGTTCACCATCGGCCTGAGCATCGGCGCGGATTTCTGATGGCCGGCCCAACGCAACCGACACCGGAGCAGCGTGAAGCCCGCATCGCCGAATTGCGTGCACAGCGCCACGTGCGCCTGCGCCGGCTGGCGCTCCGGTCGGCGATCGGCGCCGGCGTGCTCGTGCTGCTGCTGGCCCTCGTCGCCTATTGGGCGCTGACCACGTTGGGGGGCCGCAATTTCCTGCTGGGGCAGATCGTGTCCCGGCTGCCGGCCGGCACCGAGTTGACCTGGCGCGACGCCGAAGGCCCGGCCGCCGGGCCGCTGGTGCTGCACGACGTACGCCTGGTGGTGCGCAGCTGCCCCGACCGCGACGGCGAGCCGGTGCCCTTCGGCCTGTGTACCGACCCGGACACCCTGACCTTCACCGCACGCCGCATCCGGCTCGATCCCGACATCCGGCCCTTGTTCGGCCGCCTGCTGCGACTCGACGTACTCGAGGTCGACAGCGCCACCCTCGACCTGCCGCGCAGCGACAAACCCTTCGAGCTGCCGCGTTGGCCGGAGTCGCTGCCGCGGATCGAGCCGCCGCTGGACCTGCAGGTGGATGCGATCACCATCGATGGCCTGGTCGTGACCAGGGCCGGAGCACCGACGATCGACATCGCCCGCGTGCGCGGCGGCCTCGATGCACGCGCGGGCAGGCTGCGCCTGGACCAGGTCGTGGTCGACAGCGATCGCGGCCTGTTCCGCGTCGACGGCGACTACGCGCCGCGCGACAACTACGCTACCGACCTCACCGCCAGCGCCCTGCTGCCGGCGCCCGCGGGACGAACGCGGCCGCGCCTCGGGCTGGTCGCGCGCGGCGACCTCGCGCGGATGGACGT
>JALZMP010000143.1 GCA_030858145.1 Pseudomonadota bacterium
CACGAAGACATCAACCTGATCACCCTCCTGGTCGGCGCCAGTGCCGCCGGGCTGGAGGTGAAGTCGCAGCAGGGCGAATGGGTGCCGTTCACCTCCGAAGAGGACACCATCGTCGTCAACATCGGCGACATGCTGCAGCGGCTGACCAACCACCTCTACCCGTCCACCACCCACCGCGTGGTCAACCCGCCAGGTGCCGCCGCGCGCCAGCCACGCTATTCGACTCCGTTCTTCCTGCACCCCAACCCGGATTTCGTGATCGACGTGCTGCCCTCGACGATCAGCGCCGACAACCCGAGCCGCTATCCCGAGCCGATCACCGCGCAGGGCTACCTGGAAGAGCGCTTGCGCGAGATCAAGCTGAAGTAGACGCAACTCAGAGGGCTGCAGACACTGGTAGGTAGGCAGCGGACACGCTGTGGGAATCTTTCTCCATTGCATGCTTTTCGCTTGCCGGCCACGGGACCAGCGCTGCCGCCTTCCTGCACGCCGCTGTATCCTTGGCATTCTTGGATGCCATGGGACGCCATATGCGCCGCAGGATCGTCGCCGGAAACTGGAAACTGCATGGCAGCCGTGCCTTCGCCGCGGATCTGGTCGGCGCCCTGGCCGCCGCACCACGGCCAAGCGGGGTGGAACTGGTGCTGTTGCCGCCGGTGACCCTGCTGGCCGACCTGGTGCGGGCGTACCCGGACCGCGCGCTGGCCTTCGGTGCCCAGGACCTGAGCGCGCACGCGCAGGGCGCCTGGACCGGCGAGGTCTCGGCGGCGATGCTGGCCGAGGCCGGGGCGCGCTACGTGCTGGCCGGGCATTCCGAGCGCCGCCAGTACCACGGCGAGGACGATGCGCTGGTGGCGCTCAAATGCCAGGCTGCGCGCGGGGCGGGGCTGGTGCCGATCCTGTGCGTGGGCGAGAGCCTGACCCAGCGCGAGGCGGGCGAGACCGAACAGGTGGTTGCGGCCCAGCTGGCCGCGGTGTTCGAGGCCGGAGGCCCCCAAGCCCTGGAGGACGCGATCGTGGCCTACGAGCCGGTCTGGGCGATCGGCACCGGGCGCACCGCCAGCCCGGAGCAGGCGCAGGCCGTGCATGCCTTCATCCGTGGCCAGGTCGCGGCGCAAGATGCTAGAATTGGGGGCTCGCTGCCGATCCTGTACGGCGGCAGCTGCAAGCCCGACAACGCCGCCGCGCTGTTCTCGCAGCCCGACGTCGATGGCGGACTGATCGGCGGCGCTTCACTGGTGGCCGCGGATTTCCTCGCCATCGCGGCTGCGGCCGTTGCCCCATGACCTGACCGTGAGCTGCCCATGTTGTTGCCGATCCTCAATATCGTGTTCGTGTTCATCGCCATCGCGATGATTGCGCTGATCCTCATGCAGCGCGGCTCCGGTGCCGCGGCCGGCTCGGGCTTTGGCGGTGGCGCCTCGGCCACCGTGTTCGGCGCGCGCGGGGCCTCGAACTTCCTGTCGAAGGCAACCAAGTGGCTGGCGATCTCATTCTTCGCCGTGACCCTGTACATGGCCTACCTAGCGACCGAGGCCGCGACTCCCGGCCCGGCACAGCAGGACTTGGGCGTGATGTCGCAGGTGCCGGCCGCGCCGCCGCCTTCGACCACCGTGGTGCCGACCGCACCTGCAGCACCTGCCTCCGCGGTGCCGGCCGCGCCGACGCAGCCGGATGCGCCGATCCCCGCACCCGCACTGGGCGAGACGGATCCGCCGCCACCCGCGCCGCCGACGCGCTGAAGCGATCCGGGACGCGATCCCGGGCGGTTGATAGCGCTTACAATAGGCGCCGCCGGAGCCCCGTAAGTGATTGCGGGACCGCCGGAAAGATAAAAAGCATTGCCCAGGTGGCGGAATTGGTAGACGCACTACCTTGAGGTGGTAGCGGCTTAGGTCGTGGGGGTTCGAGTCCCCCCTTGGGCACCAACAATACAGCCACAGCCGCTCAAGCGGCCGTTAGCAGAGGCATGAGCGAGTGCTGGCCGAATACCTGCCGACCCTGCTGTTCCTGTTCGTGGCCACCGGCATCGGCATCGCGCTGCTGGTCATCGGCAACGTCATCGGTCCGAATTACCCGACCGCCGAGAAGCTGTCGCCGTACGAGTGCGGCTTCGCGCCGTTCGAGGACGCGCGCATGCAGTTCGACGTGCGCTACTACCTGATCGCGATCCAGTTCATCATCTTCGACCTCGAGATCATCTTTATCGTGCCCTGGGCCACGGTGTTCCGCGAGTTGGGACTGCTCGGGCTGATCGAGATGGGCATCTTCGCGGGCATGCTGCTGCTCGGCTTCATCTACGTCTGGAAGAAGGGCGCGCTGGAATGGGAATAATGTTGCTGCATCAGACCGGGCATCCTGCCGCGGCTGACGCGCGAGCGACCGCGCCCAAGCCGCGCCTGCTCGACGCAGCAAACGCTGTCGCGTTCGCTGCGTCGGCATATACACGTGCCGAACAAGCCGCGCGCGGGGGACTGAATTGACATGGGCATGGGCCGCGACGACACGACCCTGCGGGAAAAGGTAGGCGCCAAGGTCGCCGGGTTGATGAACAACCCGCTGCCCGACGGCCGCCTCGACGACATCCTGCGCCCGGAGGCGCTGCTTTCATCGGACACGAGTCCGCTGGCCGAGCGCGGCTTCGTGACCACCAGCTCCGACGTACTGTTGAACTGGGCGCGTACCGGCTCGATGTGGCCGATGACCTTCGGCCTGGCCTGCTGCGCGGTGGAGATGATGCATGCTGGCGCGGCGCGCCTGGACCTGGACCGCTACGGGGTGGTGTTCCGCCCGTCGCCGCGGCAGTCCGACGTGATGATCGTCGCCGGCACCCTGGTCAACAAGATGGCGCCGGCGCTGCGCAAGGTCTACGACCAGATGCCCAATCCCAAGTGGGTCATTTCGATGGGCAGCTGCGCCAACGGCGGTGGCTACTACCATTACTCCTACGCGGTGGTCCGCGGCTGCGACCGCATCGTGCCGGTGGACATCTACGTGCCGGGTTGCCCGCCGACCGCCGAGGCGCTGATCTACGGCATCCTGCAGCTGCAGAAAAAAATCCGCCGCGCCACCAACTTCGGCGAGACCCGCACGGGGCTGCGCAATGGCTGAGCACGTCGAGCGTGAGCTCGCCACCGACTTCGCCGGGCGCCTGCGCGCGCGCTTCGAGGGCGCCGAGGTGTCGGTGGCCGCGCCACGCGGCGAGGTCGGGATCGTGTTCGCGCCGGCGCACTGGCACGCGGGCTGCCGCGCGCTGCGCGACGAGTTCGGGTTCGAGATGCTGGTCGACCTGTGCGGCGTCGATTACCTGGGCTACGGCAGCGACGAATGGGACACCGAGGTGTCGTCGCAAGGCTTCAGCCGTGGTGTCGAAGGCCGGGGTCCGGGGCGGTTCGGTTTCGGCGAGACCACCAGCCAGCAGGCGCCGCAGCCAGAAGGCGCGGTGATCACGCCGGTGCCGCAGCGGCGCTATGCGGCCGTGGCGCAGCTGCTGTCGATCGAGCGCAACCTACGGCTGCGCGTGCGCTGCTTCGCCGCGGACGACGACCTGCCAGTGATCGCGTCGGTAACCGACCTCTGGCCGGGTGCGAACTGGTTCGAGCGCGAGGCTTTCGACCTGTTCGGCATCCTGTTCGAGGGCCATCCCGATCTGCGTCGCATCCTCACCGACTACGGTTTCATCGGCCATCCGTTCCGCAAGGACTTCCCGCTGATCGGCAACGTCGAGGTGCGCTACGACGCGGAGAAAAGACGCGTGGTGTATGAACCCGTGACCTCGGTCGAGCCGCGCGTGCTGGTTCCCCGGGTGATCCGCGACGACGCGCGTTATGCCACGGCCCGGGGCGAGGATGGTGACCTCAAGGTCGGCAGTTCGCTTGGTCCGGCGGGCGAGGGCGTGTCCGGGAAAGCGCTACCGGGAGTGACGCGATGAGCGCGCACCCGCAGCCCGCCGAGCACCTGTTCGCCAGCGATCCCGCCGAATCGCGCCAGGAAATCCGGAATTACACCCTGAACTTCGGCCCCCAGCACCCGGCCGCGCACGGGGTGCTGCGGCTGATCCTGGAGATGGACGGCGAAACCGTGCAGCGTGCCGACCCGCACATCGGCCTGCTGCACCGCGGCACCGAGAAGCTGGCCGAAAGCAAGCCGTTCAACCAGTCCATCGGCTACATGGACCGGCTCGACTACGTGTCGATGATGTGCAACGAGCACGCCTACGTGCTGGCGATCGAGCGCCTCATGGGCATCGAGGCGCCGGTGCGCGCGCAGTGGATCCGTACCCTGTTCGACGAGGTGACCCGGATCCTCAACCACCTGATGTGGGTGGGTTCCAACGCCCTCGACCTTGGCGCGATGGCGGTGTTCCTGTACGCGTTCCGCGAGCGCGAGGAACTGATGGACGTCTACGAGGCGGTCAGCGGCGCGCGCATGCACGCGACCTACTACCGCCCCGGCGGCGTCTACCGCGACCTGCCGGAGCGGATGCCGCAGTACCGCGAGTCGCCCTGGCGCAAGGGCGCGAAGCTCAAGCGCTTCAATGCCTGGCGCGAAGGCTCAATGCTCGATTACCTGGAGGCGTTTGCGAAGGATTTTCCCGCACGCATCGATGAGTACGAGACCCTGCTCACCGACAACCGCATCTGGAAGCAGCGCACCGTGGGCATCGGCGTGATCCCGCCCGGGAAGGCGCTCGCCTGGGGCATGACCGGGCCGATGCTGCGTGGCTCGGGCGTGGCCTGGGACCTGCGCAAGAAGCAGCCCTACGCGAAGTACGCCGAGATCGACTTCGACATCCCGGTCGGCGTCGAAGGCGACTGCTACGACCGCTACCTGGTGCGCATCGCCGAGATGCGGCAGTCGGTGCGGATCGTCGAGCAGTGCGTGCGTTGGCTTGCGGCCAACCCCGGTCCGGTGATGGTCGACAACTACAAGGTTGCGCCGCCCTCCCGCGAGGAGATGAAGGACGACATGGAAGCGTTGATCCACCATTTCAAGCTGTTCACCGAGGGCTATTGCGTGCCTACGGGCGAGACCTATTGCGCGGTCGAGGCGCCGAAGGGCGAATTCGGCTGCTACCTGGTCTCCGACGGCGCCAACAAGCCTTTCCGCTGCCACCTGCGCGCGCCCGGCTTCGCCCACCTGTCGTCGATGGACGAGGTCGTGCGCGGCCACATGCTGGCCGACGTGGTGGCGATGATCGGCACCTACGACGTCGTTTTTGGCGAGATCGATCGATGAGGGCGACCGGCAATTTCGAAGCGGCACGCAATGTCGATCCGCTGGTCGCGCTCAGCGAGGCCACGCGCGCGGAGATCGACCGCTGGCTGGTCAAGTTTCCGCCCGATCGCAAGCGTTCCGCGGTGCTCGCGGGCCTGCATGCGGCGCAGGCGCAAAACGAAGGCTGGCTCACCGACGAGTTGATCGCCGCTGTCGCCAAATAC
>JALZMP010000161.1 GCA_030858145.1 Pseudomonadota bacterium
GCCGAAGCGCTCGACCGTCCACTCGTAGCCCTGCGGCACCATCCGCAGCATCTTGGCCAGGAACACGATGCCGCCGAACACCACCACGATGGCAAGCAGGAAGCCTGCTGACATGTCGAACCCTCCCCGATCTGGACTGGCCGAAGTATAGGCCGCCGGGCCGGCCTGCGACGCTTTGCCGCCGCGCCGCATCCACAATGAGGCGCGCGAGCGCGCCGCTGCCGCCGTCACCACCTGCGCCGCCGCTGCCCAACGTCGGCTACGACTGACCCGCGGAGCGGCGCTCAGGTAGCCGTGGCCGCCTCGACGCGCCGCCAGGTAGCCGCATTGAATCGCTGGGCGAGCGCCAGCGCCTCGAGGTTCTGCAACAACTGCCCCACCCGGGTCGCGCCCAGCAGCACCGTGGAGACATGCGGATTGCGCAGGCACCATGCGATTGCCAGCGGCGCCGGGGCGGCGCCGAGTTCCTGTGCCAGCGCGCTGAAGGCGCGGGCGCGCTCACGGCGGCGCGAGGTCTCGTCGCCGAGCACGTCCCGCTGCAGCCAGCGCTCGCGCGCGAGCCGGGAATCCCCGGGCACGCCATCGTCGTACTTGCCGGTCAACAGCCCGGAGGCCAGCGGCGACCAGATCGTGGCGCCCATGCCGTATTCCGCGTACAGCGGCGCGTATTCCAGCTCCACGCGTTCGCGATGCAGCAGGTTGTATTCCGGCTGCTCCATCGACGGCGGCTGCAGGCCGTTCGCGCGCGCCGCGGCATGCGCCTCTCGGATCTGCGCCGCCGGCCATTCGGAGGTGCCCCAGTACAGCACCTTGCCCTGGCGTACCAGCGCGTCCATGGCTGCCACGGTCTCGGCGATCGGCGCCTCCGGGTCCGGGCGGTGGCAAAAATAGAGGTCCAGGTAGTCCACTCGCAGGCGCTGCAGCGCGGCGTTGCAGGCATCGTGGACGTGCTTGCGCGAGAGGCCCTTCTGCATCGGCAGCGGATCCTCGGCGGCGCCGAAGAACACCTTGCTCGACACCGCGAAGCCGTCGCGCGGCAGCCGCAGGTCGGCGATCACGTCGCCCATCACCCGTTCGGCCTCGCCCTTGGCATAGGCCTCGGCGTTGTCGAAGAAGTTGATGCCGTGGTCCCAGGCGGCGGCGATCAGTTCGCGCGCCGCACTGCGGCCGACCTGCTTGCCGAAGGTGGTCCAGGCGCCGAAGGACAACGCCGACAGCGGCAGGCCGGTCGTTCCGAGGCGGCGGTATTGCATGGCGGCATTCCGGTCGGGGCGGTCCCGTGCAGTGTACGCAAGCGCCCGTCGTCCGCAGCCACCACCTCGCTCACGCTATGCTGGGCCCGGGCGGCTTGGGGAGCACGATGCGCGACACCCGGCACAGGCTCGAGGAACTGGTCAGGCAGCTGCTGTCGCGGCCGGATGAGGTCATGCTCGAGCTCGGCGCCGGCGGCGAGCTGTTGGTGGCGCGGATCCGCGCGGTGCTCTCCGCACTGGTCCTGCTGCTGCCGCTGATCGCGGCGCTGGGTGGTTCAAGCGCGCAGGAAGTGCTGATCGGCCTAGGCGCGGCGGTGTTCGTCAACATCATGGCTCAGGTCTGGCTGGTGCTGGCGCGCAGCCGTCGCCGACTGGCCTGGCTGCCCTATGCCACCGCTACCTACGACGTCACCGCCACCAGCAGCGTGCTGGTGCTGCTGTCGCTTAACGACCCGGTCGCGGGCATCAACAGCATGATCGTGTGGTGCTTCTACGCCATCGCAATCACGCTTACTGCACTGCGCAACGACGGCCGCCTGACCCTGTTCGCCGGCGGGCTGGCCATGGCGCAATACGGGCTCCTCGTGTGGACGGTCTTCGCGCTCGGGCCCTCGCCCGAGCGGCTGGTGTCGGTGGACTACGGCACGGCATCGGTCGCCTCGCAGCTGGAGCGGCTGGTGCTGCTGCTGATGATCACCGTGCTCACCGCGACCATCGTTTACCGGATGCAACGCCTGGTGGAGCTGTCCGGCAATGACGGACTGACCGGCCTGCCCAACCGCACCTGGCTGCTGCAGCGGATGCCGCACTTGTTTGCGATGGCACGCAACAGCGGTGGCTCGATGACCCTGGCCATGCTCGACCTCGACGGCTTCAAACGCATCAATGACGAGATCGGCCACCTCGGCGGCGACCGTGCGCTGCGCCATGTCGCCGCGGCCCTGAGCGAGATGGTGGGCGAGCACGAGGCCCTGGTGCGCATCGGCGGGCAGGAGTTCGTGCTGGTCATGCACTGCCCGGTCGGCAGCGCCTGGGAGCGGCTGGACCGGCAGCGCCGAAGCCTGGCCGAGCGTCCATTCCTGCCCGAGCGAGGTGACGACGCCTTCCCGATCACCTTCAGTGCGGGGCTGGCCGCCTGGCCGCAGGACGGCGGCACGACGTCCGCGCTACTGCGGACCGCCGACCGCAGGCTGGAGCAGGCCAAGCGCGAAGGGCGGAACCGGGTGGTCGCGCGTGACGGGTGATGTGCGGTCCCGCTCCTTGCCGACACCCGCCGGCTCGCCTACGCTGCCGCAACTTCATAGCGTCGCCCAGGGGGCCAGATGGAAGCGTTGACGCGGATCGGTTTCGGCCTCCTCGGCCTGGCGGTGCTGATCGCAATCACCTGGGCGTTTTCCAGCAACCGGGGCCGCGTCGACTGGCGCCTGGTCGCCACCGGCCTCGCCCTGCAACTGCTGATCGCCGGCCTGGTGCTGCTCACGCCTTGGGGTGCCAGCGTGTTCGACGCACTGTCCAGCGGCTTCGTCAGGCTGCTCGGCTTCACCACCGAAGGTGCGCGCTTCATCTTCGGCGACTTCACCGACCCGGCGAAGTTCGGCTTCGTGTTCGCCTTCCAGGTGCTGCCGACCATCATCTTCTTCGCCAGCCTGATGAGCGTGCTCTACCACCTGGGCGTGATGCAGAAGATCGTGCAGGGCATGGCCTGGGTGATCACCCGGCTGATGCGCGTGTCCGGCGCCGAGACACTCTCGGTCTGCGCCAATGCCTTCATCGGCCAGACCGAGGCGCCGCTGGTGGTGAAGCCTTATATCGCCGGGATGACGCCCTCCGAGCTGCTGACGCTGATGGTCGGTGGCATGGCGACCATCGCCGGGGGCGTGCTTGGCGCTTACGTGCTGCTGCTGGGCGGCGGCGACCCGGTGCAGCAGGCCTACTATGCCAAGCACCTGATCACCGCCAGCATCATGGCCGCGCCGGCGACCCTGGTGATCGCCAAGATCCTGGTGCCCGAGACCGGCGAGCCGCTGACCCGCGGCAAGGTCAGGGTGGAGGTGGAGAAGACCACCACCAATGTGATTGATGCCGCCGCCGCCGGCGCCGCCGATGGCCTCAGGCTGGCGCTCAATGTCGGCGCGATGCTGCTGGCCTTCATCGCGCTGATCGCGCTGCTCAACGCACCGTTGGTGTGGCTGGGCGAGGTGACCGGCCTGCAGGCTGTGCTCGGACGGCCGACCGATCTTTCGGCCCTGCTCGGCACCCTGCTCGCGCCGCTGGCCTGGGTGATCGGCGTGCCTTGGCAGGACGCGTCCACCGTCGGCGGCCTGATCGGCACCAAGGTGGTGCTCAACGAGTTCGTCGCCTACCTCCAGCTGGGCGAGATCCTGCGTGGCGGCGTGCCCGGCGTGGCGCTGACCGACCAAGGCCGGCTGATCGCCACCTACGCATTGTGCGGTTTCGCCAACTTCAGTTCGATCGCGATCCAGATCGGCGGCATCGGCGGGATCGCGCCGGAGCGCCGCAGCGACCTCGCCCGCTTCGGCATGCGCGCGGTGCTCGGCGGGTCGATCGCCACCCTGATGACCGCCACCATCGCCGGCGTGTTGACGTATTTCTCGGCGGGCGGCATCCCGCAGCAGGCACTGATGTGAGCGCCGCGGTCGTGGTTGTCGGTTCGTTCAACGTCGACCACGCCTGGACCAGCGCCACCCTGCCGCGCGCCGGCGAAACGCTCAGCGGCCAGTACGCCTCCGGGCCCGGCGGCAAGGGCTTCAACCAGGCCACCGCCGCCGCGCGTGCCGGCGCGTCCGCGAGCTTCGTCTGTGCGCTGGGCGATGACGCGGGTGGACAACTGGCGCGCGAACTCGCCAGCGCCGACGGCATCGCCCTGCTTGACCAGCGCAGCGATGCACCTACCGGGACCGCCGGCATCTTCGTCGACAGCGCCGGTCGCAACTGCATCGTGCTCGGTCCGGGCGCCAACGCGGCGTTGTCGGCCGCCCACGTAGCGGCGCACGGCGCGGCCATCGCATCGGCCGCTGTCCTGCTCGCGCAGCTTGAAGTTCCTGCCGCCGCGGTCGCCGAGGCGCTGCACCGCGGCCGCGATGTGGGGGCCGCCACCGTCCTCAACCCGGCGCCGGCTAACGCCGAGGTGCCGGAGCCATTGCTGGCGCTGGCCACCTTCCTGACCCCGAACGAGACCGAGTTCGCCAGCCTGATCACACACCATCTCGGACAGCGCATCGACGCCGAGGCCGTGGCTGCCCTCGACCAGGCAAGCCTGCACGGCCTCTGCCGCCAGCTGCTGCCGCAGGGGAGCGTGGTACTCACCCTCGGCGGCGCCGGCTGCTTCGTCTCGCATCCGGAGGGCGACACGCGCGGCGACCCCGCCCACTATCGACTGCCTGCCGAGCCCGCCCAGGTCGTCGACACCACCGGCGCCGGCGATGCCTTCAACGGTGCGCTCGCCGCAGCACTGGCGCTGTCTGCCGACGCTCCGTTCGCGCAGCATGCCCGCTTCGCTGCGCGCTACGCCGCGCTGTCGACCGAGCGGCCAGGCGCCGCCGCATCGATGCCGCGGTGCGACGAGGTGGCTGCGCGCTTCGGCAACAGGTAGCCAGCAGCATTGGCCAGGCATCCGATCAGCGCCGGAGTGCGACCTGTGCGGTGGCTCGCGGCTCAAAACGGCCGCAGTGGCTGCTGTCCGCTACCGACATGAGCTTGCAAAAACAGGTACAAGGCATCCATGGCGGATTACGTGGTGGGGCTCACCGGCGGCGTGGCCTCGGGCAAGAGCGCGGTGGCGCGCCGGTTCGGGGCGCTGGGCGTGCACGTGGCCGACGCCGACCTCGCTGCGCGCGTGGCGGTGGCGCGCGGATCCACGGGCCTGGCCCGGGTGGTCGCGGTCTTCGGTGCGGAGGTGCTCGATGCGGGGGGCGCACTCGACCGCGCGGCGATGCGTGCGCGCGTGTTCCACGACGACGCGGCGCGGCGCCAACTGGAGGCGATCGTCCATCCCTGCGTGCGTACGATCCTGCGCAAAGCCTGTGCGGAGGCCCCCGGGCCTTATGCCGTCGCCGCGATCCCGCTGCTGGCCGAGGGCGGGCGCGGTGCCTATCCCTGGCTGCAGCGCGTACTGGTGGTGGATGTCCCGATCGAGCTACAGCGCGCGCGCCTGCTGCTGCGCGACGGCCTCTATCCCGCCCTGGCCGACCGCATGATCGCGGTGCAGGCCACGCGTGAACAGCGGCTGGCAATCGCCGATGACGTGATCGACAACAGCGGACCGCTGGAGGCCCTCGACGCACGGGTCGCCGACCTGGACGCGCGCTACCGTGTGTTTGCCAGGGAATAGCGACGGGAGTGCGCGCTCAGCCCGGCGGCCACAGCCCCCGGATCGCAGCGATTCCCTGCGCCCCGTGCTGGCGGGCCTGGGCGAGGTCGGCCGGCACCAGGCCGCCGATCGCGTAGACCGGCAGCGAGACCGTCTCGCGCAGGCGGGCGAAGCG
>JALZMP010000066.1 GCA_030858145.1 Pseudomonadota bacterium
ACACAGTACAAGGCACTTAATAAAATAAACCACAACCCACACGGCGACGATGGCACCCAGCCGCGCGCCAGGGCCGAGACCCTCCAGGCAAGGGTCGCTGGCGGTGCCGACTTCGCCGACATAGCCCGCGAGCATTCCGAGGACCCCAGCTCCCAGGCCCAGGGAGGCGATCTTGGCTGGTTCACCCAGAACCAGTTCGGCCCGGACTTTGGTCGCGAGGTCGTGCAGCTCACCGAAGGCCAGGTATCGGCGCCGATCCGCACGCAGGCCGGCTGGCATATCGTGGAGCGCACCGGCACCCGTCAGGCCGAGGTCGGCGACGACAACGTCAAGAATCAGCTTCGCGAAACCATTGGCCGGCGCAAGCTGGAAGACCAGTGGAGCCGCTTCCTCAGTGAACTTCGCGGTGAGGCGTTCGTCGATGTCCGGGCCGGCGCCGATGAGGTTGATACCCAACCGGCAGCACCTGCCACAGGCGGCTGAAATGTCCGCGCTCCGGCTGGCACTGGTGCCGGGCGAACCGGCCGGCGTCGGGCCGGAACTCTGCGTCCGTGCGCTGCAGCGCGACTGGAACGCCGACCTCACCATCTTCGCTGACCGTGCCGCGCTGCAGGCGGCGGCGACCCGCCTGGGCCTGCCGTTGCCACCGGCCTCCTCGGCCGCATTGCCCGCGCGCGCTGCCGCCGGCGCGCTGTCCTTCGTCGATCTCCCCGACCCCGTGCCCGTCCATCCAGGGGCACCGGACCCGCGCAACGCCGCGGCCGTGATCGCCGCACTGCAGGCCGCCGCGGATGGCTGCCTGTCCGGGGCCTTCGATGGCCTGGTCACCGGGCCGGTGCACAAGGCCACGATCAACGCCGGCGGCATCGCTTATTCCGGCACGACCGAACTGCTGGCCACGCACGCCGGCTGCCCGGTGGTGATGATGCTCGCCAACGACGTCGTCCGCGTCGCCCTGGCCACGACTCATCTGGCGTTGCGCGAGGTCGCCGACCGGATCACCCCTGGCCTGCTGGAACGCACGCTACGGATCGTGGATGGGTCACTGCGCCGAGACTTCGGCATCGATTCCCCGGCCATCGCCGTGCTGGGGCTAAATCCGCATGCCGGCGAGGAGGGCCACCTCGGTCGCGAGGAGATCGACGTGATCGCGCCGGTGATCGAACGCCTGCGCGCCGAGGGCCTGCGGCTGCAGGGTCCGCTGCCAGCCGACACCGCCTTTCTGCCGCGCAGGCTGCAGACCTGCGATGCCGTGCTGGCCATGTACCACGACCAGGGCCTGCCGGTGCTCAAGTACAGCGGCTTCGCGCACGCGGTCAACCTCACCCTCGGCCTGCCCTATCCGCGGGTTGCGGTCGACCATGGCACCGCGCTCGATCTTGCCGGCCATGGCAGCGCAGACCCTTCGAGCCTGTTCGCGGCGATCGACACCTGCGCCCGCCTGGCCAGCGCCCGCCTTGCATGCGCCGCCGCATGAGCGTCGCGTCCGCGATGCCGGAGATCGCCTGGGAGGACTTCATCAAGGTCGAGCTGCGCGTGGGCCGGGTGCTGTCGGCCGAGCCGCTGCCCCAGGCGCGCACGCCGGCCTACGTGCTGCAGGTGGATTTCGGGCCGGAGCTCGGGGTACGCAAGTCCAGCGCGCAGCTGACCGCCCGCTACCGGCCAGAGACCCTGGTCGGCCGGCTGGTCGTGGCCGTGGTCAACTTCCCGCGCAAGCAGATCGGACCGGTAATGTCGGATTGCCTGGTGACCGGCTTCCACGACGCCGATGGCAGCGTGCTGCTGTGCGTGCCCGATGGCGACGTGCCGCTCGGGACCCGGCTGCTGTGAATCGATGGCGTTGCACACTCTGTTCGTGTTGCTGCCATCCATGGCGCGAATCGACGAGCTTCGACGACCCCCTGCCCGACCATCCCTGGCCGGGCGTTCAGGGGCGCAGCCGATGTCGATAGGACATCGGCTGAACGCGCCACCTCTCCCCGCGAAGAAATCACTGGGCCAGCACTTCCTGCACGAGCGCGGGGTGGTGGAGAAGATCCTGCTTGCGGTCGACCCGCGTCCGGGCGACCGCCTGGTCGAGATCGGCCCGGGCCAGGGCGCGCTGACCTTGCCCCTACTCGACCGCCACGGTGCATTGACTGCGATCGAGTTCGACCGCGATCTGCTGGCGCCATTGGCCGAGTCGGCTCGCGCACACGGCGCGCTCACCCTGCACCATGCCGACGTACTCGACGTCAATTTCAGCGAGATGGCGTCGGACGGCCCCCTGCGGCTGGTCGGCAACCTGCCCTACAACCTCTCGTCTCCCATCCTGTTCCACGCCCTCGACCACGCAGCGGCCATCCGCGACATGCACTTCATGCTGCAGAAGGAAGTCGTCGACCGCATGGCCGCGGCGCCGGGCAGCAAGGTCTACGGCCGCCTGAGCGTGATGCTGCAGGCCTGGTGCGAAGTCGCCGCCCTGTTCAACGTCGGCCCGGGTGCGTTCAAGCCGCCGCCAAGAGTGGATTCGGCCGTGGTCCGACTGGTGCCGCGTGCGGCCGCCGCGGTCGGGATCGAAGATCGCGTCCACTTCGCCGCCGTGGTCCGTGCCGCCTTCGGCCAGCGCCGCAAGACCCTGCGCAACGCCCTGCGACCGCTCTGCGATGCAGGACAGTTGCAGGCCGCGGGAATCGATCCGCGGCAGCGCGCGGAACAGCTGGCCGTCGCCGACTTCGTGCGCCTGGCCAACCACACCACGCCTGCGTAGTCCCGCCATTCACGCGCTCCGCTTACACTAGTCGCCATGGACGAGACTTCCGATTACACCCTCGAAATCCAGATCGCGACCCGATTCCTCGACGAGGAATCGGCGCCCGACGACGACCGCTACGTGTTCGCCTACACCATCCGCATCCGCAACCTGGGCAAGCTGCCGGCGCAGCTGCTGTCGCGCCACTGGCTCATCACCGACGCCAACGGCAAGGTCGACGAGGTCCGTGGCGAGGGCGTGGTCGGCGAGCAGCCGCGGCTGGAGCCCGGCGAGCAGTTCACCTACACCTCCGGCGCGGTGCTGGCCACCGCCGTGGGCACGATGGAGGGCAGCTACGACATGGTCGGCGACGACGGCACGCGCTTCGACGCGCCGATCCCGCCGTTCACGCTGGCCGCGCCACGTACCCTGCATTGAACCCGCAGCACGCCAGGGAGACGTGCTGAATGGCAGTCTGGGCGATCGGCGACCTGCAGGGTTGTTACGCTCCCACCCAGCGACTGCTGGAGCGCATCGGCTTCGACCCCGCCAGCGACCGGCTGTGGTTCTGCGGCGATCTGGTCAACCGCGGCGGCGAGTCGCTGGAGACCCTGCGTCTGGTGCATTCGCTGCGCGACAATGCGGTCACCGTGCTCGGCAACCACGACCTCTCGCTGCTGGCCATCGCCGAACGTCGCGAGGACGAGCAGCGACGGGTCAATCCGGACCTGCAACGGGTGCTGTTCGCGCCCGACCGCGAGCTGCTGATCGACTGGCTGCGCACCCAGCCGCTGCTGCACGCCGACCGCGACCTTGGCTGGATGATGGTGCATGCCGGGCTGGCGCCGAAATGGACCACGGCAATCGCCGAACAGCACGCGCGCGAGGTCGAGCGCACGCTGCGCGGCGACGGCGCGCGCAAGCTGCTCAAGAGCATGTACGGCGACCGCCCTGCATGGTCGCCTGGCCTGAAGGGACTGGATCGGGAACGCGCGCTGATCAACGTGTTCACGCGCCTGCGCTACTGCACCCCGCGAGGACGCATCGCCTTCGACGAGAAGGGCGTGCCAGGCACCCAGCAGCCCGGCCTCTACCCGTGGTACGCCGTGCCCGGCCGGGCCGAGCGCGACCTGCGCATCGTCTGCGGGCACTGGTCCGCGCTGGGCCTGTTCATCGGCCACGGCATCCATGCCATCGATACCGGCGCGGTGTGGGGCGGCAAGCTCACCGCGCTGCAGCTCGACAGCGAGGAACTGCGCGTCGTGCAGGTCCCGGGTCGCGACGTCGCGCCGAAATCCGGATAGCAGTCTGTTGAAGACAGCTTGCTATGCGCGCCTTGGTTCCGCACCCGCGCTTGGCTGACGGCGCACGTAGTCGCGGAAGGTGAAACCGAAGACGTGCCTGGCGTCCGCGGGATGGGCGAGGCACGCGGTTTGATCCCAGTCCGCCGGGTCATGGCAGGGGAAGAAGGTATCGGCGTCCGCTACCAAGGCATCGACCAAGGTAAGCTGAAGGATCGACGCCCGCGGCAGCGCCAGCGCATAGACCTCCGCGCCGCCGATCACGCACAGTTCTGGGGCGGCGGCATCCGCGGCGAGCCGCAACGCCTCGTCCAGCGATGCCACCGCACGCATGCCCGCGATGGGCGCCCGGCCCGAGCGCGTCAGCACCAGATTGTCGCGCCCGGGCAGCGCCCGTCCCAGCGTCTGCGCCGTTTTGCGCCCCATCAGCACCGGCTTGCCCAGGGTCAGCGCCTTGAAGCGACCGAGGTCCGCAGGCAGGTGCCAAGGCAGCGCGTTGTCGCGGCCGATGGCTCGGTTGCGGTCCATCGCTGCGATCAGCACCAGCCTGGGCAGGGAATGCGCGGACACCGGCTCAAACCGCCACGGGCGCCTTGATCGCCGGGTACGGATCGTAGCCTTCGATCGCGATGTCCTCAAAGCAGAAGGCGAACAGGTCGGTCACCTCCTGGTTCAAGCGCATCCTCGGCAACGCCCGCGGCGCGCGCGCCAGCTGCTCGCGCGCCTGCTCGACGTGGTTGCTGTACAGGTGCGCGTCGCCGAGCGTGTGCACGAAATCGCCGACGCCCAGACCACTCACTTGGGCGACCATGTGGGTCAGCAGGGCGTAACTGGCGATGTTGAACGGCACGCCGAGGAAGATGTCGCCGCTGCGCTGGTAGAGCTGGCAGCTGAGCTTGCCGTCGGCGACATAGAACTGGAACAGGGTGTGGCAGGGCATCAGCGCCATGTCCGCCAGTTCGGCGACATTCCAGGCGCTGACGATCAGCCGGCGCGAGTCGGGATTGCGGCGGATCTCATCGACCACCCAGCGGATCTGGTCGATCTCGCGCCCGTCCGCGCCGGTCCAGCGCCGCCACTGCTTGCCGTAGACCGGCCCGAGCTCACCGTGTTCGTCAGCCCATTCGTCCCAGATCGAGACCCGGTTGTTCCTGAGGTAGGCGACGTTGGTCTCGCCCTTCAGCAACCACAGCAGCTCGTATACGATCGAGCGCAGGTGCAGCTTCTTGGTGGTGAGCAGCGGGAAGCCCGCGCCCAGGTCGAAACGCATCTGCCAGCCGAACACGCTGCGGGTGCCGGTACCGGTGCGGTCGTGCTTGTCGGTGCCCTGCTCGAGCACGTGGCGCAGCAGGGCCAAGTAGGGCGTCATCGCAGGCTGCCGGCGATCAGGGCGCGGCGTCCGCAGCCACGGCCGGGCGCGGCTGCAGCGTGGGCGCGCTGCGCGAACGCCAGAGCAGGAACAGGCCAAGCAGGATCAGCGGAGTGCTCAGCACCTGGCCCATGGTCAGCCAGCCGAAGGCGAGGTAGCCCAGCTGCGGGTCCGGCTCGCGCACGAACTCGACCGCGAACCGGAACAGCCCGTAGAGCAGCGCGAACAGGCCCGACACCGCATAGCGCGGCCGTGGCTTGCGCGAGTACCACCACAGCACCGCGAATAGCACAAGGCCTTCCAGTAGGGCCTGGTACAACTGCGAGGGGTGACGCGCGTAGAGGTCGAGCAGGCCGGCATCGAAGCGTTCGCGCAGGGTCGCGGCATCGAGCTGCTGCAGTTCCGGTGGCAGCGCGCGCGAAAACACCACGCCCCAGGGCTCGCCGGTGGGCCGGCCCCACAGCTCGCCGCCGATCCAGTTGCCGATGCGGCCGAAGCCGAGCCCGGGCGCCACCCACGGCGCGATGAAGTCCATCACGTCGAAGAAATGCAGGCGCTGCGCCCGCGCCCACCCCCACGCCGCCACCAATACCCCGAGCAGGCCGCCGTGGAAGCTCATGCCACCGTCCCAGACCTTGAACAGCATCAACGGGTCGCCGAGGAAATCGCCGAAGGCATAGAACAGCACGTAGCCGATGCGGCCGCCGAGCACCACCCCGAGCATGCCGTAGAACATCAGGTCGCCGAAGGCATTCATGTCGACGCCCGGCAGCCGCCCAGCGCGGATCCGGCTGCGCCCCAGCAGCCAGGCGACGAGGAACGCGAGCAGGTACATCACCCCGTACCAGTGGATCGCCGGCTCGAAGGGCCGGCCAAACAGTTCGAATGCCGGGATCCGGAGCGCGATCGGGTCGATCTGGTGCAGATAGGTCATGTGCCGCGAGATCCCCAAGGGTGCAAGGACCTATTGTGCCCGAGCGGCCACCGGTCGCGCAGGCAGCGCAGAGGCCGGCACGCTACCCCGCTCAATCCGGGACCACATGCCGCAGCGCGCGGCGCCTGGCCCAGAGGTTCAGGCATTCCACCAACGCCGAGAAACCCATCGCGCCGTAGATGTAGCCACGCGGGATATGCAGCTCGAAACCCTCGGCCATCAGGTAGGCGCCGATCAGCACGATGAAGGCCAGCGCCAGCATCTTGATCGTGGGATTGGCGTCGATGAAGCGGCCCATGGGCTGCGCTGCCAGCAGCATCACCCCGACCGCGATCAGGATCGCGGCCACCATCACCGGCACGTACTGCCCGGCCATGCCGACCGCTGCGATCACCGAATCCAGCGAAAACACGATGTCAATCACCGCGATCTGCGCGATCACCATCGCGAACGAAGTGGCGACCTTGCCTTTGCCATTGCCCACGTCGTGGTCACCCAGCACCAGCTCGCGGATCTCGAGCACGCCCTTCACCAACAGGAACAGCCCGCCCAGAACCAGCACCAGGTCGCGCACCGAGATGCCGTGACCGAACACGGCGAACAGGTCGGTGGTCAGGCCGGCCAGCCAGGCCAGGGTCAGCAGCAGGCCGATGCGGGTGATGCAGGCGACGGCGATACCGAACTTGCGCGCGAACTCGCGCTGCTCGGCCGGCAGCTTGCTGACCGCGATCGAGATGAACACCAGATTGTCGATGCCAAGCACGATCTCGATCGTGCTCAGCGTCACGAGCAGGATCCAGACCTGCGGATCCGACAGTAGTTCCATCATCGCCACGCCATCCTCGAAATAATCGGCTGCTGCAACGGCGGCATCACAGCCAGCGCGGAAGCAGGATCGCGGCCCAGACCAGCAGCACATGCAACATCGACACCATGACCGCAGCCGAGCCCATATCCTTCGCGCGCCCGGCGATTTCGTGGTGTTCGTCGCCGAAGCGCTCGATCACCGCCTCGATCGCGGAATTGAGCAACTCGACGCACAGCACCAGCAGCAACGAACCGACGAGCAGCGCACGCTCCACGCCACCCTCGCCCAGCCACCAGCCCAGCGGGGCGAGGATCACGAACAGGTAGACCTCGAGCCTGAACGAGGACTCGTGCAGCCAGGCCGCACGCAGGCCCTGCAGCGACCACACGGTCGCCATCAGGATCCGCGCGGGGCGGCGCGGCAGGTGGCCGGTCTCGTCCGCCATCGCTGCGCCGCTCAGGCCGGGCCTGCCGCCGCCACGTCAGCGAAGGGACCGTCGATCCCGGCGCCGTCGTGGGTAGTTTGGGCGGAACCAAGGGAACTCGGGGGCGGGTTCAAGCGCGTCTCGACGGGCGCGGCCGGAGCCGCCGCCGCCCATTTTGACACAGCCCCGCCCTTTCCCGCCGGCGGCTGCGGTCCTGACCGGGCCTGCCGGCCGGCCTGCGACTGCAATGCAAACCTCACTCCTCGCGGAAGATCGCGGTGCCACGCGAGCCGTCAGGGCGGACCCAGCCGCGGTACATGCCCAAAGTGTTGAACGGCATGGCGATATTGCCTTCGGCATCGAGCGCGATCACGCCGCCGTCGCCGCCGTGCGCCGGCACCACCTCCATGATTACCGCGTCGGCCGCCGCTTGCAGGCTGTCGCCGCGGTAGGCCACGCGCGCGCAGATGTCGTGCGCGACCGCGTTGCGGATGAAGAATTCGCCCCAACCGGTGCCAGACACGCCGCAGCGCTCGTCGGCCCATGTGCCCGCGCCGAGGATCGGGGAATCGCCGACCCGCGCCCATTTCTTGTTGGTCATGCCGCCGGTCGAGGTCGCCGCAGCGATGCGGCCCTGGCTGTCGAGTGCGACCGCTCCCACGGTGCCGAAATAGGCCCCGGCCACCGTCGGCAGTTCGTTCAGCGCCTGCGCGCTCTCGCGCTTGCGGGCGAGTTGCAATTGCTCGCGGCGGGCATCGGTGTCGAACCAGTGGTTGGGCACGCGCGCGATGTCGTCGTGCAGGTCGGCAAAGGCCTCGGCGCCCGCGCCTGCGAGCATGACGTGCGGCGAGCGCTCCATCACCGCCCGCGCCAACAGGATCGGATTGCGGATGGTGGTGACGCCGGCTACCGCGCCGGCGCTGCGATCAAAGCCCTGCATCAATGAGGCGTCCAGTTCGTGTCCGCCCTCGGCATTGAACACGGCACCCTTGCCGGCGTTGAAACGCGGCGAGTCCTCCAGCACCTGCACCGCCGCGATCGCGGCATCGAGCGCGCTGCCGCCACCGGCCAGCACGGCGTGCCCGGCATCCAGGGCCCGGTCGAGCTGGGCTCGGATCTCGCGCTCGTCTGCAGGAGCGAGCGCGTCGCGCTCGATGACGCCGGCGCCGCCGTGGATGACCAGCGCCATGGGGCGCGGTTCCGAGCCGGCTGGCGGCGGGACGGATTGCGCGGTAGCGGTCATGGCGGCGAACCCCATCAGGAGAAAGGCGAACAGGCGCATGGCGGACCCCTCGCGGAAAGCACAAGGATACCCGACCAGGCGCGGCTCATCCGAACCCACCGGGACGGAGTCCTTGCACCTCGCAGCCGCCGCCTCACCGAGCGCGCAAACCTGCTGTGCGTTGCAGCATCGAACCTGCATGCCCGCCCCCGGAACCGGCGTGCCGGGCGATCCGAGCGCGCTGGAAACGAGGCGTAGTCCGCATTTTGCGCATGGTTTTTTCTGCACCTGCACAACCGCGATGCCGTTCTCCGTACGCGTCCGGATCGGTACGGAAAAAATCGATTGACAGCAACCCCGGGCGGAATAATTCTCGCTGGCGGCCGCAGGCGGCATCGCGCATCCCGGCCCGTACCGAGACACGACCACCCAAGCACGGACCCCCCGCCGTCACACGCCACCCTTCCTAGGAGCAAGAGATCGATGATCAGCAAGAGCACCCTGGCCGTTGCAGTGTCACTCGCCCTTTGTGGCCCTGCCGCCGCCTCCGAACTCAGGCGCGTCGACAACGCCATTCCCGACCAGTACATCGTGGTCTTCAAGGAAGACGTGATGCGGGGCAAGGCGGATGCCGCACGCGAGAAGGCCGGCAAGAAACGCGATCACGCAGCCGATGCGGCCTTCGATCCGGAACTCGAGGCGGTGGTCGACGAGGAGGTCGTCGACGTGGCGGTCCTCTACGGCGTCGACGTCACGCGGCGTTACGCGCAGGCGCTGCAGGGCATGGCGGTGCGCGCCAGCGAGAAGACGATCATGCGCCTGATCCGCGATCCGCGCGTGGCGTTCGCCGAAGAGGATGGCATGACCTACCTCGACGCCACCCAGAGCAACGCCACTTGGGGCCTGGACCGTTCCGACCAGCGCGACCTGCCGCTCAACGGTACCTACGTCTATAACTACGTCGGTTCGGCCGTGCGCGCCTACGTCATCGACAGCGGCATCCTGGCCAGCCACAACGACTTCGGCGGGCGCGTGCTGTCGGGCTACACCGCCATCTCCGACGGGCGCGGCAGCAGCGACTGCAACGGCCACGGCACCCATGTCGCCGGCACGATCGGCGGCGCCACCTGGGGCGTGGCCAAGGGCGTGCGCCTGGTGCCGGTGCGGGTATTCGGCTGCACCGGCGGCAGCGCCAACTCCACGATCATCGCCGGCATCGACTGGGTGCGCGGCAATCACGTCAAGCCCGCGGTGGCCAACATGAGCCTGGGCGGCGGCGCTTCCTCGGCCACGGACACCGCCACCAACAACCTGATCAACGCCGGCGTCACCGTGGTGGTCGCGGCCGGCAACGACAATGCCAATGCCTGCAACTATTCGCCGGCACGGGTCGCCAACGCGATCACGGTCGGCTCGACCACCTCGACCGATGCGCGTTCGTCGTTCTCCAATTTCGGCAGCTGCGTCAACATCTTCGGCCCCGGCAGCTCGATCCGCTCGGCCTGGTACACCAGCACCACCGCCACAAACACCATCAGCGGCACCTCGATGGCGTCGCCGCACGTGGCCGGCGCCGCGGTACTGGTGCTCGCCGCAGACAACGCGGCCTCGCCTGCCACGGTCCGCAGCAGGATCTACAACAAGGCCACCACAAACCGTCTCAGCAGCATCGGCTCGGGTTCGCCGAACCGGCTGCTCTACACCCGCTGATCCTCGACGTTCCATCCTGACCGAAGACGGCCCCACGGGGCCGTCTTTTTTTTTGGTGCTCGTGTCGGGGTGCGTCCTGGGCACGATGCGAGTTGCCTGTCGTGTCGCATCGGAGCGGAGTCATCGCGCCCAGCTACTGCCGCAGCGCCTCGATCGGATCCAGCTGCGAGGCCTTGCGCGCCGGGTAGTAGCCGAAGAACAGCCCGGTGGCGATCGAGAACCCCGCGGCCAGCGCGATCACGTTTCCGTTGAGCGCCACCGGCAGCTGGCCGAACTTGCCGACCAGCAGCGCGCCGGCGATCCCCAGCACGATCCCGATCGCACCGCCGACCAGCGACAGCAGCATGGCCTCGGCCAGGAACTGCCGGCGCACGTCCGACGGCCCCGCGCCCACTGCCATGCGCAGGCCGATCTCGCGGATGCGCTCGGTCACCGATACCAGCATGATGTTCATGATGCCGATGCCGCCGACGATCAGCGAAATGCTCGCCACCGCGCCCAGCAGCAGCGACATCAGCCGCGTGGTCGCGGTGCGGGTGGCGACGATCTCGGCGATGTTGCGGACGCTGAAGTCGTCCTCCTCGCCGGGTCCGATGCGGTGGCGCTGGCGCAGCAGCGCCTCGACCTCGCCCTGCACGTAGGACAGCTCGTCGGCGTTGGCCACCGCCAGCGCAACCTGCATCACCGCGCCCGGCGGCAGGCCCATCGTGCCCAGCAGGCGCCGGCGCCCCGTTTCCAGCGGCACCATCATCACGTCGTCCTGGTCCTGGCCCCAAGCGCCCTGGCCCTTTGGTGCCAGCGTGCCCACCACGGTGAACGGCACCTGGCCCAGGCGCACGGTCTGGCCGATGCCGCTGTCCTCGCCGAACAGCTCGCGGCGCACGGTATCGCCCAGGACGACGTCCTTGGCGGCCCCGGTATAGGCCTGGGCGTCGAACAGCTCACCTTCGGCCACCCTCCAGTCGTTGATCTCGAACCAGTCCGGCTGCACGCCCTGCCAGCTGGCGGACCAGTTGTTCTCCGCATACACCACCTGGGTGTTGCCGCGCAGCGATCCGGAAACGTACTGCACCTCGGGAATTTCGTTGCGGATGGCATCGACATCCCCGTCGTTGAGGGTGAAGGAGTTGGCCGAGCCCATGCGCACGCCACCGGGCCCGCGACCCGAGCCGGGCGAGATGTCGAGGCGCTGCGAGCCCAGCCCTGAGACCAGCTTGTCGATCTCGGCCTGGGTGCCCTGCCCCACCGACACCATCACGATCACCGCGGCGATGCCGATGATCACGCCCAGCGAGGTCAGCGCGCTGCGCATCCAGTTGCCGCGCAGCGAGAACAGGGCGGTGCGGAGGATGTCGGCGAACGTCATGCCGCGGCCTCTGTGGCCGCGCGCACCAGCTCGCCATCGTGGAGCACGAACAGGCGATCGGCGTGCGCTGCCACTTCGGCATCGTGGGTGATCAGCACCACCGTGTGGTCGTCATCGCGCAGGCGCTTGAACAGGGTCAGGATCTCCTCACCGGTCTTCGAATCCAGCGCGCCGGTGGGTTCGTCGGCAAGCAGGATCTGCGGCGTATTGATCAGCGCACGCGCGATGGCGACGCGCTGCTGCTGGCCGCCGGAAAGTTCGCTGGGGCGATGGCCGGCACGGTCGCGCAGGCCGACCGCGACCAGGGCGTCGAAGGCGCGCTGCCGGCGCTGGGCATGCGGCACCCGGGCGTAGCCCAGCGGCATCGCCACGTTGTCCAGCGCGCTCATCCGCGGCAGCAGGTTGAAACCCTGGAACACGAAGCCGATCTTGTCGCGCCGAAGCCGGGCCAAGGCCTCGGCATCCAACTTGGACACGTCGACGCCGTCGCAGGCATAGCGGCCCGAAGTCGGCGTGTCCAGGCAGCCGACGAGATTCATCAGGGTCGACTTGCCCGAGCCCGACGGCCCCATGATCGCGACGAACTCGCCACGGCCGATGAGCATGTCCACGCCTTTCAGCGCCACCACCTCCGCCTGGGTGCCGGCCGCGTAGACCTTGCCCAGGTCGCGGGTCTCGATCACCGCCGGCCGCGGGCTGGCCGCGCTCACGGGCCGGCGCGCTCGCCGGTGATGACCACGTCGCCGGCCCCAACGTCGCCCGCAATCTCGGTGCTGGTGCCGTCGCTGGCGCCGATCCGCACCATCACCATCTGCGGCCGGCCGTCGACCAGCTTGAACAGCGGCGCCCGCCGCGCCCCGACCATGGCCGCCATCGCCGAGTCCCATTGTGCGCGCTGGCGCTCATCGAGACTGGAGCGGAAGGCGGCGAAATCCTGCTGCAAGCGCTCCGCCATGCGCTGCCGGGCCTGGACCGGCAGGTTGCCGCCGCCCATGGCCAGGCGCGGGCCGCCACCACCGCCGCCGCCGAACACGCGGGCGC
>JALZMP010000088.1 GCA_030858145.1 Pseudomonadota bacterium
TGCTTGAGCGCGTGGCCGTGCACGCGGCCGGGGAGAAGGATGCGCTCGCCGCCGCGGCGCGCATGTACCACGACCGGGTCGGGCAATGCGTCGACGCCCTCGAGTTGCAGCGTGCCACCTGCGGGCAGCTGCAGCGGCGCGCGTCCGTCCCAGCCGGCCTCCCAGTTGGCAGGCAGCGCAGGCCGGCGCACCTCGGCATGCATTGCGCCGGACCAGGCGCGGACGATGGCGTCGCCCCAGGCGAACTCGGCCAGCGCGTCTGCACGTGCCGGCAACACGGTGGCCTCGATCTGGGCGACGCCGCGCGCCGGCAGCGGAGGTAGGCCGCAGTCGATGATCCAGTGCCTGAGCACGCGTGCGCGACGCGTACGTGTCAGTGCGCGCAGGCCGGCGATCGACAGCGTTCCGGGTTGCGGGCCGCGCACGTCGGTGCGCACGACTTCGTCCGACAACCGCAGCAGATCACCGGCTTCCGCGCTCAAGCCCGCGCTCGCCGCCAGTGCGGCGCCGGCTTGCGGCCAGCGCTGGCGCAGGACCGGGAGCACGCGCTGACGCAGGAAGTTGCGGTCGTGCTGGAGCGAGTTATTGCCCGGGTCGTCGATCCAGCACAGTCCGTGGCTGCGGGCATGGGCCAGTACGGCGGCGCGTGGATGGGCGAGCAGTGGCCGCCACAGCCAGGCGTCGCCGTAGGCGCGCCAGGCGCGCATCGCCGCCAACCCGTCGACGCCGCTGGCGCGCAGCGCGCGCAGCAGGAAGGTCTCGGCCTGGTCGTCCTGGTGGTGGGCCAGCGCAAGCACATCACCGGCTTCCAGGACCGATGCGAAAGCGGCATGGCGCGCCTGCCGTGCCGCGGCCTCCAAGCCCTCGCCGCTGCTGCGGTCCACCTCGACGCGCAGCACCTGCAGTGGCACCCCGAGCCCGGCGCAGACCCGCCTGCAGTGCGCGACCCAGGTGTCGGCCTCCGGTTGCAGTCCATGGTGGACGTGGAGCGCCTGCAAGCGCCCCTGCCACGCCGCTGCCGCGCTGGCCAGGTGCAGGAGCACGGTGGAATCCAGCCCGCCGCTGTAGCCGACGCACAGGCGATCATCGCGCGCACCGCCCGGCACTTGCGGCAAGACCAGGGACGACGGGGCAGCAGCCATGGCGCGATGGTGCCATGGCAGCGGATATTGCGGGATGTCTGCGCTCACCGCCGCCGCAACGGCATCAGGCCGCTTCGTACGCTCCGTAGGCCCTCAGGCGTTGGTAGCGCTTTTCCAGCAGTTGATCGACCGGTAGCGCTTCGAGGGCATCGAGCTCGTTGAGCAGCACCGCCTTGAGCCGGATGGCCATCTGTGTCGGATTACGGTGCGCGCCGCCGATCGGCTCGCGGATCAGCTTGTCGACCAGCCCCAGCTCCAGCAGGCGTTTGGCGGTGAGACCCAACTGCTCGGCCGCGTCCCTGGCCTTGTCGGCCGACTTCCACAGGATGGAGGCGCAGCCCTCCGGCGAGATCACCGAGTAGGTACTGTATTCCAGCATCAGCGTGCGGTCGCCGACGCCGATCGCCAGCGCACCGCCGGAGCCGCCCTCACCGATCACGGTGCAGATGATGGGGACTTTCAGCTCCGCCATCTCCATCAGGTTGCGCGCGATCGCCTCGGACTGCCCGCGCTCCTCGGCGCCGATGCCGGGATAGGCACCGGGGGTGTCGATGAAGGTCAGCAGCGGCAGCCCGAAGCGCTCGGCCATTTTCATCAGGCGCAGCGCCTTGCGGTAACCCTCCGGCCGCGGCATGCCGAAGTTGCGCCGCACCTTGGCCTTGGTGTCGCGGCCCTTCTGGTGGCCGATGATCACCACGCTGCGGCCGGCGATGCGGCCCAGACCACCGACGATGGCGGAGTCATCGGCATAGGCGCGGTCGCCGGCGAGTTCCTGGAACTCGTCGCAGAACACCCGGATGTAGTCGTTGGTGTAGGGCCGCGCCGGATGCCGCGCCAGCTGCGAGACCTGCCACGAGGACAGGTCGCGGAAGATGTGCGCGGTACGCTGGCGCAGCTTGTTCTGCAGCGCGTGAACTTCGGCATCGATGTTGACTGCGGGGCCGGTGCTGGCCTGGCGCAGGTCCTGGATCTTCGCCTCAAGGTCGGCAATGGGCTGTTCGAAGTCGAGGTAGTTGGGATTCATCGACGGTGGGCGAGCGGGAAAGCGGGCAGTCTAGCCGATGCGGCCACGCGGCCCGTACGCCGCGGTCCGGCGCGCGCAGGCCTTGCGTGAGAGTTTCCGCGGCCGGTTCAGGCGTGTGCCCAAGGCCGCGCGCCCATCGACACCCTCACCGCACGCACGCCCGGCTGCGCGCGCAGGCGATCGACCAGGCCAGCATCGACCCGTACCGCCTGGCTGCCGTTGAGGTCGAGGGTGCCGGCGGCCCCATCGGGCAGAAGCAGGTCGTAGCGAAGCGGCGTGCTGCCCGGGCGGTGTTCGCGCAGCAATGCTTCCACGCGCGACATCACGTCCGCGACCCCCAGGTCCAGGCGCAGTGCCAGCCGCTGCGCGCTCTGCGGGCAGACCTGGTGGAAGTCCCAGCAGCGGCGTGCGCGCAACGAGAATCCGCCGCTGAATTCGTCCTCGCGCAACCCGCCCTCGACGATGACGATCCGGTCGCGGCCCAGCAGGGGCGCATGCTCGAACCAAGCCTCGGCGAAGAAGGCGCACTCGAGCCGGCCGCGGCCGTCCTCCAGCTGCACAAAGGCCTGCGCCTCGCCGCGCTTGCGCATCGCCGTGATCTGTCCGGCGACCACGACCGTGCTCTCCGGGCGCCAACTGCGACCCTCCTGCGGGCGCGCAGCCTGCCCCGCGCGTTCCCACAGGGCATCGAGCTGGCCGAGGTCGTGGCCGACCAGGGCAGCAAGCTCGTCGCGATACGGATCCAGCGGATGGCCGCTGAGATAGTGGCCGAGCGTGTCCCGTTCGCCCGCCAGTTTCTGCGCCAGCGGCCACTCGTCGGCTTCCGGTAGCTCGATGCGTGCATCGGCCGCAGGTTCCGCGAAACCACCGAACAGCGAGACTTGCCCCGCGTCCAGTTCGCGCGCCAGCTGCTCCGTCGCCTTCAATACTTCCGGCAGCTGCAGCATCAGCGACGCGCGGTTGCGGCCCAGGGCATCGAGCCCACCGGCGTTGACCAGCGCCTCCAGGGTGCGGCGGTTGAGCTTTGAGGTCGCGACCCGCCGGCAGAAATCCAGCAGGTCGGCATAAGGACCATTGTCCGCGCGCTCGGATGCGATCGCCTCGCAGGCGCCGTGACCCACGCCCTTCACCGCGCCCAGGCCATAGCGCAGCGTGCTGCCGTCGATCGCCTCGAACAGGTAGGTCGAGGCATTGACATCGGGCGGCAGCACGGTCAACCCCAGCGCGCGTGCCTCCTCCAGGAACATCACCACCTTGTCGGTGTTGTCCATGTCCGACGACAGCACCGCGGCCATGAACTCGGCGGGGTGGTGCACCTTCAGCCAGGCGGTCTGATAGGCGACCAGGGCGTAGGCGGCGGAGTGCGACTTGTTGAAGCCGTATTCGGCGAACTTCTCCATCAGGTCGAAGATCTGGCTCCCCACCCGTGGGGCGACGCCGCGCGCACTGGCGCCGTCCTCGAACTTGGCGCGCTCCTTGGCCATCTCCGCGGCGTTCTTCTTGCCCATCGCGCGGCGCAGCAGGTCGGCGCCACCCAGTGAGTATCCGGCCAGTTCCTGGGCGATCTGCATCACCTGTTCCTGGTAGACGATCACGCCATAGGTGGGTGCCAGCACCGCCTCCAGCGCCGGGTGCGGGTAGCTGACCTCGGTGCGGCCGTGCTTGCGGTCGACCCATTCGCGGTCCATGCCCGAGCCCAGTGGACCGGGGCGGAACAGCGCGGCGAGCGCGATGAGGTCCTCGAAAGTGTCCGGCCTGGCCCGCTTGAGCAGCTCACGCATGCCGCGCGATTCGAACTGGAATACGGCGACCGTCTCGCCACGCGCGAACAGTTCGTAGGTCGCTGGGTCGTCGAGCGGGAGTGCGGTGATGTCGAGCGGCGCCTGCTCGCCCGGGCTTGCATCCAGAGACTGCTGCAATTCCCTTTCTCCTGCTTGCGGGGGAAGGTGCCGGGGGGACGGGTGGGGGTGCGCCGCAGGCGCATGCGCGCGGCGCGCGTTGATGGCCTTCACCGCCCAGTCGATGATGGTCAGCGTGCGCAGGCCGAGGAAATCGAACTTGACCAGGCCCACGGCCTCGACGTCATCCTTGTCGAACTGGGTCACCGGGTTGCGCCCCGCGCCCTGTCCATCGTGCTCGGCATGCAGCGGGCAGAAGTCGGACAGTGGCGAGGGCGCGATCACCACCCCGCCGGCGTGCTTGCCGGCATTGCGGGTCAGGTCCTCGAGCTGCAGCGCCAGGTAGAGCAGGTCGCGGACGTCGTCCTCGTCGCGGTAGCGCTGGATCAGTTCGTCGGAGCGCCAGGCCTCGTCACGCGACTTGTCGGTGCGTCCGAGCGCGTCGGCCAGGCCGATGCCGAGCGTCAGCGGCACCAGCTTGGCGATGCTGTCGACGAAGCCGTAGGGATAGCCGAGCACGCGACCGACGTCGCGGACCACGGCCTTGGCCGCCATGGTGCCGTAGGTGATGATCTGGCTGACCCGGTCGCGGCCGTACTTGGCGGCGACGTAATCGATCACCTCGTCGCGGCGGTCCATGCAGAAGTCGATGTCGAAGTCGGGCAGCGACACCCGCTCCGGGTTGAGGAAGCGCTCGAACAGCAGGTCGTAGGGCAGCGGGTCGAGATCGGTGATGCCCATCGCCCAGGCCACCAGCGACCCCGCGCCGGAGCCGCGACCGGGCCCGACCGGGATGCCGTGGTCCTTGGCCCAGTTGATGAAGTCTGCGACGATCAGGAAGTAGCCGGGAAAGCCCATCGCGATGATGACGTCGAGTTCGCCCTCCAGCCGCATCTGGTAGGGAGAGATGCCATGCTCGGGCGGCGGCGGGTGTTTCGCCAGGCGGCGGGCGAGGCCATCGCGTGCCTCGCTGCGGATCCAGCTTTCCAGGGTGTGGTCGTCGGGCACCGGAAAGGCGGGCAGGTAGGTCTTACCCAGGCGCAGTTCGAAATTGCAACAGCGCGCGAGTTCGACGGTGTTGTCTAGCGCGTCGGGCAGGTCGTCGAACAGCGCCGCCATCTGCTCCGACGATTTCAGCGACTGCTCGGCGGTGTACTCGCGCGGACGTCGCGGGTCCTCCAGCACCCGGCCCGAGGCGATGCACACCCGTGCCTCGTGCGCGTCGAAGCCATCGGCGTCGAGGAAGCGGACCTCGTTGCCGGCCACCAGCGGGATGCCGCGCAGCGAGGACGCCTGCAGCGCGTAGTCGTTGAACGCCGCCTCGCCCTCGAATCCGCAACGGGTGACCTGCAGGTGCAGGCGCTGGTCGAAGGCGGCTTGCCAGTCCGCGAGCCACGGTCCAGCGAGGTCGTGGCGACCGTCCTGCACGAGGCGGCCGGCGTGGCTGTGGCGGCCGACGATGGCGAACAGCCCTGCGTGCGCCTCGCGCAACCAGGCCGGGCGCACCACCACGCCGTCGTGGCGCTGGCCTTCCATCCAGGCACGCGTGAGCAGCCGCGACAACGCGAGGTAGCCGTCGCGGTCGCGGCAGAGCAGGGTCAGCTGCCAGGGGAGTTCGTTGCCCTCGGCCAGGGCGATTTCCGCGCCGGCGATCGGCTTGATCCCGGCGGCCTCGGCGGCGCGGTAGAACTTCACCAGCGCGAACAGGTTGTTGCGGTCGGTGATGGCCACCGACGGCTGCGCGTGCGCCACGCAGCGCTCGACGAGCTCCGGGATGCGGATGGTGGAGTCGGCGAGCGAGTACTCGCTGTGCAGGCTCAGGTGGACGAAACGTGCGGACATGGGCTCAGGGGCAGGCGCGACGGGGGCCTTGCCGGCGCCGGTCGTGCCCACGAGGCCCGACGGTGCAAGGCGGGCCCGGGTCGGCGAAGGCCGCGATCGCGCGCGATGCAAGGCTGCGACGGCGCGTCGGCAAGGTCATGGCGCAGGGTAGGTCGGCAGGGGGATGGCGACAAGGGTTGACAGCCGGCTCCGCGCAAGGCGGGCGTGGGGTCGCGGCATCTGTGTGCCGGCCCAGGGAGCGGCACGCAAAAAAAAGCGGCAGGCCCGCGGATGACGCGGACCTGCCGCCTGGCGGGTGGCTCAGTGCAGCGCGAACAGTGCCGGTGCCGGACCGCCGAGATAGCTTGCGCGGCCGCGGCGACGGACATGGGCATGCCAGGCCAGTTCCGCGAAGCGCGCCTGCAACCAGTCCTCGCGGTCGAAGCAGACCTGATTCGGCCGCAGGCCGCGCAGGGCCGCCTCTGCCGCGCGCAGGCGGCGGAAGTCCCGGTAGTCGTCGAGGTCGAACTGCAGCGACGGCCAGGCCAGGTCGACCAGCACGGCCTGGTCCAGGCCGCCAACCACGGGCACATCTTCCGGGACCAGCCGGTCCGGATTGGCGGCGTAGTCGACGATCAGGGTGATCCACCGACGCTTTTCGGGCTCGAGCTGCCAGTTCGCATCCGAGGCCATGGCCCGCAGGGCCCGCAGGCAACGCTGGCGCAAGCGGATGCAGGGCGCCCGGTGCAGGCCTGCGAACTGGAAGTTGAGCCTGCGGGCGGCGCTGGCGATGGCATCCAGGTCGGGCATCGGGCTCGCCGGCTGCAGGCTGATGGCGGCCTTCTGGAAACGGGACAAGGCGGCATGGCTGACCGGTAGGCCGGAGATGCGGCGGCGACGGCGCGTGCTGCGGGCTGCGGATGCGATGGGGGGTAGTGGCAGGGTGGCGAGATTCAGGTTCATGACAGGCTCCGATCGATGGGTTGAACGCGGCGATTCCGCGTATGGCCAGCGTCCACGATTGCCCCTGCCGAAGCTTGAGGACGACCGGTGGGAGGCGTGAGGAAGCCATGTCGAAACCCGGTTTTTTGTGATTTCGACGTTGGGACAGGCGTAGGATCGGATCAAGCTACCCCGAGAGGCCATGGATGACGGACGTAGGGATCTATCGCTTCGCTGACGTGGAGGTGGACCCGGCTGCACACCGGGTCACCCGCCAGGGCGTCGACGTGCCGCTGGAACCCAAGGCGTTCGCGCTCCTGCTCGCGATGCTGGAGCAGGCCGGCAAGGCGCTGGAGCGCGACGAACTGCTGGACCGGGTCTGGGGCCATCGCCATGTCACGCCGGGCGTGCTCAACCGCGTGGTCGCGCAGCTGCGCAAGGCCTTGGGCGACGACGCCGAGCATCCGCGTTACATCCAGACCCTGCACAGCCTGGGGTATCGGTTCATCGCCGAACTGCATGATCCTGCCGTGGCCGACGGGGCTGGCGCGACCAAGGCGCAGACCGCGGAAGCCACCGCAGCCGTGGATGTCGACGCCGCGTCGTCGCCTGCGGAGGGACCTTCCAACTCCGGCGGCATGCCCGAGCCGGAGCTGCCGCAGCAGCGACGCGCAAGCGACGCTGCTGCGGCCTCCTCCGTCGACCCAGCGACCGGACGCGTGCGCCAGGAGCGGCGGCGTTCTCGACGCCCGCATGCGCGCCCATGGACACTCGCGACGCTGCTGCTGCTCGCTTCCGCGGCATGGTGGGCTTTTGAGCGTAGCCAGGTCGCGCCCCGTCCGGTGGACGCTTCGGTGGCGGTGCTGCCCTTCGCGAGCCTCAGCGACGATCCCGCGGACCGCTATTTCGCCGAAGGCCTGGCGGTGGAAATGCACGATGCGCTTGCCGGGGTGCCGGGACTGAAGGTGGCCGCGCAGCCGGCAGCGGCCGCGCGCCCGGACCGCGATCCGCGCGAACTTGGACGGGCCTTGGGCGTGGCCGCGGTGCTCGATGCCAGCGTGCGGCGCGAAGGCAGGCGCATGCGCGTCAACGCGCACCTGATCGACACCGCCACCGGCTTCACCCTCTGGAGCCAGCGCTACGACCGCGAGGCCAGCGACGTGTTCGAGCTGCAGGCCGCGATCGCGGCCGAGGTGGTGCGGGCGCTACCGCTGAACCTGCCGGCCGAGCGCCAACGGCTCGCGCGCAGGCTGGCGCCGACCCGCGACCTGGCCGCCTACGACTTCTACCTCAAGGGCCAGTCGCTGCTGCTGGGCGGCGCCGGGCAGGAGCGCATGGACGAGGCAATCGGTTACTTCCGCCAGGCGTTGACGACCGATCCGCGTTTCGCCCGCGCCCAGGCCGGCATCTGCCGCGCCGAGATCCGCCGCTTCGAGGCGGCGCGCGATCCCGACGCCTTCGATCGGGCCCAGGCGGCCTGCGCCCGGGCCAGCGGGATGGATGCCGGACTGCGCGAGGTCGACCTGGCGTTGGGCGACATGGCCAGGGCGCGCGGCGAATTTCAGGCGGCCGGCGACAACTACACCCGCGCGCTCGAAGACGTCGCGCTGCGGCCGGCGGCCTATGTGGGCATGGGGCGGATCGAGGCGGCGCGCGGCGAACGCGCGCTTGCGCTGGACTACCTGGAGCGCGCGCGCCAGCTGCGCCCCGGGGATGCCGCGATCCATCGCGAGATCGGCCTGCTCCATTACCAGGCAGGCGACTTGCCGGCCGCGATCGAGGCCTACCGGATCGCCAGCACCCTCGACCCGGACAACCCGGTGCTGTGGGCGAGCCTGGGCGGCCTGCGCCTCGCGCATGGCGACCGCAACGGCGCGGAACAGGCGCTGGAGCGCTCGCTGGCGCTGGGCCCCGGCTATGTCGCGCTCAGCAACCTCGGCACCCTGCGTTTCGGCCAGCAGCGTTACCCGGAGGCTGCCGCGCTGTTCCGCCAGGCCGCGGCGATCGATGCCGAGGACTTCCGGGTAGTGGGCAACATCGGCGATGCACTGGCGGCGGATCCCGGGACCGCGAACCAGGCCGCCGCGCCCTTCCGCAAGGCGGCGGGCATGGCCGAGCGCTACCTGGCCATCCGCGGCGACGATGCCCAGGCGATGGCCTTCCTCGCGTGGTACCGGGCGAACCTGGGCGAGGCCGAGGCCGCCCGCAGCCTGACCGCCCAGGCCGAGGCGCTCGGGACGGAAACCGGCGAGGTCGCGCTGATCGTCGCCCAGACTCTGGCCCTGCTCGGCGACGATGCGGCCGCGCGCCGGCGGCTTGCGGTGGCCCGCGCCAACGAGGTGCCCGAGAGCCGGATCCGGGCCTCGCCACAGCTGCGGCGACTACTGGCGGCCGGTTCGGGGCCGGGATGACGTGCAATCATCACTACGCCCGATAACGCGGGCGTCACTGGAGGTGGATCATGACGAGTCGGACTGCATTGCGATGGGGGGCCGCGCTGGTGACCTGCACTGGCCTGGCCGGGTGCGTGATGCCCGCGCCGGAGCGGGCTGCGGCAATGACGGCCGATGGCGACGGTGTGGCCTGCCCGGCGATGCGGCCGGGTGCTGCCACCCGTGTCTGGATCCGGATCGACTATGCTCGCGACGGCCGTCCCTCGGCGATGCCGGAGAACTGCCACGTGGCGCGGGGTACCGAGGTGGTGTTCCGCGCCGATGGCGCGCCGTTCGAGATCGTCTTCAAGCAGCACAGTCCTGCCGGGCCCGGTGCACCGCGGCAGCTGCCCTCGCGCGCCGAGCAGGGCATGCAGAGAGCCCGCGTGCGTGCGGCCGGCCCGGGCGCGGAGTACCGCTACGGGATCCGTGCCAACGGGATCGAGGTCGACCCGGCGATCATCATCCACTGAGCTACGGCGGCCGCGGGTCAGGCCGGCGCCAGTTCCAGTTCCGGGGCCATCGCCGCGCGCACCGGGGCGAAACTGCGACGGTGCGCGGGGCAGGGGCCGAGCCGGGCCAGGGCGGCGAGGTGCGCGGGCGTGGGATAGCCCTTGTGCTCGTAGAAGCCGTATCCGGGCCAGCGCATGTGCAGTTCGCACATGTGCCGGTCGCGCGCGACCTTGGCAAGGATCGAGGCGGCCATGATCGAACGGTCGCGGGCATCGCCACCAACCAGCGCCTCGGCCGGGCAGGGCAGCCCTGGTGGCAGTCGGTTGCCGTCGATCCGGGCGTGGTCGGCCACGTGCGCCACCGCCTCCAGCGCGCGGCGCATGCCTGCCAGCGTGGCCTGCAGGATGTTGAGCCGGTCGATGTCCTCGACCTCGACGAACTCGATCCGCCACGCCAGTGCCCGCTCCACGATGCGTCCGTACAGCTGCTCGCGGCGTCGGGCGCACAGCTGCTTGGAATCGCCCAGCCCGTTGATCCTCGGCCGGGCCGGGTCGAACACCACTGCGGCGACCACGACCGGGCCGGCCAGCGGACCGCGCCCGGCCTCGTCGATGCCGGCGACCAGCAACGCGCGCGCGCAGGGGCTGCCGATCACGCGCCG
>JALZMP010000133.1 GCA_030858145.1 Pseudomonadota bacterium
GCGCACCCTCATCCGCCCCTTCGGGGCACCTTCTCCCGCAGGCGGGAGAAGGGAAAAGCGGGAGTCTCCCGCGTCCCTGGTTGAGGTTCCTGCACCGCTAGCTGGATTGAGCCCCTCTCCCCCCTGCGGGAGAGGGGTGAGAGGTTGGGGTGAGGGCGCGCGCCGCCGGTGCGCGGAACCAGCAAGGCCTGCCGCGTCATCGCCGCCAACTGGTCCATGCGGCACAATCGCCTTATGAAAGACCTGCGCATCTCCCTGGTCCAAGGCGCCACCCGCTGGCACGATCCTGTTGGCAACCGGGAGTACTACGGCGATCTCGTCGCACCGCTGCATGGCACTACCGACCTGGTGCTGCTGCCGGAAACCTTCACCAGCGGCTTCTCCAACGACGCCATAGACCAGGCCGAGACCATGGATGGTCCGACCATCGCCTGGATGCAGGCGCAGGCCCGTGCGCTCGACGCCGCCATCTGCGGCAGCGTGCAGATCCGCGAGCGAGGGCAGGGTGGCGGCAAGGTCTACAACCGGCTGCTGTTCGCGACCCCCGACGGCGGGCTCGCCCGGTACGACAAGCGCCACCTGTTCCGCTACGCCCGCGAACATGAGCGCTACGCGCCCGGTCGCGACCGCCTGACCGTCGAATGGCGCGGCTGGCGGATCAACCCGCAGGTCTGCTACGACCTGCGCTTCCCGGTGTTCGCCCGCAACCGTTACGACGTCGAGCGCGAGGGCGGACTCGACTTCGACCTGCAGCTGTACGTCGCCAACTGGCCCGCCGCGCGCGCGTACGCCTGGAAAACCCTGCTGCGGGCGCGCGCGATCGAGAACCTGTGCTTCGTGGCCGGGCTCAACCGCGTTGGCAACGATGGCAACGGCATCCACTATCCCGGCGACAGTGCCGTGATCGACTTCCTCGGCCATCCGGTCAGCGAATGTGCCGACAGGGAGGTGGTGGTGACCACCACGCTGCAGTCGGCCGCACTCGCCGCCCACCGCGAGCGCTTCCCGGCGATGCTCGACGGCGACGCCTTCACCATGACCTAGGGCGTGCCTTGGTCCACCGCTTGCGCGCGGCTCCCTGGAACCTCGCGTTCCCGCTGCTCCGGGATAGATCGGTCCAGATCCCCTTGCAAACGCGCGGCCACTTGGCGGCCGCCCGCCTCGGGCGTAGGCTCAAGTTTCTACGGGGGAGAAGGAGGGGCGTCATGCGCCTGGTCATCGCCGCCCTGCTGGGCGGACTTGTTGTGTTTGCGTGGGGGTTTGTGTCGCACATGGTGTTGCCGGTCGGGGAGATGGGCCACGAGATGGCCACGTCGGAGGACGTGGTGCTGGCCGCGTTGAAGGAAGGGCTGCCGGCCCGCGAGGGGGTTTACCACGTGCCGGGACTGGCGCCCGAGCAGTACAACGACGAGGTGGCCGCCGCGGCCTATTCGGCCAAGGCGGTTTCCAATCCCAACGCGGTGATCATCTACCAGCCAGTCGGCCGCGACGGCATGGCCATGACCCCGCAACTGGTCAAGGAGTGGGCCACCAACACCCTGTCGGCGCTGCTGGTCGCCTGGGTGCTGGCGTTGGGTGCGTTCGGCTTCGGCAGGCGGGTGGCGATCGCCACGCTGATGGGCCTGTTTGCCTGGCTGGTGTCGAGCGTGCCGTACTGGAACTGGTACCGCTTCCCGCTGGACTTCACCCTCGGCAGCCTGATCGGCCACGTGGTCGGCTGGTTCATGGCCGGGCTGGTGATGGCGTGGTGGCTGGGGCGGCAGGCGCGCTGAATTCCGCCGCATCGGAAAAATGGTGGGCCAGGGCCCACCCTTAGCTGCGGCGGCGGTGGAAGTAGACCTGTTCCGCGGCCCAGCGCAGCAGCGCCGTGCCCAGCAGCAGGTCGAAGGGCCAGTCCATCTGCGCGCGGTCGAAGATCCAGCGCAGCGCGCGCTTGGCGCGGAAGTGCGGGGCGGCGGCGTGGGCGACGCGCTCCGGTGGCGGGCCGCCGTGGTGCAGGTGCGCGG
>JALZMP010000138.1 GCA_030858145.1 Pseudomonadota bacterium
GCCCAGGCGCCTGCAGCCGCCACGCCCCCGCCGGTGGCGCGGGTCGACCCTGCACCGTCCCCCGCAACCCCTGCATCCCCGCCTGCACCCGCACCCGCGGTGGCGCCCACCGCAGCTGCGGACGTCGGCTTCGCAGTCCAGGTCGGGGCCTTCAGCAGGCCCGCCGACGCCACCGCACTGCGCGACCGTCTCCGCGCCGCCGGCTTCAACGCCGTGACCGAAACCGTCGACACCGACAAGGGCACCCTGACCCGGGTCAAGGCCGGGCCCGTGCTCGGCCGCGCCGAGGCCGAGCAGCTCAAGGCGCAGCTCAAGGCGAAGTTCAATCTCGACGGCCTCGTCCGCTCGCATCCCTGATGTTGCAAGCCTGACTCGCATCCCCTGATCTCACATCCCCTGATCTCACATCCCGGCTCGATCGCACTCCCCGCCTGCTCCCACCGCTCCCAAGGATTCCATCGCCCATGTGCGGCATCATTGGCATCGTCGCCAGCTCCGAAGTGGCGCCAGCGCTCTACGACGGGCTGATGGTGCTGCAGCACCGCGGCCAGGACGCCGCCGGCATCGCCACTGCGGTCGGCACCCAGCTGCGGGTGCAGAAGGGCAATGGCCAGGTGCGTGACGTCTTCGACGCCCGCGCGATGGCGCTGCTGGAGGGCCGGGTCGGCATCGCCCACTGCCGCTATCCCACCGCCGGCAGCGAGGGCATGGACGAGGCGCAGCCGTTCTACGTCAACTCGCCCTACGGCATCGCGCTGGCGCACAACGGCAACCTGGTCAACACCGACGCGCTGCGCCGCGAGATCTTCGAGACAGACCGCCGCAACATCAATACCGATTCCGATTCCGAGGTCCTGCTCAACGTGTTCGCGCACGAACTCGATCGCGAACCGGCGCTGACCCCGGACGCCGCGTTCCGCGCCATCGAGGGCGTCAACCGCCGCGCCCGGGGCGGCTATGCCGCGGTGGCCACAGTGCTCGGCCTGGGCCTGGTTGCGTTCCGCGACCCGCACGGCATCCGTCCGCTGGTGCTTGGCCGACGGGTCACCGAGACCGGCGCGGAAGAGTACGCGGTCGCCTCGGAATCGGTGGCCTTCGACATCCTCGGCTTCGAGCGCCTGCGCGACGTGCGCCCCGGCGAAGGCGTGGTGGTGACCGCGCGCGGAGAGCTGCACACGCGCCTGTGCGCCGAGCCGGATGTGCATGCGCCATGCATTTTCGAGTATGTGTACTTCGCGCGCCCCGATTCCATGATCGAGGACATCTCGGTGCACAAGGCGCGGATGCGCATGGGCGTAACCCTGGGCGAGAAGATCCTGCGCGAGCGCCCCGACCACGACATCGACGTGGTGATCCCGATCCCGGACACCTCGCGCGATTCGGCGCTAGAGCTGGCCGGGGTGCTTGGTGTGAAGTACCGCGAGGGCTTCATCAAGAACCGCTACGTCGGCCGCACCTTCATCATGGCCGGGCAGGGCGAGCGCGCGAAGTCGGTCAAGCGCAAGCTCAATCCGATCCCGCTCGAGTTCAAGGGCCGGGTGGTGCTGCTGGTGGACGACTCGATCGTTCGCGGCACCACCTCGAAGCAGATCGTGCAGATGGCGCGCGACGCCGGCGCGCGCAAGGTCTACCTGGCCTCCGCCGCGCCACCGGTGCGCCACCCCAACATCTACGGCATCGACATGCCCTCGGTGGACGAGCTGGTCGCACATGGCCGCAGCGAGCGCGAAATCGAGCAATTTCTCGGCTGTGACTGGTTGATCTACCAGGACCTCGCCGACCTCGAGGCCGCGGTCGCCGGGCCGAAGTTCCCGGGCCGCAGGTTCGACAGCTCCTGCTTCAGCGGCGAATACGTCACCGGCATTGAACCTGGCTATTTCGAGCGCCTGCAGCAGTTGCGTTCAGACGAGGCGAAGAGGAAGCGAAGAGCGTCGTAGGTGGGAATGTCGGGGACGAGTGCCGGGGTGCGTTTCAACCAAGCGAGTATCGGGGAGCGACTTGAAACGTACCCCGGCACTCGCCTCCCACAAACCATCGAAGCCGACATGACAAGCCTGTTTGCCACCGCACTCGCCTGCCTGGATGCCGCCACGCCCGAGGAGAAACTGGCACACACATTTGCGGCGGCCGACGCCTTTGCGCGCGGTGAGCTGGCCATCGACGAGGACGCGCCACCACCGGAACCGATCCGCATGCCGGGCCGGCCGGCAACGCCAAGGCTTGTGCCGCCGCGCGACCTGCCGCGGCGAGGCCTCGGCACACCGGCAGGCCGCGCCGCCTTCCTTCACGCCATCGCCCATATCGAGTTCAACGCCATCGACCTGGCCTGGGACGCGGTTTACCGCTTTCGCGGCCTGCCAGGCGCCTACTACAGCGACTGGGTTGGCGTGGCTGCCGACGAAGCGCGGCATTTCGCGCTGCTGCGCGGACGGCTGCGCGAACTGGGCCACGACTATGGCGACTTCGACGCCCACAATGGCCTTTGGGAGATGGCGGAGCAGACCGCGCACGATGGGCTTGCGCGCATGGCGCTGGTGCCGCGTGTGCTCGAGGCGCGCGGGCTTGATGTCACCCCCGGCATGATTTTGAAGCTGCGCGCAATCGGCGACGAGGCCAGCGCGGAGATCCTCGAATTGATCCTGCGCGAGGAGGTGGCCCACGTCGCCGCGGGCAGCCGCTGGTTCCGCTGGTTCTGCGTCCGCGAGCAGGTCGAACCCGAGGCAAGGTTCCACGCGCTGCTAGCCGAATACGCTCGCGGTGCGCTGCACGGTCCGTTCAACATCGAGGCACGCAGCGCGGCTGGATTCAGCGACGAGGAACTGGCCGCCCTGCAACACTTCGCCTAGGGAAGCTCTGAACACGTTCAGAGCTTCCGCAAACCAGGACGGTTTGCCCACGGAGCAAACACGCAAGTGTTTGCTCCGTGGGAGCGAGTCCGGACATGTGCCGGACTCGCGATGTCTGATCAAGTCCATGGATGGACTTGATCAGACCTTCCCTAGAGGCGCCTACGGCGGCGTCGAGAGCCGCGGCCCTTGCGCGTCGACCCGCAGCAGCGAACCCTGCGTGTACCAGTCGCCGAGCACGATCCGGGTGCGGCCGCCATCGCGATGGATCGCCGGGCGATGGGTATGGCCGTGGATGAGGGCATCGACCCCATGCGCGGCAAACGCCGCGTCCACCGCCGCGGGCGCGACGTCGGTGATCGTCTCCATGGTGTCGGCCTCACGCAGCACGCCCTGGTGGCGCGCGCTCTCGCCGCGTGCCTGTTTCGCGAACGCCAGGCGGGCCTCGAGCGGTTGCGACAGGAACTGGCGCTGCCAGCCCGGATCACGCGTCTGCGCGCGGAAACGATGGTATTCGTCGTCGCCGGTGCACAGCAGGTCGCCGTGCATCAGCAGGGTCGGCTTGCCGTGGAGGTCGATGCGGGTCGGGTCCGGCAGCAGGGTCATGCCGGCGCGCAAGGCGTAGGCCTCGCCGAGCAGGAAGTCGCGGTTGCCGTGCAGGAAGAAGACCGGCACACCCTCATCTGACAACGCCTTCAGCCATTCGGCGATCACGGCGCCGGTCGCGGAGGGATCGTCGTCGCCGACCCAAGCCTCGAACAGGTCGCCGAGGATATACAGCGCGTCGGCAATTCGTGCCTCGCCGGCGAGGAAGTCGCCGAACAGCCGCGTGCTCTCGGGACGGGCGTCGTCGAGATGGAGGTCGGAGACGAACAGCGTGGCCATGCCGGGATTGTATGCGCCGGGACGGGCGCGCCGGGCGGCGGGTAAAATGCACCGTTGTCCACGCGCCGCGAGCCCCGCATGCCCTGCCGCACCCGCTTCGCCCCCAGCCCCACCGGCTACCTGCACATCGGCGGCGCGCGCACCGCGCTGTACTGCTGGCTGGAGGCTCGCCGCAGTGGTGGGCAGTTCATCCTTCGGATCGAGGACACCGACCGCGAGCGCAGCACCCAGGAAGCGATCGACGCCATTCTGCAGGCGATGGACTGGCTGGGGCTGGACTACGACGAGGGACCGGTCTACCAGACCCGGCGGCTGGACCGCTACCGCGAGGTGGCGCAGCAGCTGGTCGCCGCCGGGCAGGCCTACTACGCCTATGAAACCCGCGAGGAACTCGATGCCATGCGCGAGGCGGCCATGGCGGACGGCGCCAAGCCGCGCTACAGCGGAGCCGCGCGCGATGCCAGCCTGCCGTACCGCGACGATCCCAACCGTGTGGTCCGCCTGAAGAATCCGCAGTACGGCGTGGTGGCCTGGGACGACAAGGTCAAGGGCCGGATCGAGATCGCCAACAGCGAGCTCGACGACCTCGTGCTGCTGCGTCCGGACAGCCACCCAACCTACAACTTCGCGGTAGTGGTCGACGACCTCGACATGCGGGTCACCGACGTGGTGCGCGGCGACGACCATGTCAACAACACCCCGCGTCAGATCAACCTCTACGGGGCGCTGGGCGCGGACGCGCCGCATTTCGCCCATCTGCCGATGATCCTCGACGCGCAGGGCGCCAAGCTGTCCAAGCGCACCGGCGCGGCCGACGTGATGCAGTACCGCGACGCCGGCTATCTGCCGCATGCATTGCTGAACTACCTGGTGCGGCTGGGCTGGTCGCATGGCGACCAGGAGATCTTCTCGATCGCGGAGATGCAGCGCCTGTTCGACCTGAAGGACGTCAATGCCAAGGCCGCGCGACTGGACGCCGACAAGCTCGGCTGGATGAACCAGCAGTACCTCAAGGCCGACGATCCGGTCGACGTCGCACGACACCTCGAATGGCATCTGCTGCAGGCTGGCTACGACCTCGCGCACGGCCCGGCGCCTGCCGACGTGGTGCTGGCATTGCGCGACCGTGTGCAGACGCTCAAGGAGATGACCGAGCGCGCCGTGGTCTGGTACCTGCCGCTGCGCGACTACGATGAGAAGGCCGTCGCCAAACACCTGTCCGCCGCGGCTGGGATGCCGCTGGCCGAAGCGCGCGAGCGGCTGTCGAAACTTCCGGCGTGGCACGTGGAGGCGATCGGGGAGGCACTGCACGCCACCGCAGAGGCGCTGGGCCTGGGCATGGGCAAGGTGGCGCAGCCGCTGCGGGTGGCGATCACCGGCACCCAGGTCAGCCCCGACATCGCGCATACCGTCTACCTCGCCGGGCGCGACGAAGCCTTGAAGCGCATCGACGCCGCGCTGGCGCGCATCGACGCCACGCCCGATGCCGCAGCGGTGCCGACGGCTTGAGTTGCGGCCGACCCGCGCCCATCATCCATCCATGCCTGCGCACGCCTGTACCGATCCCACGCACCACGTCGACGACGCCGACGCATTCGTCGCCGCGGTCGAGCACGCCTGCCGCGAGCGCGGGCTGCGGCTGACGCCGATCCGCGCCCGGGTGCTGAAATTGATCGCCGAGGTTGGCCAGCCGGTCAAGGCCTACGACCTGCTCGACCGGGTCCGCGAGGGCGAGGGCCCGGGCGCGGCCGCGCCGCCGACGGTCTACCGCGCGCTCGACTTCCTGCTCGCCAACGGCTTCATTCACAAGCTGCAGTCGGTCAATGCCTTCGTCGCCTGCCACCACCCCAGCACCGCGCAGCACTCGGTGCCGTTCCTGATCTGCGACCGCTGCCACAGCGCGGTGGAACTGGAGGACCGGGCGGTGGTCACCGCACTCGACGCCCGCGCCCGCGCGCTGGGCTTTGAGCCCAAGGCGCAGACCCTGGAAGTGCACGGCCTGTGCGCCAAATGCATTGCTTAGGGTGGGCCTGGGCCCACCGGAATGATCGGCGGGTGCCGATTCGGCGACAAGCGGAGGGTGGGCCAAGGCCACCCTCCGCGTCCTATCCGAGCAGGCGCGAACGCCGGCCCCGTGTGGCCGTGACCTAGAAGAACACCCGTACCCCCGCCGACACGCCGCGGCCCGGTAGTGGCGCCAGCTCCTTGAGGAAGGACGTGTGCGGGCGGGCCTCCTCGTCGAGCAGGTTGCTGCCGTCGAGGAATAGTTCCCAGGCGTTGCCGCCGGCGGTGTCGCGGTGCCAGGCCAGGTTGGCGTGAACCAGCGTATAGCCGGCGGTCTCGGTCTCGAATTCCGCCACCTTGTCCTGGCGCGCATAGCGGACGGCGCCGAGCGCGGCGCGCCAGTTGCCGCCGGCCCAGCGCAGCTCCGTACCCAGGCGCGCCGGCGCAATCCGCGGCAGGTTGCCGGACTGTGCGATGTCGGCGGTGAACTCCTCGATGTCGCCGTCGTCCTCCTCGATCGCGAACTCCACCGTGCGGGTGCCGTGGCCGGTGAGCCTGCCGCGCACCACGTCGCCGAACGCACGTGCACTCCAGGTGCCGGTGTCGTTGTCGAGGAATGTCCACTGCAGGTCGACCTCGCCCCCGGTGAAGCGGGCGTCGGTCTGGTTCCATACCCGCGCCGGCGTGCCATGCTCCTCGATGCCGGTGTCGGCGAGGTAGATGAAATCATCGAAGCGGGTCTGGTACAGCGAGGCCGACAGTTTCAGCGGGCCACGATGCCAGTGGGCGCCGATCTCGGCACGGTTGGCGGTCTCGACGCCAAGCGTGGGGTCGCCGAACTCGAAACTGCTCGTGGCGACGTGCAGCCCGTCCGAGTACAGCTCCTCACTGACCGGCGAGCGCTGCGCGCGGTCGAGGCCGAAGGAGAGGTGGAAGTCGTCGCTGAAATTCCAGCGCGCCGCAGCTGAAAAGCTGGTGGGATCGAAGTCGCGCGACGGGCCGATCGCCTCGCCCTCGTCGACCTCGATCCGGTTGCGGTCGTAACGCGCGCCGAGTTCGAGATCCAGTGCGCCGAAACTGCGCTCGCCGATCCAGAATACGCCGGCGTCGCGCGACAGGCTGGCCGGGACGAAGGCTTCCTCGCCGACCGCGCTGAAGTCGCGGCGCGAGGCCTGCAGCCCGAACGCGCCGTCCCAGCCGGCCCAGTTGCGGTGCACCAGCTCCAGCCGGCCTTCGGTGCTCACATTGTCGAATACGGTGCCGACCTCATCGCCCTCGAACTCGGTATGGGTGTAGTCGGTGCGGGCCAGCTTGACGCGCAGGGTGTCGAACACGCCGAGGTCATTGAACCCGCCGCGCAGCTCATGGCGCCGCTGATCCATCACGATGCGGACGGTCTCTTCCTCTTCGGCATGATCGTCGTCGTCGTCGTGCTCGTCATCGTGGCCATTACCGCCGTGGGCATGCCCGGGGACGCCGTAGCGAGTGTTGAACAGGCTGCTGCCGACGCCGATGAAGCCGCGATCGCCGATCCAGGACACGCCGAGCGCGCCGCTGTCGGTGCGCACGAAGCTGTTCGGCAGCCGGCCACGGACCTCGTCGTCGTCGTCGTGATCGTCATCATGATCGTCATGCGCCAGCTCGGCAAAGCCCGGAATCCGGTAGTCCCCGGTCTCGCGATGCAGGCCATCGGCATGGAACACGAGGTTCCCCGAGGCCGAGGTGCCGTCGAGGCGGAACATGCCGGTCTTCTCGTTATTGACGCTGCCCCCACGCAATTCGGCGCGGCCTTGCAGCGGCTGCGCAGTCACGCTCTCCGGGATGCGGCCGTCGATCACGTTGACCGCGCCGCCGATCGCGCCGCTGCCATAGAGCAGGGTGGCGGGCCCCTTGAGCACTTCGATCTGGTTGGCTAGGAAGGGTTCGATGCTGACCGCGTGGTCGACGCTGACCGTCGACACGTCGCCGGCGGCGAGGCCGTCGCTGAGCACCTGCACGCGGGCGCCATCGAGACCGCGGATGATCGGGCGGCCGACGCCGGGGCCGAAATAGGAGCTCTGCACGCCCGGAAGGCGGCTGACCGTCTCGCCCAGCGAGTTGGCCTTGGCCTCGTCCAGCCGCGCGCCTGCCAGGACTTCGACCGGCCGGGTCAGGTCCTCGGCTGTCTTGTGCAGCGGCGTGGCGCGGACGATCACCGAATCCAGCTCGATGGGCTCGTCATGGCGCGGGTCGACCTGCGCGGCAGCCGGCAGTACGGTCGCGGCCAAGGCCAGCGCGATGCAGAGAGCAGAGCGACGCGGCGCCGGGCGCGATGGCAGGGAGGGAGCGGCTGGGCTGCGGGGCATCATCATGCGGGGGTTCCGGTTGCAGTGGACGGGGATTAGTTTATATATGTTATAATGTTTCAATCATGAATGCACCCCGCCCCGACGCGATGATCCGGCCTCACCCCGGCCAGCCCCGCTCTGCACTGCGTGGGGCCGACCGGGTGGGTTTCGCAGCTTCCTTACTCTGCGCCGTCCATTGCGCGCTTTTGCCCCTGGTGCTGGCGCTGCTGCCGGCATTTGGCCTCAAGGCGGGCGGATGGATCGACATCGACCAGGCCTTCGTGGTGTTCGCCACCCTGCTGGGGCTGACCACGCTGACGCTGGGCTACCGCCGGCACCGCGCCTTCCGCGCCTGGGCGCTGCTGCTGCCTGGCCTGGCCCTGGTATGGGCAGGCGCGTTCACCGTGCTGCACACCCATAGCCTGTTCCACGCCGCGGTGATGGCCACCGGCGGCCTGCTGCTGGCCGCCGCCCACCTGCTCAACCTGCGCCTGACCCACGCCGTCGGCATCCCATCGCGGGGCTGAGGCCGCCGATCGCGTGTTAATATGTGCGGCTTGGTGCGCAGTCGCGCCGGCACGTGCCTCGACAGCAGGCGAATCCACGATCAGGAGCACCAAGATGGGCAAGGGCGACCGCAAGACCGCCAAGGGCAAGCGCTTCAACTCCAGCTACGGCAACGCCCGCACGCAGGCGACCAAGAAGGCCGCAGGCGCCGTCGCCGCTCCGGTCGTCGCGAAGAAGACCGCCACCCGGACCACCAGCAGGACCACGTCGAAGACGACCGCCAAGAAGGCCGTCGCCAAGAAGGCCGTCGCCAAGGAATAACTTCCGCGACCGCTGGCACAACGAGAAGCCCCGCACATGCGGGGCTTTTCCGTGGGCCGGTGCGGACGCCGCGGAGCTGGGCCATCAGCCGCGCTGCCTGCCGCGATAGAACTTCTTGTGGGCAAGTGCGAGCAGGGCCAGGTCCTTGCCCGTATCGCCATAGGCATGGACCTCGGCGAAACGGTCGAGCTCATACCGCGCCCTGACCTGTCGCGCCTTCTCTTCGCCGACACATTGCTCCCCCGCGTAGCGACCGGTCAGACGCCCACCCGCGCTTTGCAGGCGCGAGCAGAGCAGATCGACACCCTGCGCAGCGCACCACGGCGCGAGATAGACGTCGAACGCAGCCGAGACCACGGCCACCGTGTCGCCCTGGCCAAGGTGCTGCCGCAGGCGCGCCACCGCCTCGGGCCGCATCAGGGTTGGCAGCACAGTGCCGGCGAAGTCCTGCCCGGCGTCGCACACGCTGTCCACGAAGAGTCCACGGAAGCCGAACCACACCACGCAGGCGCGCACCAGCGTGCCCGGGAGGAGCCGCAGTCGATACCCGACGACCAGCGGCCAGAGCAGCAGCCTTCCGAACATCAGCCGCCGGCGCGGCACAGCGAACGCGACGAGGGCGCCGAAGGTCTCGCGGGAGGTCAGGGTGCCGTCGAAGTCGAACAGCGCCAGCACGTGCGGCGATGGCGTTGCCGTCGGAGATCCGGCTTGCCGGACGTCGTCCGGCGTTGGGGGCTGCATACGACCGTGGTCCTGGTCGTCAGCGCGGTTGGGCGCCGCCCTCGACTTCCGTCCACACCCGCAGCAGGTTGCCACCGAGGATCTTGCGGATGTCGGCCTCGGAATAGTCGCGCGCCTGCAGGCCGGCGACCAGGTTGGGGAAGTCGGCGACCGTGCGCAATCCTTGCGGCAGGTTGCCACTGACGCCGTCGAAATCCGAGCCGATGCCGACGTGGTCGGGACCCGCCAGCTTCACCGCATGGTCGATCTGGTCGAGCACTGCGTCGATGGCGGTGGGGCGCGGCGGATGGGCAGCGTCCCAGGCGTCCTCGAAGGCCTGCTTGTCCTCGACCGGCTTGCCCGCGGACTTCAGCCCGGCGTTGCGCCGGTTGAACTCATTGATGGCGCGGAAGTAGGCCTGCGTATCCACGGCGGCTTCCGGATTGACGAAGGCGTTGCCGAACGGGATTTGCACCACGCCACCCTTGTCCGCGATCGCCTTGAACAGATCGTCGCTGAGGTTGCGCTCGAAGTCCGGCGTGAAATGGCGCAAGGCCGAGTGGCTCGCGATGACGGGCACCGTGCTCAGCTCGACGGCCTGGCGCACGGCGGCATCGGACAGGTGCGAGACATCGACCATGATGCCGAGCCGGTTCATTTCCGCGACCACCTCGCGGCCGAACGGGCTGAGCCCGTTCCACTTCTTTTCCAGGGCGTACGACGAGTCGCTGATGCGGTTGTTGGCGCTGTGGGCGAGGGTGATATAGCGCACGCCGCGGTCGAAGAAGAACTGCAGGTTGCCGAGGTCGTCGCCGATCGGCGCGCCGTTCTCCATCCCCAGCGGCAGCAGCACGCGACCGTCTGCGCCATTGTCCAGCAGCCGGTCGACGTCGCCCGGCGAGGTCAGGATGGCGAACTTGTCCGGATGCCGCGCCGCCAGCGCCTGCATCGCGTCGATCATGGTGTTGGCCACCTGCCAGGCGCTGCCGTCGTCGTCCTGCGCGGCCGAGGTGTAGATCGACATGAAGGCGACATCGAGGCCGCCGGCGCGCGCGCGCGGATAATCGAACTCGCGATCCGGCGCCGCCGCGCCCAGATCGGCCCATTTCTTCATCAACGCGCCGGGCGCGTCGATGTGGGTGTCGACGAGGACTGCGTCGCGGGCTAGCGCGACCGCGTCCGGCGACGCGTCCGCGGCCAAGGCAGGCAGCGACGCGGCGAGGCAGAGGCAGCTGGTCAGGATCACACGGCGCATGGCGGCTCCAGGTGCAACGAGGCGAGGGCGGCAATCAGTTTGCCTCATTGTCTACAGGGAGGAGGCCCAGGCGCGTTCAGGCGACGCGCACGCCGCCGGCATACACGCCGTCCGCCAGCGCCCCGCCCAGCCAGTAGCACAGCGCCGCCGGATCGCGTACGCGCCAGCGCACGAAGTCAGCCCGCTGCCCAACACGCAAAGTACCGCGGTCGTCGAGGCCCAGTGCACGCGCTGCGTTCACCGTCGTGCCGCGCAGCGCCTCCTCGGGGGTGAGCCGGAAATGCGTGCAGGCCAGCTGCATCGCCTGGCGCAGCGACAGCAGCGGCGAGGTGCCGGGATTGCAGTCGGTGGCCACCGCCATCGCCACGCCCTGGGCGCGGAATTCCTCGATCGGCGGCAACCGGGTCTCGCGCAGCACGTGGAATGCGCCCGGTAGAAGCACCGCCACCGTGCCGGCATCGGCCATCGCGCGCACGCCGGCGGGTGAGGTGTATTCGACATGGTCGGCGGATAGCCCGCCGAATTCCGCCACCAGCGACGCGCCGTCGCCGTCGCTGAGCTGGTCGGCATGCAGCTTGACCGGCAGCCCGAGCGCGCGCGCGGCCTCGAACACGCGCCGGGTCTGCGCCGTGGTGAAGCCGATGCCTTCGCAGAAGGCGTCGACCGCGTCGACCAGGCCTTCGCCATGCAGGCGCGGCAGCCAGTCGAGCACGGCATCGATGTAGGCGTCCGCGCGCGTGGCGAAGTCCTCGGGCAACGCGTGTGCGCCGAGGAAGGTGGTGTGCACGTCGATGCCCAGTTGCGTCCCGACCCGCCGTGCCACGCGTAGCATCTTGCGCTCATTGTCGAGGTCGAGCCCGTAGCCGGACTTGATCTCCAGGGTGGTCACGCCGTCCGCGCGCAGGGCAGCAGCGCGTGGCAGCGACTGCGCCAGCAGCGCGTCCTCGCTGGCGGCGCGCGTATCGCGCACGGTGGACAGGATGCCGCCGCCGGCACGGGCGATGGACTCGTAGCTGGACCCCTGCAGCCGCTGCTCGAACTCGGCCGCGCGGTCGCCCGCGAACACCACGTGGGTGTGGCAATCGACCAGGCCGGGAGTGATGCAGTCGCCTTTGACGTCGATGACGGTGTCGGACAGGGATTCCGGCGCGCCGGGCAGTCCCTCCACCGTGCCGACATAAGTGAGCCGGCCGTCCTGCCAGCCGAGCGCGCCCTCGGCCACCCCGCCATAGCCGGCATCGCCCTCCAGCGTGACCAGGTGTGCGTTGAGGGCCAGGCCGTCCCAGCGGATGTGCGGCGACGCGCTCATCGGGCGATTGTAATCGCCGTGGGGCGACAGCCCCCGCGCCGCGGGCGACAATGCACGATGGCCGTCGCACCCCTCGCCATCGAAGCCACCGCCCAGGGCTGGCGCCTGCCGGGCATCGCCAACCTGCATTCGCATGCCTTCCAGCGCGCGATGGCGGGGCTGGCTGAGCGGCAGACCGATGCGTCCCGTGCGACCCCCGGCTCGCGCGACGGGCAAGACAGCTTCTGGACCTGGCGCGAGACCATGTACCGGCTGGCGGCGCGTTTCGACCCGGAGTTACTGCATGCGGTCGCCGCGCAGCTCTACGTGGAGATGCTGGAGGCCGGCTACACGTCGGTGTGCGAGTTCCACTATCTGCATCACGCTGCCGACGGCAGGCCGTACGCCCGGCCCACCGCCATGTCGGACGCGCTGATCGCGGCCGCGCGCGACACCGGCATCCGCCTGACCCTGCTGCCGGTGCTGTACATGACCGGTGGCTTCGATGGCCGTGCGCTGTCCGGACGGCAGCGGCGCTTCGGCCACGATGTCGACGGCTACCTGCGCCTGTTCGAGGCGCTGCAGGCGCGCCAGGATGCGATACTGCGTGTCGGCTGCGCGCTGCACAGCCTGCGTGCGGTGCCGGTGGATGCGATGCACGCGGTGGTCGATGCGCTTCCCGCGGATACCCGGATCCATATCCACATCGCGGAACAGATCGGCGAGGTGCAGGACTGCCTCGCGGTGCGCGATGCGCGGCCGGTGCAATGGCTGCTGGCCAATGCCGCGGTCGATGCGCGCTGGACCCTGGTCCACGCCACCCACCTGGACGACGGCGAGATCACCGGCATCGCGCGCAGCGGCGCGACGGTGGCGCTGTGCCCGACCACCGAGGCCAACCTTGGTGACGGACTGTTCCCGCTGCGCGCCTACCTCGATGCCGGCGGCGCCTGGGGCATCGGCTCGGATTCGCAGATCTCGGTGTCGCCGGTGGAAGAGCTGCGCTGGCTGGAGTATGGCCAGCGCCTGGCCACCGGCCGCCGCAACATCGCGGTGGCAGCGGAGTCGCCGAGTGTGGGACGCACGCTGCTGCAGCACGTCCTGGCCAGCGCACAGGATGCCAGCGGCTTCCATCATGGGGGAGCGGCGATCGTGCTCGACGCCGAGGCAGCGCAGCTGGCAGGCGCCACGGTGGCGGATGTCGCCGACCGCTGGATCTTCAGTGGCAACCGCAACCTGGTGCGCGAGGTGGACGTGGGCGGCGAACGCGTGGTCGTCGACGGTCGCCACCGCGACCGCGACGCCGTCGCCGCGCGCTACCGCAAGGCGATCGACAAGCTGCTCGCGGATTGAGCCCACTCCCACAGCCGCGACGGATCGCGGCCCGCCTTCCGCTGGCGCCAAGGCCCCTCGCCGAGGGTCGAACCTGCGATTACGGTGGCGCACGGGTGTTGGCTCAGCGCACGAATGGGGGACCGGCTGGCGCGTGGGACGGGCGAAAGTCGCCGAAGGCCTTGCGATACCACGGCGGCGGCTGCATAAGAAGCGGTACAGCACCGGCACCACGAACAGGGTCAGCACGCTGGAAAACGCCAGGCCCCAGACGATGCTCGCCGCCACCGGACCCCACAGCAGCGACTTGCCGCCGAAGCCGAACGCCAGCGAGGCGAGGCCGGCGATGGTGGTACCGGCGCCGGCTGCAGCCGCGCCTCGACCTCGGGCGATGCCAGGTCGACGATCCGCAGCAGCGGCGTGCCCGGGCCCACCGCCGCGCCGACCTGGGCCATGCGCTTGAGCACCACGTCATCAAATGGCGCGCGGATCCTGGTCTTGACCAGTTCGCGTTCGGCCACTGCGCGCGCGGCTTCGCGCACCCGCGTCTCGGCGCGCCAGTGGTCCGCGCTCAGGGTGTCTCGCGCAGCGCGTGCAGGGCGGCGTCACCGCCGTCATGGGGCGCCGGCGGCAGGCCGAGCAGCCGCATCAGCAGCGGATAGACGTCGACATTGTCGAACGGCGGCAGCTGCAGGCCGCGGCGGAACGACGGCCCGTGGGCAATGAACAGCGACCGCATCGATGGCAGCTCCGGGGCGTAGCCGTGCGAGCCGCGGACCCTGCCGGCCTGGCGCCGCGCGATCGACGCGCGCGGGATCGCGTCCCAGCCTTCGTCCAACTGGCACACGATCGGCGGGATCCGCGGATGGCTGCCGTAATGCCAGTGCGCTGGCAACTCGCCCTTGCGCCAGCAGGAGTAGCGGTCGTGGCGGCCGAGCAGGGCGCGCTCGGTGGCGGCCTCGCGCCCAGGTCTGGGCGCGAAGCCAAGCGATTGGCCGCCGGTGACCACGCTGGCATCCTCCGCCGGCACCATGTCTTCCAAAGCGATGACGTTGCCCGGCGCCACCGCCGCCATGCCGTGGTCGGACACGATCACCAGGTCGACCCGGTCACGCAGCCCGTGCGCCGCCAGTCCGTCGACCAGGCGGGCGAGCGCGGCATCCACTTGGCGCAGTACGTCGCGCGACTGCTCCGATCCCGGGCCGTGGTCGTGACCGGCGGTGTCGACGTGCTCGAAGTACAGCGTCGCCAGCCGCGGTCGGGTCGCCGGCGGCTCCGCCAGCCAAGCGAGCACAGTGTCCACCCGCGCGGCCATCGCCATGTTCTTGTCGAACGCCGTCCAGCGCCGCGGCCGCACTCCGCCCACCGCCGCCTCGCTGCCCGGCCAAAACAGGGTGGCGGTGGCCAGGCCCGCCCGCTCCGCAGTCACCCACGCCGGTTCGCCCTGCTGCCACCAGCGGCCGTCGCCGACGGCGTCGCGGTCGGACAGCCGGAACCGGCCCAGCGCCTCGTCGCGCATGGTGTTGTGGGTGACGCCGTGGCGGTCCGGGCGCAGCCCGGTGACCAGGGTGTAGTGGTTGGGAAAGGTCAACGACGGATACGACGGCGTCATCCAGGCCGCCTGCACGCCCTCGCGCGCGAGCCGCGACAGCGTGGGGGTAAGGGCGGGATCGAGGTCGTCGGGATGGACCCCGTCCAGCGACACCAGCAGCACGCTGGGCGGAGAGGCGCGGTCGCCGGCGGGCAGGACCGCGCAGGCGGCGAGCAGCAGGCACGGCAGGACGAGGCAGAGCAGGGCGCGCGCTTGCGCCGGCACGGAAGCTGTCATCGAGGCATGATAGGGACTCGCCGTGTCAGTGCGAAGACGCCGAGCCTGTCCGGCGCCCGCGGGTCCGGGACTCCTCCAGGCTGACACCAGGATGAACACGCGCCGATGGTCTTCGCGCCGATTTACCGGGCCAGGCGTATGGTGGTCGTTGACGCGATCTGCGCCTGCCGACCCTAGAGGTGACCGATGAACAGACTGCTGCTCGCCAGCGCGCTGCTGGCCATGACCGCCACGGCTTCAGCGCAGTCGACCGCGCCTTCGGCCGACGTAGATGTAGACCTGCAGGGCCAGACAGGCGCGACGGACATGACCGTCCAGCGCGCGAATCACGATGCCTTCGCCGATCGGCTCTGCCTCCGCCAGACCGGCTCGCGCATCATCGCCACCCGCAACCTGCAATCACGCGACGACATGCGCGGCTGCGTGGCCGGCAACGGCCGGGTCTACACCCGTGCCGACCTCGACAGCACCGGCGCGGTCGACCTCGCCGACGCCCTGCGCCGGCTGGATCCTGCGATTCGCTGATCCTGCTGCCTACGTGACCCACGACCCCGGTCCGTGCCCGGGGGTCGTGGCAAGGGCACCGAAGCGGCCACGCACGCGAAGCGCAGGCAGGAAATCCTGCCAACACCACCGCTGGCAACCCATTGCGCTGCTTGAAATCAGCCGCCGCCCAGCACCGCCGCCGTGGCGGCTGCCAGCACGATGATCAGCACCGCACCGGCACTGCCGAACGCGGCGCCGAACGTGCGGCCCTTGTGCACCGCCCGGACCTGCAGGCGCGAGATGTCTTCCTTTGCGATGCGGGTATCGCTACCCACCAGGGCGTCGGCCGTCACTTCGGTCACCACGAATGTCTGCACCCGGCCGTCGGTAGTCACCACCTCCACGGTGTCTCCGGCTTCAACCTGGCTGGTTACGTCAGACCACTGGTCATGGCTGACCGTCTGCATGGTCTTGCACCCAGTGAGGCCCGCGAGCAGTACCGTCAGGCAAAGCAGTTTCAGCAAGATCTTCATCATGGCACTCCATTTCAACGGGGATGATTGGCTCTGCTGCGAGCAGGAGAGTCTCCAAAACAACGCACTAACAGGGGTGCAGCGGCCAGCACCAGGCCGCCGGGGCCGGATCATATAATTGCGGGTCGAAGACATGCCAGAGCGCCGCAATGCCAGACAAGCGCCACGACCCATCCCGCCGAATCCGCGCCCCACGCGGCAGCGAGCTGACCTGCAAGTCCTGGCTGACCGAAGCGCCGTTCCGGCTGCTCCAGAACAACCTCGACCCCGAGGTCGCCGAGCGCCCCGAGGACCTGGTGGTCTATGGCGGCATCGGCCGCGCCGCGCGCGACTGGCCCAGCTACGACGCCATCCTCGCCACGCTGAAGACCCTAGGCGACGACGAGACCCTGCTGGTGCAGTCCGGCAAGCCGGTGGGCGTATTCCCGACCCACGCCGACGCCCCGCGCGTGCTGATCGCCAACTCCAACCTGGTGCCGGCCTGGGCGACCTGGGAGCACTTCCACGAGCTCGACCGCAAGGGCCTGATGATGTACGGCCAGATGACCGCCGGCAGCTGGATCTACATCGGCAGCCAGGGCATCGTCCAGGGCACCTTTGAAACCTTCGTCGAGATGGGCCGCCAGCACTACGGCGGCGACCTCAAGGGCAGGTGGATCCTCACCGCGGGCCTCGGCGGCATGGGCGGCGCGCAGCCGCTGGCCGCATCACTGGCCGGCGCCTGCAGCCTCAACATCGAGTGCCAGCAGAGCCGCATCGACATGCGCGTGCGCACCCGCTACGTCGACGAACAGGCCGCCGACATCGACGACGCGCTCGCCCGCATCGACAAATACACGAAGGCGGGCGAGGCGAAGTCCATCGCCCTGCTCGGCAACGCGGCTGAGGTACTGCCCGAACTGGCGCGCCGAGGCGTCAAGCCCGACGCCGTCACCGACCAGACCAGCGCCCACGACCCCGTGCACGGCTACCTGCCGATCGGCTGGACGGTCGAGCAGTGGCTCGCCGCGCAGCAGGCAGAACCTGATCGCGTGCGCGACGAAGCCA
>JALZMP010000168.1 GCA_030858145.1 Pseudomonadota bacterium
GCGCGATCGTGGGACCGTCATTCTAGCGCGGTGGCCCGTACCGTCACGCTCAGTCCGGCAGGTCGAACAGCAGCACGTCGGCCACGCCGTCGCCGCGACCGGTGATCGACAGCGCGCCCGATTCACCGGCGTAGCCGATGGCGTCGCCGGCCGCCAAGGGCGCGTCGCCGATCTCCGCCTCACCCGCCACCACCTGCAGCCAATAGCGTCGCTGCGGCTGCAGCACCGCCTCTGCCTGTTCGCCACGGCCCAGTGCAATGCCCCGAACCCAGGCCTGCTGGCAGATGGCGAGGCTGCCGTCGGCGCCGTCCGGCGAGGCATACGTCGCCCAACGGCCGCGGCAGGCGGCGCGGTCAAAGGCGCGCTGGGCGTGCGCCGGCGCCAGGTTGACGCGGTCGGGCTGGATCCAGACCTGCAGGAAGTGCACCGGCTCGGTCGCGGAGGCGTTGAACTCGCTGTGCTCGACGCCGTGCCCGGCGCTCATCCTCTGCCACTCGCCCGCGTGCACTATCCCCTTGCCCCCCTCGCCCGCAACGGATGTGCTGTCGCGATGCGCCAGCGCGCCCGAGACCACGTAGCTCAGGATCTCCATGTTGGCGTGGCCGTGCGGCGGGAAGCCGGCACCGGGCGCGACCCGATCCTCGTTGACCACGCGCAGCGGCCCCCAGCCCATCCAGTCGGGGTCGTGGTAGTGGCCGAACGAAAACCCGTGCCGGCTGTCGAGCCAGTCGGTGCGGGCATGGCCGCGGTCGGCGGCGGGGCGGAGGCGCTTCATCTGCAGTCCCGGGACGCGTGTCGCCGCGTACTGCGCGGCGCCCGGATCAGTCCGGCAAGGCTGCGTCGCGCCTACCCGGCCGCCGCCGGCTTGGGCACGATCGCCTCGGTGGTGATGCGCAAGGTCACCTCGTCGCTGACGCCGGGCGCGAACTTGCCCAGCCCGAAGTCGGTGCGCTTGACCGTGGTGGTGGCGTCGAAGCCGATCGCCTGGCGCTTGGCCATCGGCTGCTCGGCGGCCTTGTTGAGCGTCACGTCCAGCACCACCGGACGGGTCGTGCCCTTGATGGTCAGGTCGCCGGTGACCTTCAGGCGATCCTCGCCCGCCGCCTCGACCTTCGTGCTCTTGAACGTCACTCCGGGATAGGTCTCGGCCTCGAAGAAATCCCCGCTGCGCAGGTGCTCGTTGAAGGCGGGCACGAAGGCGTTCAGGCCCGACAGCGGCAAGGTCACCTGCACGCTGGAGGCGGACACGTCGTCGGCGTCGTAGACGATGGCGCCCTCGGCCTCGCCGAAGTTGGCGACCGGGTTGGAGAAGCCGAAGTGGCTCCAGCTCGCCAGCACCTGGGTATGGTTCGGGTCGATCTTGTAGGTCACCGGCGCGGCGAAGGCCGGGATGGCGAACAGGGCAAGGGCGGCGGCAAGGGCGAAACGTTTCATGCGGACTCTCCGTATGGTCGGTCGGATGTCAGGTACGACGCGGGACGGTCATTCGATGCGCGCCGCCTCGTCGAAGGACAGGCGGGGCGAGCGCGGGAACAGCCTGGACACGTCGCCATGCCCGAGGTTGACCAGGAAATTGGACTTGATCGCCGTGCCCTTGAAGAAGGCCTCGTCGACCTTGGCGTTGTCGAAACCGGACATGGGGCCGGTATCCAACCCCAGGGCGCGGGCGGCGAGGATCAGGTACGCGCCCTGCAGGCTGCCGTTGCGCAATGCCGCCACGCGGCGGCCCTCGCGTGGCCCCTCGAACCAGCTCCTGGCGTCGGTATGGGGGAACAGGACAGGCAACTTCTCATGGAAGTCCTCGTCGTGGGCGACAATCACGGTGACCGGTGCGGCCATGGTCTTGCTGTAGTTGCCCTCGTCCATCGCCGGACCCAGCTTCTCCTTGGCCGCCTTCGACTGCACGAACACGAAACGCGCCGGGGAGGTATTGGCAGTCGTCGGCCCCCATTTCAGCAAGTCGTAGAGCCGGCGCAGGGTGGTGTCGTCGATCGCGCCTGCGAGTTCGTTGTGGGTGCGGGCGGTCCGGAACAGCTGGTCCAGACAGGGCGCGGGCAGGACATCGGTCATCAGGATCCTCGGGCAGGAAGCGGGCAAATCATGCTTGCAGTGTAGAGTTCCATCGGTGAAGTCACAGCCACGATCCCGGAACGGATGATCACGAAAATGGAACGGTGCACGGGCCCGACGCCCGATTCGCTCCATCTCTGCGCCCTCAGCGATGGCCGCGCCGGCAATGCCCGCCAAGCCCACGCGCTGGCGGCGGCGCTGGCACCCGCAGCGTTGTCCGCGGTGGCGCTGATCCCACGCGCGCCTTGGCGCTGGCTGGCCCCGCGGCTCGCCCCCGGCAGCCAGCGGGCCTTCGGACCCGGCCTTGCCGACCTGCTCGACGCCCCGCCGGATGTGACCATCGGATGCGGCCGGCAGGCGGCACTGGCGACGCGCCTGCTGCGTGCGCATGGCAGCAAGACGGTGCAGATCCTGGATCCACGCCTGGACCCCGCGCTCTGGGATCTGGTGGTGGCGCCTGCACACGATGGCCTGCACGGCGGCAACGTGCTGACCACCCTGGGCAGCCTGCATCCGGTCGATGATGCATGGCTGGCCGCCGCACGCAATGCGTTCGCTGCCTTCGGCGAGCTGCCGCGCCCGCGCACCGCGCTGCTGCTGGGCGGATCGAGCACGCACGTGCGTTTCGACCGCATGGCCTTCGAGGTGCTGGCCTGCCGGCTGGAGGCGGCGCTGGCCCGCGACGGCGGCAGCCTCCTGGTGACCGCCTCGCAACGCACCGACCGCGAGCTGCGCGCGGTGCTGCGCCACCGCTTCGCTGAGACTCCGGGGCTGACCTGGCTCGATGCGGACGATGGCGACAACCCCTACCCCGGACTGCTGGCCTGGGCCGATCGCATCGTCTGTTCGCCGGATTCGGTCAACATGATCTCCGAGGCCTGCGCCACCCGTGTACCGGTGTTCGTGTTCGAGCCCGAGCGCGTGCGCGGGCGACCGCGGCAGTTCCTCGACGCCCTGCTCGCCCGCGGCCGGATCCACGCGATGGATTCCCGGCTCGCGGACTTCGAGGTCGAGCCCCTGCGCGAAACGGCACGGGTCGCGGCCGAGGTGCGGCAGCGGCTGGGACTGTAGACGGCAGCGGCTGCCGGCCGCGCCCGTGCCACCGCATCATCCCCCGTCGACCCCCCGCGGCGCGGCGCTGCTGACGGC
>JALZMP010000183.1 GCA_030858145.1 Pseudomonadota bacterium
GGCGTGGGCGAGTGTGCTCTACACCTATCGCTGGTTCGCGCGCCATGCCGACAGCCTGCTGGCCCGGGCCTTGAAGTGGACCCACGCCCACCCCCGCCTGGGTCGCTATGCCGCCGCGCTGATCGACCCCAACCGCCCGGAGTCGGCGTCGCTGGCGATCCTGGCCGCCTGCCTGCTCGCCATCGGCTGGGCCTGGTTCGCGCTGCTGGCCATGGTGCTGATGCGTGGCGAACCGCTGCTGCTCGACCTGCGCGTGCACGAATGGATGTTCGAGCTACGCAACCCGCTTGCCGACCGGCTGATGGCCGCGCTGGCTTCGATCGGCGACCCGATGGTGCTGGGGCCGGCCGCTGGATTGGCCTTGTTGTGGTTGCTGTTCCGGCGCCGCTGGATGGCGGCCGCGCACTGGATTGGGGCACTGGCGTTCGGACTGGCCCTGACCACGGCGCTGGGCACCGCGATCGACATGCCGCGCCCGCCCAGCGCGCTCAGCGGCTTCGGCTTTCCCTCCGTGGCCGTGACCATGACCACGATCACCTTCGGCTTCTTCGCGGTGCTGATCGCGCGCGAGTTCCCGGGGCGGCAGCGGGTCTGGCCCTACCTGCTCTCCGGTGCGGTGGTGGCACTGCTGGGCTTCGCCCGACTCTACCTGGGCGCGCACTGGTTGACCGACATCGTCGGCGGGATGCTGCTGGGGATCGTCTGGCTGCTGCTGTTGGGCATCGCCTACCGTCGCCACGTGGCGCGTTCGCTATGGATGCGGCCGCTGGCGGCGATCTTCTACGGCAGTTTCCTTGCCGCCGCCGTGTGGCATGCGCCGCGCGCGATCGATCCGCTGCTGGCGCGGTTTGCGCCGCCGGAGCCGATGGCCACGCTGGACCGCGCGCGCTGGTGGCAGGGTGACTGGACCACGTTGCCAACAAAGCGCAGGGAACGCGACCCCAGCCTGCGCTGGCCGCTGGACGTGCAGGTCGCCGGGCCATTGGCACCGCTGCAGTCAAGCTTGCAGGCGCAGGGCTGGCAGTCGCAGGCACAGGCAGGCTGGCGCGCCACGGTGGGGTTGCTCGACGACGACACGCCGCCGGCGCGCCAGCCAGTGCTGCCGGCGACCCTGGATGCCAGCGCGGAGACACTGCTGCTGCGTCGCCGGCTCGACGACGAGCGCATCCAGGTGTTGCGGCTGTGGCGCGCGCCGGCGCAGTTTGCCGACGGCACGCCGCTGTGGATCGGCAGCACCCAGACCCTAGTCTACACGCGGCCCTTCGATGCCTTCGGCCTGTGGCAGCCTCAGGCCGACAGCCGCGCGGCCTACCTTGCCCTGCGCAGCGCGCTGGCCGGTTTCGAGGCCGAGGAAGGCGTGCATCCAGCGTCCGGCCTGCCGGTGCTGCGCGTGCGCACGGCGGGCAGCAACTGACCGGGCCGGGCGGACTGTAACAGGCTAGGAAATCAACCCCAGCAGCCGTTCCAGCCGCGCATGCGGATCGTCCTCCTGCAGCAGCAGCTGGCGCTGGCCGTCGGCGAGCGGCAGGATTTCCGTCAATCGCCAGCCCACCCAGGCGGCATCGTCGAAGCGTTCCTCGTCGATGCCGAGCTCCCCGGTGCCGGTCTTCTCCAGGATCCGCTGCAACAGCGTGGCAAGCAGCGCGTGCTGCGGCTGCAGCGGCAGCACCTGGTCGGGATCGCGCCATGCCACCTCGCCCACCAGCAGGCCGTTGTCGCGGACACGGGTGTGCTGCACGTGGAAGCGACGCGCACCGCGCACGCGCAGGGTCAGCAGGCCCTCTTCGCTGGTGCCGAAGTCCTCGATCCGCGCCTCGGTGCCAATGGCCACCGGCACCGCGGGCGCGCCGGCCTCGCTGCCTTCCAGCACAAGACAAATGCCGAAGCCCGCACCCGTGCGGCCGCACTCGCGCACCAGGTCCAGGTAGCGCGCCTCGAACACCCGCAGGCCCAGCATCGCACCGGGCACCAGCACCGTCTGCAGCGGGAACAGGCCGAGCGTTTGGGTCGCGGTCATGGCAGCATCCTGTCCGCGGGCGTGTGTGCAGCCTGTCGTCCGCCCGGGGCGTGGGGTGGGCCTTGGCCCATCAACTCCGCCTCCGCGTTCAACGACGCTCGGCGCAAACCTGCCCTGTGGGCCAAGGCGCACCCTATGTGCGCTCGCGCAGCGCCGCAAGAAAGCTGTGCGGCGCACCGTCGAAGCCACCGTTGGACATGAACACCACGTGGTCGCCGGCGCGCGCATGGGTCCGCAATGTCTGCACCAGCGCCTCCACGCTCGGCACCGCGCGGCCTTCGCCGTGCAGCGCGGACACCACCTTTCCGGCGTCCCACGCCAGTTCCGGGCGCTGCAGGAACACCACCGCATCGGCGGCGGCCAGCGACGGCGCCAGGGC
>JALZMP010000185.1 GCA_030858145.1 Pseudomonadota bacterium
GCCCTGGCGCATGCCCTGGGTGGGATCGTGACCTTCCCAGAACACCTTCAGCAACGCATCGAAGGACACCAAGGTGGGGTCGTAGACCACGCGCGCCGCCTCGGTGTGCCCGGTTTCGCCGCTGCAGACCTCGCGATAGCTCGGGTTGGGCGTCACCCCGCCGGCATAGCCCACGGCCGTGGTCTGCACGCCAGGCAGCGCCCAGAACAGGCGCTCCGCGCCCCAGAAGCAACCCATGCCGAACTGCACCCGCGGCAGCCCATCGAACCCGCCACGCAGCGGCCGTCCGTGGACGTGGTGCACGTTGCGCAGCGGCACTTCCCGCTCGCGGCCAGGCAGTGCCTGTTCAGGGCGGGGAAGTCTCTGCTTGAAGGCGCCGATTCCCGACATGGGCCGATCTCCGGTGGGGACCACCGGGATGTGCGGGCGCCTCGCCACCGTTCAAGCCCGGCGCATCGCGCCCGCCGGTCGCCGCGGCCTGCGCGCGCCCTTTCGGCTGCGGGCGCAGGCATCGCCCGACACGCCTCGACCGACCTTGCTTCGTGGTGCAATGACCTGCCCCAATCCGCGGAAACGGCGGATCCGGCTGACGTCTCAGGCGAAACTGGCGGGTGCCGCGTGGACGCAGTTGCGTCCGTTGCGCTTGGCCGCGTACAAGGCCTTGTCGGCACGGTCCACCATCGAGGCAGGCTTGTCGTCTCCGGCCACGCGCGCGGCCAGCCCCACGCTCATGGTCAGCGGCAACACGTTGCCTTGCCACTCGACCTGCAGCTGTTCGATCGACCGACGCAGGCGCTCGGCGATTTCCCGGGCCTCGGCGCCGTTGCGCCCTGGCAGGACGGCGATGAATTCCTCACCGCCGTAGCGTCCGAACAGATCGCCTTGCGCCAGCTGTGCCTGCAATGTGGCCGCCACCCGCCGCAGGCATTCGTCGCCACAGGCATGGCCGTAGGTATCGTTGATCCGCTTGAAATGGTCCATGTCCGCGAACAGCACCGAGATCGGATGATCGTCGCGCTTGGCCTCGATGAAGCAACGCGCCATCCACTGGTCCAGCGTGCGCCGGTTGAAGGCGCCGGTCAGGGCGTCGACTTCCGCCGACCGGCGCAGGTTGATCGCCGCCAGCACCTGTTCGATGTGGAGCAGGGTCAGGCGCAGCAACTCGTCGGCCAGCGCCAGTTCATCCGACGTGAAGCCCTGCTCTCCCGATCGCTGCAACAGCAGCAGGCCCCAGGCCGGCGCACGGATCGGAATCGGAACCAGGGCCTCGGTCGCGCCCATTCCGACCGCCTCCGGGATCGCGACCGGTTGTTGCAGGCTGATCCCGGCCGCGGCATGGCGCTTAAGCTGCAGGCGGCGCTTTGCGACGAGCCCCTCGGCCTCGGCCTGTCGTGACTGCGGGAAAGACACCAGGATGTTACGGTCCTGGGAATCGCAGATGGTGGCGATGGCCAGTTCGGCCGACACCTGCGGCAGCAGGTGGTCGAGCAGGAGGCGAAAGCCGGTGCGTTCCAGATCCCCCGCGCCTACGGTGCGCAGCTTGTCCTGCAATGCGGCGGTGAGTTCCGAACGCGCCGCCTCCCTGCGCATGCGTCGCTCGGAATCCAGGCGCGCCAGTCGATCCTGGTCGCGCTGGTTCCTGAAGTCGCCAATACGGCTGATCAGGCCCATCGCCAGCACCGCCGCCGCCCCGACGAAGGCCAGCTGGTAGGCGTGGCGCATCCACCCGGCATCGATCCAGTGGCCCGGGAAAAACGACCCAGTCGCCAGCAACCCCGCGGCGACCGCAATCAACCCCAGTACCGCAGTGCGGCCTCCGCGCCCGCGCCGGGGCTCGGCGTAGATGATCAAGCCGCCGCCCAGCACCAGCGCCAGCGCCCAAAGCGCCGCCCCTGCCACGCTGATCGCGTCGTACAGGGCGGGCAAGCCCAACAGGCATGCCGCGGCCATCAACCCGAGCAGGAGGCAATACCCATCCGTGAAACGGGCCAGGCGCGGCATCGTGGTCGCCGCCGGGGTGTAGCGACGCAGCAGCTGCAGCATGGCCGCCAGAAACAGCAGGCCCAACGCCCAGAGTCCCTGTCCGCGCCAGAAGCCGAGCAGTCCGATGAATGGCACCTGGTAAAGATGGCCGTTGGCGGCCGCCATTAGCAACAACGCCAACGTGTTGGCGCCGAAAAAAGCCAGATAGATCCGGTCGCGGGCCGCCAGGTAGAGCGCCAGCATCAGCAGCGCAAGGGTGAACAGTGCGGCATAGACCATGGCGCCGAAGATCGATCCGCGCTGCTCGAGCCGCATCACGGCGGTTTCGCGCAGCAGTGCCGGGCGCAGCGCCCCACGCAGCCCACCTTCGGCCCGCAGCACCAACGAGGTTTCCCCGACCCAGTCTGCAGGCAGCGGGAACTGGTAGCCGGTGGGCAGCAACCCCTCTTCCTGCGTGGGCGCGAAGAAATCGCGCTCCACGCCCGTCCAGCCCTCGCCTTCCAGAGCCACTTGATCCGCCGCGTCACGGCCGATCCAGACCACCCAGCGTGCCTCGCCCGGGTCCGTCGGCGGCAATACGAACTGCAGGCGCGCCGCGGCTGCGTTATGCGACCGGCCACCGGGGAGCAGCAGTGCCTGCCGGTCCGCACTGAGGCGCGATGGCGGACCTTGCGCCGTATCCACGGGCTGCAGGTGCAGCCGAAGCTCGTCGACGGGCGCTTGCATGGCACCGGCAACAGTGGCCGCGAACAGGGACAGCAAGGCCGCAAGCCCTGCCGCAGCCAGCCCATCGACGATCCTGGGAAAAGACCGGGTCATCAATCCCACCGACACTCGCGCACGCTTGCAGCGACAAGTGCGTCCGGGCGCAGCCAACCTGCGTGCATGGCTGCGTGCCTGGCCGCGTTCCGGCGCGGGCCGAGGCACGGGTGCTTGCGGTTGCTGAATCGCCCGAGTGCAGTCACTGGTCCACCCCTGTGCTGAACACATGGGTTGCAACATGCATGCCAAGATTCCGGCATCCGGTCACACTATCGATCCACCGGCACGTGGGAGTCCGCGTTGCCGCTGTCGATTAAACTCCTCTTTTGACGGCGCCCGCCATGCATGCTCCCCTGACCCCGCCCCTCGAGAAGCAGGATTTCGTCCGCCAGATCGTCCGCGACGACCTGGCCGGAGGCCGGCATGCCGCCATCCGCACCCGTTTCCCGCCCGAGCCCAATGGCTACCTGCACATCGGCCACGCCAAGGCGATCTGCCTTGACTTCGGCATCGCCGCCGAGTTTGGCGGCCGCTGCAACCTGCGCCTGGACGACACCAATCCGTCCAGGGAAGATCCCGAGTACGTCGCCGCGATCCTGGAGGACGTGCGCTGGCTGGGCTTCGACTGGGCGGAGTTGCGCCACGCCTCGGACTACTTCGAGGTGTTCTACCTGGCCGCCGAGAAGCTGATCCGGCAGGGCGACGCCTTCGTCTGCGACCTGTCCGCGGAGCAGGTGCGCGCGTACCGCGGCACCCTCACCGAGCCGGGGCGCGATTCGCCCTATCGTGGCCGCGGCGTGGAGGAGAACCTCGACCTGTTCCGGCGCATGCGCACTGGCGAGTTCGCCGACGGCGCGCGCACGCTGCGCGCGAGGATCGACATGGGCGCCGGCAACATCAACCTGCGCGACCCGGCGCTGTACCGGATCAAGCACGTCGCGCACCAGAACACCGGCGATGCCTGGCCGATCTACCCCATGTACGACTTCGCCCACTCCCTCAGCGACGCCATCGAGGGCATCACCCATTCGCTGTGCACGCTCGAGTTCGAGGACCACCGGCCGCTATACGACTGGTGCGTCGACAAGGGCGACCTCGCGCATTCGCCGCAGCTGCTGGCGCCGTTGCTGGCCAAAGGCCTGCCGAACGAGGCCTCGAAGCCGCGGCAGATCGAGTTCTCGCGGCTCAACATCAACTATACGGTGATGAGCAAGCGCAAGCTGGCGGCGCTGGTGGCCGACGGACTGGTCGACGGCTGGGACGACCCGCGCATGCCGACCCTGCAGGGCCTGCGCCGTCGCGGCTACACGCCGGCGTCGCTGCGCCTGCTGGTGGACCGGGTAGGCATCAGCAAGCAGAACTCGCTGATCGACTACTCGGTGCTGGAGGGCTGCCTGCGCGACGACCTCGACGCGCATGCGCCGCGGCGGATGGCGGTGGTCGAGCCACTGAAATTCACCCTGACCAACCTGCCCGACAGCCACGCGGAAATGCTCTCGTTCCCCAACCATCCGAAGGACGACGCCATGGGCACGCGCGAAGTGCCGTTCTCGAGCGCCGTCTGGATCGAGCGCGAGGATTTCGCCGAAGTCCCGCCCAAGGGCTGGAAGCGGCTGGTGCCCGGCGGCGAGGTCCGCCTGCGCGGCGCCGGCATCGTGCGTTGCGAGGAGGTGCTCAAGGACGCCGAGGGCGGCATCGTCGAGCTGCGCGGCACCCTCGATCCCGATTCGCGGCCCGGCATGGAAGGCGCCAACCGCAAGGTCAAGGGTACGCTGCACTGGGTCAGTGCCGCACACGCCGTGCGCGCCGAGATCCGGCTCTATGACCGCCTGTTCTCGGTCGAAACTCCCGACGACGACGCGGAGGGCAGCTATCGCGAGCACCTCAATCCTGACGCGCGGCGGGTGGTGCGCGGCTACGTGGAGCCCGCCGCCGCCGAGGCGGCGGCGGAGCAATCGCTGCAGTTCGAGCGGCTGGGGTATTTTGTCGCCGACCGCCACCATCATCATCCACAAACACCGGTTTTCAACCGCAGTGTGACCCTGCGCGACACCTGGACCCACAAGGAAGCCTGACCATGCCTACCACGATTCGAAACATCCTCCTGACCACGTCCCTCGCCGCGCTGGCGCTGGCTGCCGGCTGCACCGCCTCGGTGCCGGATAACACCGCTCCTGCGCGCAGCGATGGGGCGACCGCCAGCACCACTGTCACTCCGCCGCCGTCGACGCCCGTGCCGGCAGCGCACACGCCCGAGCCCATGCCCGCGGCACCACCGATGAGCGATCCGCTGCCGCCCGAGCGGATGCCTTCGCCAGTCACGCTCAACTACAGCTGCCGGGTCGACGCCGACTGCGCGGTCAAGAACGTCGGCAACTGCTGCGGGATGATGCCAGCCTGCGTCAACCGCAAAAGCCCGACCGACCCCGCAGCGGTGCAGGCCGAATGTGCGCGCAGCGGGCTGTCCTCGGTGTGCGGCTTCGTCGAGATCGCGGCCTGCGGCTGCGTCAGCAACCGCTGCGAGCCACAACAGGCCGCCACCCACTGATGCTGCCGGTGCAGGTCCAGTTGGTGCTGCCGGACTGGGTCCACGCCGCAATCGACCCGGCGCGCGATTACCCCGGCGATGCCGGCAAGGTGGCGGTGGCGATCGATCTCTCGCGGCACAACATCGAGGCCCGGACCGGGGGCCCGTTCGGAGCGGCGGTGTTCGGCCCGGACGACCGTCTGGTCGCAGCCGGCGTCAACGTGGTGTTGCCGCAGCATGCCTCGGTGGCGCACGCCGAGATCATGGCCTTCATGCTCGCCCAGCAATGCCTGCAGCGCCCCCGCTTCAACGAATTGGCCGATGGCAGCCATGTCGGCCCCTACACCCTGGCCACCTCGGCACAGCCCTGCTGCCAGTGCTTCGGGGCCAGCATCTGGGCCGGCATCGACCGGCTGCTGATCGGCGCGCGCGCGGAGGATGTCGAGGCATTGACCGAATTCGACGAAGGGCCCCTGCCCGACGACTGGATCGGCGAACTGGGCAGCCGCGGCATCGAAGTGGTGCGCGACCTGCACCGCGACGCCGCGCGCGCGGTGCTGGCGGAATATGGCGCCCAAGGCGGCAAGCGTTATTGACGTCCACGTGACGCGCCCACGACGACGCCTAGGCTTGCGACGGTGCCTCGGGTGCGCGCACCCGCCCACCGAGTGCGCCACCCTATCGCGCGGGACCAGTACTGCAGCGCTCGTCTAGGTGCGCGGCCTGCTGTGCTACTGCCGTGCGGGCTTCGAACCGGAACTGGCCGCCGAGCTGACGGCAGCGGCCGCCGCGGCGCGGCTGACCGGGCATGCCCGGACCGAGCGCGGCAGCGGACATGTGCTGTTCCTCGCGAACGATGCCGCGTCGCTGTCGCGCGCGCTCCCCTGGCGCAAGCTGGTATTCGCCCGGCAGAAACTCGCCCTGCTGGCGGAACTGCGGGGCCTGGATCCCCGCGACCGCATCACGCCCCTGCTCGCCGCGCTGGCCCAAGCCGATACCCACTACGGATCGCTGCTCGTCGAGCACCCCGACAGCGACGCGGCCAAGCCGCTGGCGGGCCTGGCGCGCGCCTTCGCCAATGCCTTACGCCCGGTCCTGCGCAAGGCTGGCCTGCTGGCCGCGCGCGAGCACGACCGCCTGC
>JALZMP010000191.1 GCA_030858145.1 Pseudomonadota bacterium
CCACCTACGAGCTGTACAAGCGCGGCATCGTCAGCGTGTTCGCCGCCGGCAACGACGGCCCGGGCGAGGACACGCACAACCCGTACGCGCAGGCTCCCTGGGTGATCTCGGTCGGCGCCGGCGAGAAGGACGGCGTGCTCACCAGCTTCTCCTCGCGCGGCAAGCGCGGCGAGAGCGGCAGCTTCACCATGCCCGACGGCCGCGAATGGACCTACTTCAACGAGCCCACCGTGGTCGCCACCGGCGTCGACATCGTCTCCACCCGCACCGCCACCGGCAGCCTGCAACTGCTGGCCGACGACAGCTCGCTCGCCCTGGAGCACCAGCCGTTCTACAGCCACATGAGCGGCACCTCGATGGCCACCCCGCACGTCTCCGGCATCCTCGCGCTGATGTTCGAGGCCAATCCCAACCTCACGCCGGCGCGGGCCAGCGACATCCTCGAGCAGACCGCCACCAACATGACCGGCCGCACCTACTGGGAAGCCGGCGCCGGCCACGTCAACGCCTACGCCGCCGTCGCCGCGGCCGCCGGCCTGCGCAATGACTTCGGCGCGACGGTCAACGCGCTGCGCGAGTTCCATGCCAACGCCCTGCTGGCCCCTGGCGCCGCCCCGGTGCCGTTCTCGATCTTCTTCAGCCCGGTCGGCACGGTCGAGAGCAAGCCATTCCACGTCGGCTCCGAGGTCGCCTGGGTCGCCGCGCGCGCCACCGTGGATGCCAACACCGTCGCGATCGTGCTCACCGATCCGGACGGCATCCGCTACGGTTCGTCGATCGCGCTGCCGCTGATTGGCGACACCATCGTCGCTGGCGCGCCCGGCAAGGCCGGCACCTGGACGATCACCGTGCGCGGCATCGGCTCGGTCTCGGGCACCGCCGTCGATCCGCTGAAGGTCACCAACGGCTACGCCGCGCCCGGTTACGTCAATGGCGAGATCAGCTTCCTCAACAGCGGCGGCTACACCGGCATGAACGACGTCGCCAGCCATCCGGCACGCCAGGCGATCGAGTACGCGGTCGCCAACCGCCTGGTCGATGGCTACTCCGACAAGCAGTTCCGCCCCGACGCCGAGCTCAAGCGCAGCGAGCTGGCGCAGTACCTGCTGATGGGCACCAGCGTGCGCCAGCATCTGCCGTTCAGCGGCAAGCCCAGCTTCACCGACCTGCGCACCGGCACCGCCGCGTATCCGTTCGCGGAATCGGCCGTGGCCAGCGGCGGCGCGCTGCGCGACCGCAGCCAGGCGCAGGCGGGCGTGATGGGCCTGCTCAACGGCAAGTTCCGGCCCAACGACAGCGTGACCCGGGTCAGCCTGGCGTACTCGCTGGTGCAGAGCCTGGCGCTGCAGGCCGAGGCGCAGGCCTTCACCGGTCCCCTGACCGCGTTCTACGACGGCAAGCGCATCCCGGTCGAAGACGCCGCCTCGATCCCGGCCAGCCTGCGCGGCTACGTGCAACTGGCGCTGGATCACGGCCTGATCAACGCGCGCTTCACGGTGACCCAGGGGCCGTACGACCTGCAGCCGACGCTGCATGCCTGGTTCGATCCGACCGTGACCGTGACGCGCGTGGCGTATGCCGTCGCGGCGGGGCGCTACATGAGCCATTACCAGAGCGCGGAGGACTGAGCGGACGTTCGCCGCCACCCCTGACGGCGAGCCAGGCGGCCCGGGCAACCCCCGGGCCGCTTTTTTTTCAGCGCGGTGCCTCGCGTCGCAGGATCAACTCGCGGTCGCGCACGCGGCCGACCGGGAATTCGTACTCGCCCACGTGCACGAAGCCATGCCGTGCATAGAAGCGCTGGGCACCGAGGTTCCCGGACCAGACCCCGATCCACAGCGTGCGCGGGCGGTCGCGCTGCAGCCAGTCCAGCACGATATGGAACAGCCGCCCGCCCCAGCCGCTGCCTTGGTGCCCGCGTAACAGATAGAGGCGCTTGAGTTCGCCGTCCCCGCCCGCAACCCCGGGATGCGGCAGGCCGCACGGCCCGGCGGCGGCGTGGCCGACCGCCTCGCCATCGCGTTCGAGCAGCCACACCGCGTACTCGGGATGCGACAGGATCACGTGCTGGCGCTCGACCGCGTAGGCCTCGTCGAGGAAGGCCTGCAGGTCCTCCGCTGGATACAGGTGACCGAAGGTCTCGGTGAACGTGCGCTCCGCCAGGCGGGAGAGCGCCTGGGCATCGGCGGGCACGGCGCGGCGGATGGCCAAGGGCGCTCTGGCGGCAGTCATTGCCTCGCCTCGCCGGCGCGCCGTCTAGGCGCGCTGCGTGCGTGGCCGTCGAGGATCGCGTCCAAGGGACGCTCCTACGGGGTCGCGGGCGGCTTCGGGCGCACCGCCACGTGCACCTCGGCCAGCTGCGGCTCGGGGATCGGCGACGGCGCGCCGGTCATCAGGCACTGCGCGGTGGTGGTCTTGGGGAAGGCGATCACGTCGCGGATCGATTCGGTGCCTGCCATCAGCGCGGCGATGCGATCGATGCCCAAGGCGATGCCGCCGTGCGGCGGCGCGCCGTAGCGCAGCGCATCGAGCAGGAAGCCGAACTTGGCCTGCGCCTCCTCCGCGCCGATGCCGAGCAGGTCGAACACCGCCGACTGCATCGCCGCGCGATGGATGCGGATCGAGCCACCGCCGATCTCGTTGCCGTTGAGCACCAGGTCGTAGCCACGCGAGACCGCGCTGCGGGGATTGGCGCGCAGGGCAGCCTCGTCGTCCATCGTCGGTGCGGTAAACGGGTGGTGCAACGCGATGTAGCGGCCGGCCTCGTCGTCCCATTCGAACATTGGGAAGTCGGTGATCCACAGCGGTTTCCAACCCGATTCCACAAGACCCATATTCCTACCAAGCTGCAGCCGTAACGCACCCATGAAGTCACAGACAACCTTGTATGGACCCGCACCAAACAGCAAAAGATCGCCGCTCCCAGCGCTACTTGAACTGAGGATGGCAGCGAGAGTTTTGTCATCGAGAAACTTGGCGATCGGCGAACTGATGCCCTCGCGGCCTTTGCCTGGATCCTCGACTTTCATCCATGCCAGACCCTTTGCACCGTACTTGGGAGCATGCACGGCGTAATCGTCGATCTGCTTGCGCGATAGTCCGGCTCCACCTTCTGCACGTATCGCCACAACGCGACCGTCCTCGGCGTTGGCCCAATCACTGAAAACCTTGAATTCGCTGTCCCTTACGAGTTCAGCAATGTCCACCAACTCCAGCGGGATGCGCAGGTCCGGCTTGTCGGAGCCGTAGCGGCGCATCGCTTCGGCGTAGGTCATGCGTGGGAATTCGCCCAGCTCCACGTCCATCACCTCGCGGAACACGTCGCGCAGCATCGCCTCGACGGTGTCCTGGACGTCGCGTTCGTCCACCCATGCGAACTCCATGTCGAGCTGGGTGAACTCCAGCTGGCGGTCGGCGCGCAGGGCCTCGTCGCGGAAGCAGCGCGCGATCTGGTAGTAGCGGTCGAAGCCGGCCACCATCAGGATCTGCTTGAACAGCTGCGGCGACTGCGGCAGCGCGTAGAACTCGCCAGGATGCATCCGCGCCGGCACCAGGAAGTCGCGCGCGCCCTCGGGCGTGGCCTTGGTCAGGATCGGGGTCTCGATGTCCTGGAAGCCGCGGGCATCGAGCCAGCGACGCAGGGCCTGAACCAGCTTCGTGCGCGTGCGCAGCTTGCGCTGCATGTCAGGCGTGCGCAGGTCCAGGTAGCGATACTTCAGGCGCACGTCCTCGCCGGCATTCTCGTGGGCGTGGAACGGCAGCGGCTCGGCCTTGTTCAGCACCTCGATGGCGGTGGCGACGACCTCGACCTGCCCGCTCGCGATCTTGTTGTTGACCGACTGCCGCCGGCGCACCGTTCCGGTCACGCGCAGGCAGTCCTCGTAGCCGACCTTGGCGGCGGTGGCGACCACCTCCGCATTGCCTTCGATGCCGGGATCCGGCTCGGCGACCACCTGCACGAGGCCCTCGTGGTCGCGCAGGTCGATGAAGCACAGGCCGCCGAGGTCGCGGGCGACGTCGGCCCAGCCGCACAGGGTGATCGGTTCGCCGATCAGCGTCTCGTCGATCAGGCCGCAGAAGTGGGTGCGCATCGGGGCAGTCCAGGAAGCATCTCGGCCGTGGAACGGCCCGGAACCTGGCAGTTTAGCGGAGCCGGTAGTCGGTAACCGGCCTAATCCGCCTTGTCCGCCTTCCCGCCTGCTTTTGCATCGACCTTGGCCGGCGCGGCCGGCTTCTCCGCCGGCTTGGCGGCGGGCTTCTCCGCCGGCTTCGCGTCACCCGTTGCGGCGGAGTCCCCGTCGCCGGACGGCTTGGCGCCCTCCCCGCCCTCGGCCAGATTGCGCTTCTTGTCGCTGTCCTTCTTGAAGTCGGTCTCGTACCAGCCGCTGCCGGCCAGGCGGAAGGACGGCGCGGTGAGCTGGCGCTTCACCGCGGTCGCGCCGCAGGTCGGGCAGGTCTCGGGGTCCGCATCGGAAAGCTTCTGCAAGCGGTCGAAGCTGTGTCCGCAGTCAACACAACGGAAGGCGTAGATCGGCATGGCAGGGGGGCTCGATGCAGGGACGGGTCGAGCCAGCCAAGTTGGGGCGAGGCGTCGGGGAATCAAGCGCGCCCTGCGCGATCAGGTCCCCGGGATGGGCGGCCTGACCTCTACTCGTCGCCCCACGGCACGGGCGGCGTTGCGACCGGCGTGGTCAGGTCGAACTCGACCTGGAACAGGCGCCCGCCGGGCCGGCTGAGTTCGTAGAGGAAGCGCCGGTTTGGCTCGATCTCCATCGCCCAGGTATTGGTCACTGACGCGCTGAGGCCTTCGCGCTCGAACATTGCGATCGACTCGGCATCGACCGGGAACTCCTGGCGCTGCGCGCTGCCCGCGGTCGCGGTGTCGCCGCCGTACATGGTGACCGCGTCGTCGCTGCCGTCTTCATGGCGGTGGTCGTGCTTCAGGCGCAGGCCGCCGTCGGTGCGGGTCAGCACCCAGGTGCGCGAATGATCATCGCCGACGTGGAACGGCACGCGGAGCCTGCGGGTCGGGTCATCGCAACCACGCACATGCATCACCAGGGTCTTGCCGGTGAAGTCGTCCGGCGTGGTCGGCGTGGGCGTGTTGGCGAGGATGCGGCCGGCGAACGCCTGGCCGCAATGCTGCGCAAGCGCGGCGAGGAACTGGTCCGCCCGCTGCTGGGCCGACTGCTGCGCATCGGCTGCGCCGGCGTCCGCGCCGGGCGCCGCAGGTGCCGCGGGCCCGGTGGAAGGCGTGCAGGCGGCGAGCGCGAGCACGAGTATGG
>JALZMP010000010.1 GCA_030858145.1 Pseudomonadota bacterium
ATGCGCTGGCGGGCACGCAGGCGGATGCCGACCATGCCGTGGCCGTCGACCTGGTCGGCACTGCCTTCCAGAAGCGGGTGTGGGATGCCTTGATGCGCATCCCCGCCGGCGAGACCCGCAGCTATGCCGGACTCGCCGCACAACTCGGCGATCCCAGGCGCGCGCGCGCGGTGGCCGGCGCCTGCGCGCGCAACCGGGTCGCGATCGTCGTGCCCTGCCACCGCGTCATCCGCGGCGATGGCTCGCCTGGCGGCTATCGGTGGGGCTTGCCGCTCAAGCAGGCGCTGCTGCAGCGCGAGAGTCGACGCGGCTGAGCGCATCGTGCGCCCGGACGTCCGTGCTCCCTCCGTGGCCAGGCTCGGCCGCGTAGAATTGGAACTGCCCGGCGGCGTCTCCCGGCGCAAAGGTCCCGCATTTCCCTCTTCGGACTCCACCATGGGTGCCGTGTCCCGCTCTGCCTCCCTGCCCGCGGTCGCCACCGCGCTGGCGATCGTCTACCTGGTCTGGGGGTCGACCTACCTGGGCATCCGCTTCGCGCTGGAAGGCGGCTACCCGCCGCTGCTGATGGCCGGGGGCCGGTTCCTGTTCGCGGGCAGCGTGCTCTATGCGGTGTTGCGCTGGCGCGGATTGCCGGTACCCACGCGCCCGCAGTGGCGCAATGTCGCGCTCGTCGGCCTGCTGCTGCTGGGGGGTGGCAATGGCCTGGTCTGCATGGCGCAACAGACGGTCGCCTCGGGACTGGCGGCGATCGCGGTGGCGTCCGCTCCGCTGTGGATCGGGGTGTTCCTGACCCTGCGTGGCCGCCAGCCGCCGCGCCTGGAATGGGTCGGGCTGGGCATCGGCTTCGTCGGCGTGCTGTGGCTCAATGCCGGCAGCTCGCTGACCGCATCGCCGCAAGGGCTGATCGCACTGCTGCTGGCGCCGATCGCGTGGTCGTTCGGATCGGTGTGGAGCCAGGGCCGCGACCTGCCGTCGCCGTTCATGGCTGCAGCTGCGCAGATGCTCTGCGGTGGCGCGGCGATGCTGGTGGCCGGGCTGGCGCTGGGCGAGCGCTTCGACGGCGTGCCGACGGCAAAGGCCAACTTCGCCGTGGCCTATCTCGCCGGCTTCGGCTCGATCCTGGCGTTTTCGGCTTACATCTGGCTGCTGCACCACGTCCGCGCGACCCTGGCGGGCAGTTATGCCTTCGTCAATCCGGTGATCGCGGTGGTGCTCGGCGTGTGGCTGGCGGGGGAGCGCTTCAGCGCCCACGACCTGGGCGCGATGGCGGTCATCTTGGCCGGCGTGGTCGCGATCACGCTGGCCAGGGCGCGGCCAGCGGCGGAAGCCACTGCCAGGGTGGTGCCGTGACCACGGCTACGCTGGACCGCGGCGGCCTGGGGATGGCCTTCGGCGCCTTCCTGATCTGGGGCCTGATGCCGCTTTACTGGCACTTGCTCAAGGCGGTGCCGTCGCTGCAAATCGTGCTGCATCGCGTGCTCTGGGGCGCATTGCTGGTGGCCGCGTGGCTGTTCTGGACCCGGGGCCGGCACTGGATCCGCGACGTGCTCGTGCGGCCGCGGCTGGCGTGGATGCTGGCGCTGTCGGGCGCGTTCATCGCCTTCAACTGGGGCCTGTACATCTGGGCGGTCAATGCCGGCCACGTGGTCGAGACCAGCCTGGGCTACTTCATCAACCCGCTGTTGAGCGTGGTCATCGGCGTGGTGTTCCTGCGCGAGCGTCTGAATCCCGCGCAATGGGTGTCGGTGGCGATCGCGGCCGCCGGCGTGCTGTGGCTGACCTTCCACTACGGCAGCTTCCCGTGGATCGCGCTGGCGCTGGCGGTCTCCTTCGCGATGTACGGCGTGATCCGCAAGCTCGCCGCGGTCGACGCCATCCCCGGGCTGGGCATCGAGAGCCTCTACCTGCTGCCGCCGGCGCTGATCGCGCTGGGCTGGATCGAGGCCCACGGGCATGGCGGCTTCTTCGGCCACTGGGGGCTGGGCCTTGATGCCTTGCTCGTGCTCGGCGGCGCCCTGACCGCGTTGCCGCTGATCGGGTTTTCGTATGCGGTGCGGCGGATCCCGTTGTCGGTGGTGGGGCTGATGCAGTACCTGGCGCCGACCCTGCAGCTGCTGATCGGCGTGCTGGTGTTCGGCGAGCCGTTCGGGCGCGACCGCGCGATCGGCTTCGTGCTGATCTGGATCGCGTTGGCCGTGTTCGCCGCCGACGGCCTGCGGCGCTCCACGCGCAAGCGTGCAGTGGCCCGCGCATGAGCGCCGGCCCGGAGGCCGATCTCGCGGTCGACCTCGCCATCGTCGGCGGCGGTGCGGCCGGCGCGCTGGTGGCGATGCAGGTCCTGGCCACGCGTCCCGGCCTGCGGATCGCCATGATCGAACCACGCGCTGTCTTGGCGCGGGGCGTGGCCTATTCCACGCCGCGCGACGAACACTTGCTCAATGTACCTGCGGGCCGCATGAGCTGCGATCCGCTGCGGCCGAACGACTTCGTCGCCTGGCTGCACGCGCAGCCGGGCATGGCTGCGGAGCAGATGGAGACGTGCTATGTCGCGCGACGCCGCTACGGCGACTACCTTGCAGAGCGTCTGGCCGAAGCCGCGCGGCGAGGGCGATTGCTGCACCTGCGTGAGCGCGCGGTGGGATGCGATGCGGAGGGTGTAGTGATCACCCTGGACTCGGGCAGGCGGGTGGTCGCCGGGGCCTGCGTGCTGGCCACGGGCAATGCCCCGCGCGGACTGCCGCTGCCGGTGCCACCGGCGGTGGCATCGCGCGTCTGCGCGGCCTGGGACAGTGCCGCCATCACCGCGATCCCGCGTGGGGACGATGTCGTCATCGTCGGCACCGGCTTGAGCATGGTCGATGTCGTGCTCGCGTTGCACGCACAGGGCCACCGCGGACGGATCCTCGCACTGTCTCGACGCGCGCTTCTGCCGCTGCCGCACGCCAGCGCCGGCACGGTCGATGTGGACATCGCATCGCTGGCAGCGCTGCCGCTGCGGGCGCGGGTGCGGCGCCTGCGCGTGCTGGCCGCCACCGTCGTGGCGCGTGGCGCACCCTGGCAGTGGCTGATGCAGGGCCTGCGTCCGTACGGCACGCTGCTATGGCAGACGCTGTCGCACGAAGACCGCGCCCGCTTCCTGCGTCACCTGGCGCGGCACTGGGACGCGCATCGCCATCGCATCGCACCGGAGGTGGCGTCGACCATCGATCGCCTGCGCGCGTCGGCGCAGCTCGAGGTCGTGCCGGCGCGGCTGCGAAGGATCGAAGCCTGTGCGGGCGGCATCGCGATAGAGGCGCACGGTGCAGGCCTGGCCTACAGGGTCGGCCGCATCGTCAACGCCACCGGCATCGCGCTGCAGTTCCCCGCGCCCGGCGACCCCCTGCAAAACGCACTGCAGCGTGCCGGCCTGGCGCGGTCCGGCGCCATGGGAATGGGCCTGGACGCCGACGACGACGGCGCCGTGCGCGACCATCTCGGGCGTCCCAGCGGGCGCCTGTTCGCGATCGGCAGCCTGCGCATCGGCCAGGAATGGGAAAGCGTCGCGATCCCGGAACTGCGCGCGCAGGCCGTGCGCATCGCCACGCGACTGAGGGCCGCCGGCGGGCCGCTGGCGCTGGCCCGGTCGTAAGACCACACCGCGGGCGCCCCCCGAATCAGGC
>JALZMP010000025.1 GCA_030858145.1 Pseudomonadota bacterium
GGGCCGGATGGACCTGCTGCTGTTGCCCGGCAGCCCGGGCACCGCGTCCGGCACTGCCTCGGCCTCGTGGTGCGGCTGCCGGGCGGCCAGCCGCGTGCGGATCGGACGCGGCCGCACGCAGCGCCTACAATCGCGGCCTTCGCACGCAAGGCATCCGCATGGCTCCGAACGCCACCGTGTTCAAGGTCGAGCTGCAGGTCAGCGACATGGACCGGCATTACTACGCCTCGCACAACCTGACCCTGGCGCAGCACCCGTCGGAAACAGACGGCCGGCTGATGGTGCGGCTGCTGGCGTTCGCGCTGCATGCCGACGAGCGGCTGGAGTTCGGTCGCGGCCTGAGCAGCGAGGACGAGCCCGACCTGTGGCGCCGGGATTACATCGGCGACATCGAGCAGTGGATCGACCTGGGCCAGCCCGACGAGAGCCGCATCCGCAAGGCTTGCGGCCGCGCGCAGCAGGTGGTGGTGGTCAACTACAGTGGCAACGCCGCGGACCTCTGGTGGGACCGGCACGCCGCTGCGCTGGCGCGGCTGAAGAACCTGAGCGTGCTCGCGATCGACCCGGCGTCGGTCGAGGCGGTCGCGAGCCTGCTGCAGCGGGGCATGCGCCTGACCGCGATGATCCAGGACCGGGAGCTGCAGCTGATGAGCGACAGCGAGAACGTGGTCCTCACCCCGCATGTGCGCATGGCGCCGACCGACTGACGGGCGCGCATTGCGAGGGCAACCCGTGACCTGCGCGCGCATTCGATGGTACTGCCGGGGAATTGGACGATGACGGATCCTGCGCAGCATGGATGGCGTCGCAGGCTCACCGCGTGGGTTGGACTGCGGCTGCGCCCAGGCCCGAAGGATCCTACCGGCAAGCGCCTGCGCCCGGCACAACTGCGCCGTTACGGAGACTACACCGCGCTGCAGTTCGCGCGCGGGCAGACCCAGAGCCGGATGCGCACCGCCGAGCCGGACCACCTGCTGATCGACTACACCCGCAGCATGCTGGGCTGCCTGCTGTGGCGGCCGCAACCGGCATGCATCGGCATGGTCGGCCTGGGCGGCGGCTCGCAGGTCAAGTTCTGCCATCGCCACCTGCCCGCGGCCCGGATCGAAGTGGCCGAGAACCACCCCGGCGTCATCGCCCTGCGCCGTGCGTTCGGCATTCCCGACGATGACGCCCGCCTGCAGGTGGTGCTGGACGACGGTGCCCGTTTCCTGCAGGCCCGACCGGGCCGCTACGACCTGCTGCTGGTCGACGGCTACGACGAGACTGGGATCCCCGAGGCCCTGGCCACGCAGGCGTTCTACGACGACTGTCGCGCCGCGCTCGCCCCCGGCGGGGTGATGGCGTGCAATCTGTACTGCGACAATGCCGGGCGCCACGTCGCCCGCCTGCGCAAGAGTTTCGGCGGGCGCGTGCTCCTGGTCGAGGAGGCGAAGATGAGCAACCGCGTCGCGTTCGCCTGGATCGGCACGCGGCCGCCGTCCCGGCCGCAGGACGTCGAACGGGCCCTGGGCGCGCTGTCGGCCCCGGCCCGCGCGCAGCTCGCCCCGGTGTTGGAGCGCATGCGTAGTGCGCTACGCTCGGCCACGGCCTGAATCGCATCCGGCCGCGGCCGGCGGATCGCGTGCCGGCGCGAAGGCGCGATCGCCTGCCGCTGACCGCTGCGGGCGCCGCATGTCGTTGAAATTGTCAGCAGCCATCCGACGCCGGTGCGCGAGGCGGTCGAGGGCTATCGCCGCGCGATCGACCGTAACCCGTTGCTGGTGGTCGAGCACGCGATGTTCGAGGACGACGCCCACAACCTGCCGCTGCAGGTGCGCGCCGCCGCCGCCGGCTACCTCGGCGGCGGGGTAGACGAGGTCGCGTTGACCCGCAGCACCACCGAGTCGCTGGCGCTGATCTACCACGGCCTCCCGCTGCGCGCCGGCGACGAGGTGCTGACCACCGCCCATGATCACTACTCGCATCAGGAGTCGACCGGCTGGCGACGCAACGCGCGGGCGCGGACTACTTCGCCGCCGGCACCCACAAGTGGATGTTCGCCTCGCGCGGCACCGCGCTGATCTGGGCGAACGCCGCCAACTGGGCCAGGCTGCGGCCGACGATCCCGGACTTCAGCGACGCGGAAAGCTATGTCGCCTGGAGCGAGGACCGGGCGCCACGGACGCCGACCAACGCCGCCCGCGTCAGTCCCGGCGGCTTCCACGCCTTTGAGCACCAATGGGGTGCCGCTGCGGCCTTCGACATGCACCGGGCGATGGGGAAATCGCGGGTTGCCGCACGCATCGCCGCGCTCAACGACCAGCTCAAGCGGGGGCTGGCCGGGAACCCCAAAGTGCGCATGCACACGCCGCGCTCCGCGGCGCTGTCGGCGGGACTGGTGATGTTCGAGGTGGAGGGCGTCGCGCCTGCCGACATGGTCCGGCGGCTGCTGGCCAAGGGCATCATCGCCAGCACCAGTCCTTACGCGATCACCTACGCAAGGCTCGCGCCCAGCCTGGTCAATACCCCGGACGAGGTCGAGCGTGCGGTGCGTGCGGTGCGGGAAGTCTCCGGCTGACGAGGCGCACCCCGCAACGCGCCATGCACCATGCGCCGGACGCTGGGCAGTTGCACGTGGCAGCCTCGTGCAAGATCGTGCGGTGGGCGGGTCATTTGACATGGCCATGCCATACCCGATGAAAACCCGTCACCGCAGTGAATGCGCCGCCGATTCCTGCGGCGAATCCGGATCAAGCAGGTCGTTGGGGGTATGCGAACGCCTGTCGTCCTCCAACTGCACGTCGGGCTCGCGCGGGCTTTGCTCTGCCGGGTCAACCGCGGTACCTGCCAGCGAACCGCTGGACCGGTCCCCCGGCTGACCGGTCAGCCGGTATCCTGATCGAGGCGGGCGTTGCGCCTGACGCCGAAAACGGCAACGCAGGAGGGTCCGATGGATGATCTATTGAGGCAGTTGGCTTCCCTGATGCCGCTGATCGGTGCATTCGCCCTGGCGCTGCCCATCGCCTGGAACCGGGAACAGCACAGCAACATCATGGGCATCCGCACCTTTCCACTCGTTGCCGTGGGCACGTGTGCCTACGTGTTGATCGCGCGTGAGTTCATCGGTGACGACGCGCCGGATGCTACCGCGCGGATCATGCAGGGACTGATGGCCGGCATCGGTTTCGTCGGCGGCGGCGCCATCCTCAAGCACGACGACCATGTCTCGGGAACCGCGTCCGCAGCGAGCATCTGGGTGGTTGGAGCGATGGGCGCGGCGGCGGGATTCGGTTACTGGGGATACGCCATCGCACTTTCCGTCATCAACGTTGGCGTGGTGCTGGTGCTGGGCCGGTTCAAGACATCGAACCACGACGAGTAGTCAGTCCGTGCGCAATGCCGGTAGAGATCCTGAGTCTTGATTGCGAAGCGCCTCGTCGCCAGCACCAGTCGGTACGCCGTCATCTGCGCGCATCTCGCGCGACCTGGTCAATACGCCGGCGGAAGCCAAATGAGTGGTGCGCGTGTTGCGGGAGACCGCGTGCTGCCCCGGCTCACATGATCGCCAGCTCGGTATTGGACAGTGTGCGGTTGTACTGCTCTCGCAGGCGGACCTTGCGTTCGAGGTCGGCGACGATGTGCGAACTGAAATCGACACCGGTGGTATCCTCGATCATGTTGATCCCGCCCGGGGTGTCGACGTTAATCTCCATCAACTTGTCGCCGACGATGTCCAGGCCGGCGAGGTACATGCCGTCGCGGATCAGCTTGGGCGCGACGATTTCGGCCAGCCGCAATGCATCGGCGTCGGGCTGCGCCATCGTTGTCTTGCCGCCAGCGCTGATGTTGCTGCGCGCGTCGCCGCTGTCGTTGTAGCGGCGCACGCAGGCATAGACACCGTCCACGCAGAGCGGGCGACCGTTGAGGGTGATCAGCCGCAGGTCGCCATCGACCGCCTTGGGCAGGTATTCCTGCACGATGGCGTAGCCGTCGCGGGTCACCGCATCGATCATCTGGTTGAGGTTGCCCTCGCTCTCGGGGGTGACCACGAAAACACTCTGCCCGCCGGACCCCTGCAAGGGCTTGATCACTCCGTAGCCGTCGTGCGCGGCGATGAAGGCGCGGATCTCGTCGGCTTCCAGGGTGATGCAGGTCACCGGCCGGACCTCCTCCGGGAAGTGCTGGAAATAGGTCTTGTTGGAGGCATCGGTGAGGTGCCCGGGGTCGTTGAGCACGATCACGTGCTTGAGCACGGCCAACTGGGCGAAGAGCAAGCCGCTGTTCGGCGCCCATGGCCGGCCTTCAACCTCGTCTGCAGGATCGCTGCGCAGCATCAGCACGTCCAGGGCATCGACCGAGATGCGGTGGATGTCGGCATCGTCGGCCTGCAGATCCGCGAGCAGGTCCGCGTCGTCCTGGTAGCTGGACTTTCGCGGGACGTTTGCCATGGCGCGGATGGTGCCATCGGCGTCGTAGATGAAGCCGCCGAGCCCGATCAGTGCGACCTCGTGGCCGCGGTTGATGGCAACGCGCGCCAGCCGGATGGTGGTGTAGTTGTCCTGCTCGGTGGCCATGTCGTTGATGACGAAGCCGAGTTTGATCGCCTCGCCCTTCGCAGGCTTGCGTGGCGATGCGGCCTTCCTGACGCCCGATGCCTTCGCCGCGTCCTTGGGGCGGTGCTGCTTCTTGGCCTTGGCCGGGGCGGTGCTCATGCGGCGGGTTCCTTGTGGAAGAACTCGGTGACGGGGATCGTGCGGCAGCGCGCCAGGCGCGCCTGCGCATCGGGCAGTTCGCAGTAGCGGGGCAGGAGGTCGGGTTCGACCACCCAGCCTTCGTCGATCAGCTGTGCCAGCGCCACGTGGTGGGACAGCGCGAACTTGCCGACGAACAGCGACTCGAAGTCGCCGTCGTCGGCCAGGTAGTCGAGCAGGTCGCGCAGGCCGCGCAGGTAGACCGCGTCCTTGGTCAGGCCGCCGCCGCGCCGTGCGCGCACCGCGACATCGAAGGCGTCGTCGGTCGGTATGCCATGGATGGCGTGCAGAAAGTCGAAGATCGCCGGCACGTCCTCGCCGTGGATCGCCATGTCCGCGGCCAGCACGCGGGCGGCGAGGATGCGCAGGCGTTCGCCCGGCAGGTAGCCCGCCAGGTATTCCGCCAGCACGCCCAGTCCCTCCTGCAGCGGGTCGTAATGCGCGAGGCCGACCTCAAGCTGCTTCAGCGATTGCCTTCGGCCGTTATGCCGCGTCACCAGGTGGGTGCCGATCTCATGCTGGATGAGCGGCTGCACGCGCGCATGCGGCAGGCGGATGTGGGCATCGACGTAGAAACGACCGTGCGAGACCATCATCATCGAACTCAGGTCTTCGTCGACGATCACCTCGCAACCGAACTCGCTGGAGCGCGCGCGATACCAGTCGAGTTCGTCCTCCACGGCGGAGACCACCTCGTCGATGCCGGCATCGGCCTGCAATCGTGCACCCGGCTGCACGTTGCGCAGTATCTCTTCGGCTAGCTTGTGCAGCGGCGGCTCGACGCCGCCGAACAGGTCCAGGCTGGCATTGACGAAGCCATCGGTGCCGCGCAGGCGGATCAGCTCGATCTGGCGGTCGAGCTCGCGTTGCTTCTCCGCAAGCAGGGCCGAGAGCAGCGGCGACTCGATGTCCTCCATCGGGAGCGCCAGCAGTTTCTCGCGCGTGGCGTGCAGGTCGAGATCGAGGTCGTTGTAGCGCAATGCGGGGATCTCCGAGCGCCCGCTGGCTTCGAAGCTTCGCCACAGGGCCTCGTTGTGGATCGGTGACAGCGCCAGCAGCCAGTCGATTTCGGCATCCATGCACGCGAGTGCGGCATCGATCCTTGCGGCAATCGGGGGCAGGGGACGGGCGGCGACTGCCGTGCTCGCGGTGGCGGCGGTGCTCACCGGCATGGCAGGAACTCCGGACGCACCGCCGCTACCGCGCGCTCCAGCCCCAAGCGCAAGTCATACAGCGCCGCGAGGTCGGCTTGGGCGGTCCACTCGTCCATGAACACCTTCTTGTATTCGAGCGAGATCGTGCACACCGCCTCCCCCCAGCTCGCGTAAACCCATTCCGGGAAATGGCCGCCGCCCTCGTAGCGGACATTCCTGCGCACGTCGGGCGCTTTGCCACGTAGCGGCGTGTCGCGCAGCGCAGCCTCGAATCGCTCCACCACGTTACCCCAGCGATCCGCGTCCAGGGTGGTGACTCCGAGGTCGATATCCGGGTTCCCGGCGGGGTCGGCCGCCGGTGCATCAGGGCCCTCACGGCGGTGGTTGTAGCTGTGGAGGTCCAGCAGCAGCACGCAGCCAAAGCGCGCTAGCACGGCATCGATCAAGGCCGTCACCATGGTGTAGAAGCGATCATGGTCGGCCTGCGAGGCCGCGATCTCCGGCTGTGTCAGCTGCTCGCTCCATACCTGCAGGCCCCAAGTATCGGCGGGATCGCTGGAGATGGCTTTGTCGCGCGGACGGTTGAGGTCGGACTGGAAGCGGGAATTGCGCACACGAAGGCGGACGTCGCCGGCCGTGGCCAATAGACCGGTCAGCGGATCCTCGTCGCGACGGCGCTGTGCCTCATCGAAGGCCAGGTGCGGCAGCAGCGATCCGCGCATGCGGTGGCCGTCGTGGATCGCGGTGGCGAGTACAGGACCGTCGCCGACGGCCAGGTCCCAGTCATCGCAGGCGGCCGCCTCGACCAAGCATGTCGTCTCGATGAAATGGCGCGTTGTCGTCGGCGTCCGATCCATCGGCGCATGCTCTCACTGCCGGTATGAGCCATGCGTGAGCGCAGGCGCGCAGGTAGGTCGCATCGATCAAGGCGGCGTGAAGCGCACAGAATGCAGGTATCCGCAGGATGCAGAACGATGCGCCGCCTACTCGCGCGGCGCATTCGGATCGAGCAGGTCGTTGGCGGCATGCGAACGCCTGTCGTCCTCGATCTGCAGGTCGAGCTCGTGCTTGCTGCGCGTATCCACCACTTCAGCCACCTTGCGCGGCACGGCGCCGCCTGCGGGCCGAGCAGGAACTTTCGTCGTGGCGGCCGTGCGTTCGCTCAGCTGCACCCGGTAGATTGGCTCAGGCATGTCCATGCCCTCGGCTTCCAGCGCCAGCTTCACGCGACGGATGGCCTCGCTCTTGACCAGCAGGAACTCGTGCGTGCGCTGGTCCACCCAGGCGCTGAAACGCAGCTGCACGTTGGAGTCGCCGAGTGCGCTGATTATCGCGAGCGGCGGCGGGGAGGGAATGACACCGTTGATGCGCTCGAGCTCCTCGATCCCGATCGCCTGCGCGTGCACGAGGTCTTCCTCGACCCCGATCCCGACCTCGAACTGGAAGCGGCGGCTGGGATTGCGGGTGTAGTTGAGGGTGACACTGCGGAACACCAGCGCGTTGGGCAGGCGCAGATGGTTGCCGTCGAGCGTCATCAGGATGGTGGCGCGCGAATTCAGCGCGACGATGAAGCCCTCGTTGCCGTCGATCACCACGTGGTCGCGCGGCGCGAAGGGCTGGCGCAGGCTCATCAGGATGCCGGCGATGTAGTTTTCGAGGATGTCCTTGAACGCGAATCCGATGGCGACGCCGAGAATACCCGCGGTACCGAGCACGGCGCCGACCAGGGCGGTTGCGTTCATGATCTCGAGTGCAACCAGCACACCGACCAGCAGGAGCACCCAGCGGACCGTGGTTCGGGCCAGGTCCTGCACGAACGGGTTGCGCCACGACACGCGGTCGAGCGCGGGGCGCCGCGACAGCCAGCGGCCGATGCGCCAGGCCAGCCAGATCACGATGACCGCGGCCAGCAGCAGCGGCAGCGCGGCGAGCAGGCCGTAGCCTTCCTCGATCAGGCGGTCGGCGACGGGCTGCAGGTCGAAACGTTGTGTCGGCGACATCGGCAGGATCCCTAGCTGCAGGCTGGCGCGAGTCTGGACGGAAGCGTCGGCGCCCTGCGCCGGTTCAGTGGCCGCGGCTGCGCTGGATCCATTCGTCGAGCCGGACCTTGAGCTTGTCGCAGGCGCCGCGGATGGCCTTCTCCATGTCCTCGTCGTCGTGCGACACGCCGATCGGACGGTCGTTTTCCCGGCGCGCCTCCAGCGCGCAACGCTTGTCGTCGCTGCCACCCTTGTCGGCATTGCTATCCGAGAGGAAGACCTCGATGCGGGTCAGGCGCGGGAAAAAGCGGCCAAGATGCTGTTCGAGCATGGCATTGACGCGCGCTTCCAGGCTTTCGTGGCCGTCGACGTGGTTGTCGGTATTGAGCAGGATCTTCAAATGCAGGGTCCCTGGTGGCGGTGCAATGGCGATGCAGCCAAGGTAGGGCGGGCCGCGTTGCGATCGGGTGAGCGCGACCGGGAGTGGATGGTCGCGGGGAGGGGGGGAGGGGGGAGGGGTGCGCCTGGATGCAGCGGGAGTGTCGCTTGCGCGTGGCCGTGCCTGGATGCGGCTAGCATGACGGACTGCCCCGCAAGTCGGATCCCAGAGGTTATCCCAGTCCATGCCCACAGCGAAGTCGATCCCACTGCCGCGTCGCGAGCCGCTGTCCGATGCGGAGCGCATCGCCCGAGCCAAGGGGTTTGCCGACGAGATGGCACTGCGGCGCACCGTGCGCGAGTTCGCACCGACGCCGGTGCCACGGGCGGTGATCGAGCACTGCCTGCGCGCCGCGGGCACGGCGCCCAGCGGTGCCAACCAGCAGCCGTGGCGCTTCGTTGCGTTCTGCGACCCCGGGCTCAAGCGCCGCATTCGCGACGCGGCCGAGGCCGAGGAGCGCACCTTCTACGCCCACCGTGCCCCCAACGAATGGCTGCAAGCCCTGGCGCCGCTGGGCACCGATGCCGACAAGCCCTTCCTCGAAATCGCACCGTGGCTGATCGCGGTGTTTTACGAGCGCTTCGGGTTGGACGCGAATGGCGCCAAACGCAAGCGCTACTATCCCCACGAGTCGGTCGGTATCGCCTGCGGACTGCTGATCGCCGCCTTGCACAGGGCCGGCCTGGCGACGCTGACGCATACCCCCAGCCCGATGGGATTCCTCAACGCGCTTCTGCACCGTCCGCGCAACGAAATGGCCTACTTGCTGCTGGTGGTGGGCCATCCGGCGGAAGGCTGCCGGGTACCGGACGTGCAACGACTGCCGCTGGACGCCTACGCGAGCTTCCTCGGTGCTGCTCCCGGGGTCCCCGGCACGCCGCCAGCGTGAATCCCGCGTGCGGAGGGGCGATCGACGATCAGGCAAGGAATCGGCTGCGACCGGGCCGGCGTCTGGTGCCATAGCCTGAGGGGGCCTATTTGCCGGCGCGCTTGCGGGTGTCGTCGGGCACCATGACCCGGGTCAGGACCTGGGTCACGCCCAGCACCTCAACCCGTCCGCCGGACTTCTTGAAATCGACCAGGTCGGCCGAGATGCGCTCGCTGGTGACGCGCTTCTGCTGCGCGGTCTCCGCGGTCTTGCGTCCGGGACTGCGGGCGCGCGCCTTGGGCGCGGGCTTGGCGGTGGCCATGGGAAACCTCGGTTGGAAGGGGAGTGCGGCTGCGGGCGCGGCTCGGCAAGCGTCAGCCGAGGCTTACAGCCATGCCAAAACAACACATGATTATGGCGACGAAGGCGTTACCGCGGCGTTATGACTGCCGCATACGTGCCAGCCCAAGTTTGCCTGCGGCCGTCGCGCCAGCGGTAATCGACCGATCAGCATAGCTGCAGCGGAATCCGGTGCCGGGCCTCTGCAGCATAGTTGGCGCGCTCGTCGAGGCAATACGGCCCGCCCATGGCGAATTTGCGGCAGATCGCGGGTCGTTGCGCGTAGATCGAACAGCACATCCGCGCGCCGTCCACCGCCACGCACCAGCCGCCTTCGTCGCGGGCCATCACCGTCAGGCCCGCTTCGGTGCGCGTGGTCAGGTGGGCCGGTACCTCGTCCTCGGGCATCAGCACCACGGTGAGTCGGCAGCAGACGGCATCGCAGTGGTCGCAGGACACTGAAGCGGACGCGTCCGTGAAGGTGGGGTGGCCCTCTTCCGTGCGCGCGTTCACGCCGTGGCCGCCTGGCGCCGGTAGTGCAGCACGCGGCCGCGGAACGGTGGACTGTCGCCAGCCTGCGTCGCACTGCGCGCTTCGCTGGCCACATAGCCCTGCGCGACCAGGGCGTGGGTGAACGCAGCGCTGTTGCCGCGGCCCGGATCGGTGAGCAGCACCTCGGAGTCGGCCCGCGCGTGACGAGGAAGCAGGGCCGCCAGCAGACCGGCGTGGCTGCGTTCATAGAGCACGTCGCTGCCGATGATCAGGTCGAAGTCGCCCAGGGTGTCGTTGGCGACGTTCCAGCGCAGGGTGCGGTAGGGCACCGCGGGCAGGTTGTTGAGGGCGGCGTTGTAGGCCAGGAAGACCTCGGCGAGGGGATGGTGGTCGCTGGCGGTGATGTCGGCGCCGCGCTGGCGCAGCACCAGGCTGGCCAGTCCCAGCCCGCAGCCGATCTCGAGGATGCGCTTGCCGGTGATGTCGTGGGTGGCCATCACTTCCGCAAGCACGCGACCCGCGGGCCAGGCATGGCCGAACAGGCTCCACTGCGCCGAGGAGATGCCCGCGCGCTCGGCATGGTGGTCGGGATCGGCGAACTGCTGCACGTCGATCAGCGAGCGGATCAGCAGCTCACGTCCGCCGTAGCAGTGGGTGCGGGTGTGGGTCTGGTAGCCCGGCATGGGCGCTCCATGGGGGCGGCATCCGGGGATGCGGGCGCCGGGAATTGGGGGCTAGACGGCGACTCGGGCCGGTCGAAACGCGCGGATAACTCGTGGCAGAGCCCATGGTACGCCATTGCGTTCGGTGGGATCTGACTGAACCCTACGCTTCGGCCGGGATTTGCTCGACGGGGGCGGGGCCGCCGGCTAGATTGCCGTCTGGATCGGCATCAGCGGCAGGGCTATGGCACGCAAGGGGAATCTGGCCTGCGTCGGCACGGGGATGATGCTCGGCGCGCATATTGGTGCGCGGGCGCGGGCCAGCATCGAGCAGGCGAATGTGGTATTCGCCGCTGTCTCAGACCCGCTGGTCGAGCTCTGGCTGCAGCAGATGCATGCCGATGTGCGCAGCCTGCAGCCGCATTACCGCGAGGGAAAACCCCGCCAGGAAACGTATCACGAGATGGTCGAGGACCTGCTCACCGAAGTCCGCGCCGGACGCCGGGTTTGCGGTGCGTTTTATGGCCATCCCGGGGTGTTCGCGGTGGTGCCGCACCGGGCCATTGCCCAGGCGCGTGCAGAAGGGTTCGAGGCGTACATGGAGCCCGGGGTCTCGGCCGAGGACTGCCTGTACGCCGACCTCGGCATCGATCCGGGCACCTTCGGCTGCCAGCATTACGAGGCCAGCCAGTTCATGTTCTATCGACGCCGGATCGACCCGTCGGCCTATCTGGTGCTTTGGCAGGCCGGTGTGGCCGGTGACCGCGGCGCGCGCCGTTACAACACAGGTCCGGAGCACCGCCGCCTGCTGGCCGAACGCCTGGCCGAAGATTACCCCTGGGAGCACCCCATCACCCTGTATGAAGCTGCTACTCTACCGATCAAGCTGCCACGCATGGAGGGCGTGCCGCTGGCGGGACTTGGGGAAGCAAGCATCAGCATGCAGACCACGCTGGTGATTCCGCCAGCAATGCCGATGCAGCGGGACGAGGTCATGTTAGACCGGATTGCGCAGCTGGACCTCAACGGCACACAGGTATAAACCGCTTTGCATGCATAGGGGAATTGTCATGTCGAATGCCATCCAATCCAATGCCATCCAATTTCTCGAGTCGCTCGGGAACAAGCCGCTGCTTGCACCGTTCACCGAAGCCGATTACGCCTCCGCGGTCTCGGCGCTGGAGGTTGACCCAATGCAGCGGAAGGCGCTGCTGGATCGGGACCAGGGCGCATTAAGTGAGCAGCTGGGCGGCCGGGCCAGCATGACGATGCAGATCTGGACAGAAGAAGAAACGCCACAGGACGACGAGAAGGCTCCTGACGATCGTCCGGACGACGAGCCTGGCGAGCACGAGCGACCACAGGACACGAACCCGTCCGAGTGAGCGGACGCGCCGATCGGCGCCTGCGACATGCCTGCCCGCCCCCTCCTGCTGTGCGCACTGGTGCTCTGTGCATTGGCCGCGCCCGTGTTTCCCAGTCCGGCGCCCGGATCGCTGGCCGGGCTATTGCAGGAGGCGGACAGGCTGCGCAGCTCCGACCGCGAGCGCTTCCAAACCTTGATGGCCCAGATAAACGCGCTCCGCTCCAGCGCGACCGCAGCGGAGCACGAGCACATACGCTACCTTGCTGCTTACGCCTATGGCATCAAGGGGGAATACGAGTCTGCGATTGACACCGCACGCTTGTTGGCGGATTCGTCGGAAAATCCCGCAATGCAGTTGCGTGCCGTCGCCTTCGTGGCCAATCTGTACGCGCTGAAGCGCGACTTCACCGAGGGATTGCGCCAGCTGGAGCGTGCATTGACGCTGATCGACAAGGTCGCGGACCCTGAAGTGCGCGAGCATGCATGGGGAGTTGCCGCGTTAATCTACAACCAGACCGGCCAGCATGCACTGGCCAAGTCATATGCAGATCGCGTGCTTTTCACCACGACATCCGAACGTGCGCGTTGCTTCGCTGGACAGAGCCAGCAGCAAGCCCTGGTCCACATGGGACAGTTCGCCTCGGACGACAAGACGCTTGAAGAATCGATTGCGCTGTGCGCCTCCCAGGGCGAACTGGTGGTGGCCAACCTGACCCGCGTGAGCATGGCCAGGAAGTGGGCGGTGCAGGGAAAACGCGACGCCGCAATCGAACTGCTGCGTCGATACCTTCCCGAGGCCCGCAGCACCGGATATCCGCAGCTGATTTGCGACTTCGAGTCCATGCTCGCGGAGCTGGAATTCTCTGGCGGCAACCTCGATGCTGCAGATCGCCATGCCATGGCAGCCATCGACCGTGGCAGCGGCATCGTGTACTCCGGGCCGCTGGTCACTGCCTATCTCACCCGATTCAAAGTCGCCGAGGCGCGCGGCGACCTGAGCAACGCCTTGGTGCATTACATCAGCTACGCGGAAGCGGACAAGGCCTACCTCAACGAGGTCAAGGCGCGTGAACTGGCGTTCCAGATCGTCCGCCACGAGACCCTGCAGCAGACTCAGCATATCGCTCTGCTCAACCAGCAGAACGCGCTTCTGCAGCTGCAGCAGCGCGTGCAGAAACAGTCCGCTCAGAACTCGCGACTGGCAATCGGTCTGCTGGTCCTGCTGGCGGCTTTCATCGCCCTGTGGGCTTACCGCACCAAGCGCATGCAGCTGTCGCTGCGGCGCATGGCCGAGACCGATGCCCTGACCGGGATCTGCAATCGCCACCACTTCAACCTGCGCGCGGAGCAACTGCTCGGGCAGTGCGAGCGCAGCGGCGAGGAGGTGGCACTGGTGATGTTCGACCTCGACCACTTCAAGTCGATCAACGACCGCTATGGCCATGCCAGCGGCGACTGGGTGCTGCGCAAGGTGGCCGAGGTTTGCACGCCACTCTGCCGCGAGGTCGACGTCTTCGGCCGCCTCGGCGGCGAGGAGTTCGCAGTGCTGCTTGCCGGTCACGATCTGCGCTCTGCGCGGCGGATGGCCGACGACTTGCGGGTGCGCCTGGCCGGCATCGACACTGCGGGCTCCGGCGACGTGTTCCGGGTGACCGCGAGTTTCGGCGTCGTCACCAGCCAGTTCACCGGCCATGACCTGAGCCGGCTGATGTCCAACGCCGACAGGATGCTCTACCGCGCCAAGCGCGCTGGGCGCAACCGGGTTTGCGTCTACGAAGGCCAAGTATCGCCGACCCACGCGATCCCGGTGCGTGCCGTGGAGGATTCGCTGCTGGCGACCGATGACGCCCCGTCTGTCACCGAGACGGACACGGGCCTTGCGCCATGGGCGACGGCGGACAAGCCGCGCAACGTCGCCACTTCCTGACCTCCCTGTGGTCGCGGCGACTTCGCCTGCCTCCCTGATCAGGCAGGGCGGGACCAGCCGTGCCGTGCGCGATCCCGGCCCGGGCGGCTATGATCGGCCGATGTCGAAGCTGCTGCTCAACCTGCGCATGGTGCCCGAGGACGAGGCCGAAGACGTGCGCGCCTTCCTCCACGCACACCGCATCGAGTACTACGAAACAGAGCCCAGCCGCTGGGGCATCTCGTTTGGTGGCATCTGGGTGACCCACGATGCCGACCTCGTCGAGGCCAGGCGGCTGATGGCTGACTACCAGTCGAAGCGCCGCGAATCCGCGCTCGCGGCCCGCGCCGCCGCGCGCCGCGACGGCAGCGGCGAGACCTTCGCCGACATCGTCCGTCAGCAGCCGTTGCGCGTGTTGCTGACCATTGTTGCGATCGTCTGTCTGCTAGGTCTGGTGGCGCTGCCGGTGTATCTGTTGCGGCAGTGAGTCCGGCGGCGCGAAAAATTGTTGGCGCTGCTGGCGGCGCCGCGTCGGTCGAGACACGCGTAGCTGCGGCGCTCAGGCGACCTCGCCGGCCGCGCGCCCCGACGCCCAGGCCCACTGGAAGTTGTAGCCCCCCAACCAGCCGGTGACGTCGACCACCTCGCCGATGAAGAACAGGTGCGGAACATGGCGCGACATCATCGTGGTCGACGACAGCCCCCCTGTGTCGACGCCGCCTACTGTGACCTCGGCAGTGCGGTAGCCTTCGCTGCCGCTGGCCACCAGGGGCCAGTGCGACAGCTGCGCGGCCAGTGCGTGCAGGGCGTGCTCGTCGTACTGCCGCAGCGGACGGCTGCCGAGCCAGGCCTCACACAGGCGCTGGGCGAAGCGGCGTGGCAGCACGTCGGACAGCACCGTCCTCAATTCGCTGGCGGGACGCGTGCAGCGTTGCTCGCGCAGAAGCGCTTCAGAATCCAGTCCGGGCAACAGGTCGAGGTGCAGTGCATCGCCGGGCTGCCAGAAGGAGGAAATCTGCAGGATCGCCGGCCCGCTCACGCCGCGATGGGTGATGAGCATGGCATTGCGGAAGGACTGGCCGTTGCAGTGCGCCGACACCGGCAGCGCCAGCCCGCTGAGGTCGCACAGCTGCTCGGCATGGCGGCCACTGAGGATCAGCGGCACCAGGCCAGCGCGGGTGGGAAGCACGGCGTGGCCGAACTGGCGCGCGAGCTGGTAGCCGAACCCGCTGCCACCCAGGCTCGGGATCGACAGCCCGCCGCTGGCGACCACCAGCGAGGTGGCGACGAAGTTGCCCGATGCGGTACGCACCGAGAAGCCGTCCGCACGCTGCGCGACGGTTTCAGTCTCGCAGCCGGTCAGGATGCGCACACCGGCCGCGGCGCACTCGTCCAGCAGCATGCGCACGATCTGCTTCGAAGAGTCGTCGCAGAACAGCTGGCCGAGCTCCTTCTCGTGCCAGGCGATGCCGTACGTGTCCACAAGGGCGATGAAATCCGCCGGCGTGTAGCGCGCCAGCGCCGAGATGCAGAAATGCGGGTTGGCGGAAAGGAAGTTGCCGGGCGTGGTGCCGGTGTTGGTGAAATTGCAGCGCCCGCCGCCGGACATCAGGATCTTCTTGCCGACCTTGTTGGAACGCTCCAGGACCAGCACGCGGCGGCCGCGCTGGCCGGCGCCCAGCGCGCACATCAGGCCGGCCGCACCACCACCCAGGACCACGACATCGAAGTGCTCGGTCATGCGCTCGTTGCCGGCCCTGTCGGCATGGCTTTGTCGTCGCCGCAGCGCAACCGAGACAAGCTGCAGCCAGCGGGGTGGCCGTCGTCAGGCTGATGTTTGCACAGGGAAGTTACAGACAGCATCAGCGCAGGATATCCACTGTGGTGCGCGGCGCCCGCATGTGTGCCGTGAACGGGTGACGATCACCAGCGACCGTCGAACGGGCTGTCAGGTGTTATATAGTTATAGGCTGAGAAATCAGCCCGCATCATCCCATCTGGCGTCGCTCCCGCCGGCCGGTGCCATGGCCAACACGTCATGACGCCATTGCGCGCCGCCAGCACCACCAGGAGATCACCTGCCCATGCGACCTTTTTTTGCCCCGCTCATCGCCGCCTTCGTGTTGTCGCTGTTCGGCGGACCCGCCGCGGCGCAGCGTAGCTACGAGTTCGAGGGCTACGGCGTCCCGTCATCGGGCACGGTGGCCATCCCGGTGCACCACGGCGTGCCCGATGCAGGCGCGTTTGCGGCCGTGGACGCCGCCAGTGGCGGCGCCTTGCGCCGCGCGGTGACGGCGGCGCGCTTCAAGGGCCGCCGCGATGCGCAGCTCGACCTGCTCGGCGTCGGCCCGTTCGATCGCGTGCTGCTGGTGGGCATGGGCAGCAAGCCGGTCACACCGAAGCTGCTGCAGGACTTCGGTGGGGTCGTGGGCCAGGCAGCGTCGCGCAGTCCGAGCCCGCGCGTGGAGCTGCTGTGGGACGGCAGCGAGACCGATGCCGCCGCGCACCTGGCCTTCGGTGCCGCGCTCGGCGAGTACCGCTTCGACAAGTACCGCAGCCTCGGCGACGATGCCCCGCCGGCGGCGACCGGCAGCGTGGTGATCCGCACTCCGGCAGGTGCAGCCGCCGGCAACGTGTTCGAGCAACAGTGGCGGCCGGTCGCCGAGGCCGTCAAATTCTCGCGCGACCTGGTCACCGAGCCGGCCAATGCGATTTACCCGGAAACCTTTGTCGCGCGCACGCGCGAAGCCTTCTCCGGCAAGCGCAACGTGCGCATCGAGGTGCTCGACGTGCCGGCGATGCAGCGCCTGGGCATGGGCGGCATCCTCTCGGTCGGCCAGGGCAGCGCCCGCCCGCCGCGGCTGCTGGTGGTGCGCTACGACGGCGGCCGTGCGGGCGATCCGCCGCTGGCGTTCGTCGGCAAGGGCATCACCTTCGACAGCGGCGGCATCTCGATCAAGGGCAGCGACGGCATGTGGCGGATGAAGTACGACATGTCGGGCGCCGCCTCGGTGACCGGCGCGCTGCTGGCGCTGGCCGGGCGCAATGCGCCCGTCAACGCGATCGCGGTCGCGGCGCTGGCGGAGAACATGCCCTCGAGCACCGCGTCCCGGCCCGGCGACGTGGTCCGCACCATGTCGGGCAAGACCTTCGAGATCATGAGCACCGATGCCGAGGGCCGCATGGTGTTGACTGACGCGGTCTGGTACGCGCAGCAGCAGTACAAGCCGAAGCTGGTGATTGACATCGCCACGCTCACCGGCGCCATCGTGACCGCGCTGGGCGACGAGTACGCCGGCCTGTTCTCGCGCGACGACGTGCTGGCCGAGCAGCTGCGTAGCGCCGGCGAGCGCGCTGGCGAGGAAGTCTGGCGCATGCCGCTGCACCCGTCTTATGCCAAGGACCTGGAATCACCGATCGCCGACCTGCGCAACGGTGGCGGCCGTACTGGCGCCGGCACGGGTGCATTCTTCATCGGCGAATGGATCCAGCCCGGCATGCCGTGGGCGCACTTGGACATCGCTGGCATGGCCTGGCGCGAGGACGCCGGCACCGCGACTTCGCCAAAGGGTGCGACGGCGTTTGGCGTACGTCTTCTGGATCGCTTCGTTCGCGATTTCCACGAGGGGGCGGGAGGCTGATGCCGAACGGTCATGGCCATGTCGTTGTACGAGGCGACGGCGGTCCTGCGCAGGCGCGCGAGGCGGGACGCGCCTGCCCTTAGAATGCCGGCATGAGCTGGTTCGGCATCCTGCTGGTCATCGTCGGGCTCTATCTCGCCTTCAAGCTGGTCGGTGTCGTGCTCAAGCTGGCGATGTGGGTCCTGGTGCTGGTCGGTGCCTACTGGGCGCTGGCGCCGTTGTTCGGATGGCCGCCGCTGGCGGACGTGGTCCACGTGCTGGGGCCCGGCTAAGAGAGGACACGCTGCATGACGTACGTGCGCTGTTTGCGTGGGATCGCATCGGGCATCGAGTACCCGGCCGACCTGCCGATGAACCTCGATCCGGCCGACGGCCGGCCGGTGGAGATGGTGTTCGACCTGGAGCGTCTGGCGGCCGAGAAACCGGATGCAGCCTGGTACGACCCGTCACGTCGCGACCTGTGGCGTTTTGGGGCGCTGATGGCGCTGGATATCGACGACCCCGCGGACGCACGCCACATCGTGCCGATCGGTGGCGGCTGCACTCCTTTGCTGGACTACCGCGCGCATCCACTCGCACGCAGTGCCGGCCTGCGCCTGCAGCTCAAGGAGGAGGGCAAGGCGCATCCGGGGTTCGGCAGCAATCCCACCCAGAGCTTCAAGGATCGCGGCATGGCGATGGTCGCTGCGCAGGCGCGGCGGCTTGGGCTGCGCAAACTGGCGGTACCGACCCAGGGCAACGCCGGTGATTCACTGGTGGGCTACGCGCTGGCCGGCGGGCTGTCGGTGGTGGTGGCGATGCCCGACGACACGCCCATGCCGATCCTGGGCAGCGTGGCGGCGGCGGCGCATCGCCATCCCGAACGCGTGATCCTCGAACTTGCGGGCCCGACCATCCGCGAGGCGGGCGCGCTGCTGAAGGAAAAGTACATTCCGCAGGGCTGGTTCTCGGTGGCGACCTTCCAGGAGCCGGGTTGGCGCATCGACGGCAAGAAGTCGCTGGGACTCGAACTCGCCGAACCGGTTTCGGGCGAGGCCCGCTGGACGCTGCCCGAGGCGGTGATCTACCCCACCGGCGGCGGCACCGGCGTCCTCGGCATGTGGAAGGCCTGGGACGAGCTGGAGGCATTGGGCCTGATCGGCAGCGCGCGACCACGGATGTTCTGCGTGCAGAGCGCGGCGACCGCGCCACTGGTGCGTGCTTTCGAATCCGGGGCCGACGACACCACTGCAGTGGAGGCCGGCCAGACTCTGGCCACCGGACTCAACGTCCCCGGCGGCGTCGGCCACTTCCGCGTGCTGCAGATCATTCGCGCCAGCGGCGGTGCTGCGCTGGCGGTGGCCGAGCGTGACATCGCCGTCGAACTCACGCGCACCTGGCGCGACATGCGCGACTGGATCTCGCCGGAGGGCGCGACCTGTCTGGCGGCGCTGCCGCAGCTGCTGGATCGTGGGCTGGTGAAGCGCGGCGAGCGGGTGGTGGCGGTGAATACCGGTTCAGCGGAAAAATACCTGCCCGCCCTGCGGCACCTGCTCTAGGCACGAAGTCGCGACCCGTCCCGCACGGCCAGACCGCGAAGCGCAGTGGGGCGAGCATGGTTCACCCCTTCTTGCCGGCGGATGCGGTGTGATGGGCCTCCCCCATGGAGGATGCTTCCCATGAACGATCGACAGGACCACATCCGCAGGCTCGCCGAACTGATCAAGGACGTCGACATCGCGATGCTGACCACGACCACGCCGCAAGGGCGGCTGGTCAGCCGCCCGCTCGGCACGCAGGAAGTCGAGTTCGACGGCGACCTCTGGTTCGCCACCGGTGCCGACAGCGGCAAGGTCGCCGAAATCAACGCCAACCCGCACGTCAATGTCGCCTACGCCAGTCCGCACAAGAACATCTACGTCTCGGTGGCGGGCACCGCTTCGGTCGTGGACGACAGGGCGAAGGTCGACGAACTCTGGTCGCCGGCGATGAAGCGCTTCTTCCCCGAGGGCAAGGACGACCCCAGGCTGCGGCTCATCAAGGTCGATGCCGAGACCGCGGAATACTGGGAGGGGCCGGGCACCGCCTTCGGCAAGGCGCTGTTCTTCGTCACGTCCTCCGTCACCGGCGACGTGGGCACGATGACCGACAATGAGCGTCTCGACCTTCGCTGATGTCGCGCGTGGTCGTCCGGCACGCGTTCCGGCTCAGCGCTCGCGCCGGGGTCCGGGTTTGCGCGCCGGCGGCTTGCGCGGCTTGCCGGTGAAGGGACGCTTGCCGCGGGAGGGCGCGGCGCTGGTTTCAGCGGCCTCCGCACGGCGCATGCGCAGCGGCTGGCCGGAAACGTAGACGCGCTTGAGGTGCTCGAGCAACGCCTTCGGCATGCCTTCGGGCAGGTCGACCAGGCTGTAATCGTCGCGGATGTCGATGCGGCCGATGTAGCGACTCTCCAGGTCGGCCTCGTTGGCGATCGCGCCGACGATGTTGCCCGGCTGCACGCCGTGGACGTGGCCGACCTCGATGCGGAAGGTTTCCATGCCGACTTCGGGCCGGCCGTGGCGCGGGCCCGATCCGCGCTTGTCTTCCTCGAACAAGGATTCGCCGGCGTTTCCGGAGGCGGGACCTTTTGGGCCGTCATTGCCGTGGCTTTCAACCGCCGGATGGCTGGTCATGCGGGAATCCGGCGACTGCTTGTGCACCGGCGAGAATGGTGCCGGGCCCCCGCGTTCGCGCTGGGGATGCGCCTTGCCATGCCCCTCGCGCTCGAAGCCCGGTCGCTGCGGCGACGCGGCCAGCAGCAGCGGGGCGTCGCCCTGCACCAGCCGCGCCAGTGCGGCGGCGATCTCCACCGCCGGCACGTTCTGTTCGCGCTCGTAGCGCTCGATCAGGTCGCGGTAGAAGCCGAGGTCTGTCGCCTCCCTGGCCTCGCTGATCCGGGCCAGGAACCGGGCCACGCGCTGGTCGTTGACCGCGTCGACGCTGGGCAGCTGCATCGGCTCGATCTTCTGCCGGGTCGCGCGCTCGATCGCGCCGAGCATGCCGCGTTCGCGCGGCGCGACGAACAGGATCGCCTCGCCACTGCGTCCGGCGCGGCCGGTGCGGCCGATACGATGGACGTAGCTCTCGGTGTCGTAGGGGATGTCGTAGTTCAGCACGTGGCTGATGCGGTCGACGTCGAGCCCGCGCGCGGCGACGTCGGTCGCCACCAGGATGTCGATACGGCCGTCCTTCAGCGACTGCACCATCTTCTCCCGCTGCTTCTGCTCGACGTCGCCGTGGATCGCGGCCGCCGACAGCCCGCGCGCGGCCAGCTTCTCGGCCAGCTCCTGGGTGCCGAGCTTGGTACGCGCGAACACCAGCATGCCATCGAAGGGTTCGGCCTCGAGGATGCGGGTCAGCGCATCGAGCTTGTTGACCCCGCTGACCATCCAGTAGCGCTGGCGGATGTTCTTTGCCGTGGTGGTCGGCGACTTGATCGCGATCTCGACCGGATCCTTCAGGTAGGTCTGCGCGATGCGGCGGATCTGCGGCGGCATCGTCGCCGAGAACAGCGCCACCTGCCGCGATTCTGGCGTCTGCTTGAGCACCGCCTCGACGTCGTCGATGAAGCCCATGCGCAGCATCTCGTCGGCCTCGTCCAGCACCAGACAGCGCAAGCGCGAAAGATCCAGCGAGCCGCGCCCGAGATGGTCGATGATCCGCCCCGGCGTGCCCACCACCACGTGCACGCCGCGCTTGAGCGCCGACAGCTGCGGCGCATAACCCTGACCACCGTAGACCGGCAGCACGTGGAAGCCGGGCAGGTGGCTGGCGTACTTCTGGAAAGCCTCGGCGACCTGGATCGCCAGCTCGCGCGTCGGGGCCAGCACCAGCGCCTGCGGGGTCTTTTGCGCCAGGTCGATCGTGGCCAGCACCGGCAGGGCGAAGGCCGCGGTCTTGCCGGTCCCGGTCTGCGCCTGTCCGATCAGATCGCGTCCGGCCAGCAGCGGGGGGATGGTCGCGGCCTGGATGGGCGAAGGCGCCTCGTAGCCCACGGCGGCAAGCGCCTGCAGCAGGTGTGCGGGCAGTCCGAGGTCTGTAAAATGCATTGGCTGTGGGGTGTCTGCTGCCATGGCTCTCTCGGTTCGGCACCGTGGCGGCGCTGTGGAAAGCCGACAGTTTACGCGCGCTTCACTGCATAGGCATGATCGTATGCAGTAAGGGATAATAGCCATGCGCGGCCGCCAGCCATGGGCCAGCAATCGGCAGGCTCGCTGCCAAGGCTGAATCCCGTGGTGTCGGATCGCCGTAACTGCTCCAGGTTCGTTTGCAGTTCAATTGAGCGTGCGGGCACTTGTGCTTGCTATTGCCACTCTGATGTTAAACCCAAGGATCATTCCATGAAGCATCACAGATTTTTGTTTGCCGGCGTTGCGTTGGGGCTGTTGGCAGCCTGCGCCGCCGATCCCGAAGCGCCGGCGCAGGTGGCTGCCACAGAGACCGTGGCGGCTGCGCCGAGCACTCCCGAAGAGCTGGGGCCGGTGCCAATGGCGTACGAGGAACCCGTGGTGGGCGGTGCGAAAATGGTGGTCGGCCGCGACATCATGGCCAACCTGAGCAACTCCAAGGACCACACCATTCTGGTCGCGGCGATCAAAGCGGCTGGCATGGATGACATCCTCCGCGGTGCAGGCCCGCTAACGGTCTTCGCACCCACGGATGCAGCCTTCAAACGCATGGACGGTGGATACCAGGAACTGATGAGACCCGAAAACCAGGACCAGCTGGTCCGCCTGCTGAGCTATCACGTGGTACCGGAGAAGCTCGACGACATGACACTGGCGAATCGCGTCATGGCCGGCAACAACACGGCGTCGCTGAAGACAGTGGAGGGCGCGCCATTGAAGGCGACCGTAGGCGATGGCGCGGCGATGATCGTTGACGCGAAAGGAGGCTTCGCGCGGATCGACGTCGCAAACGTGTTGCAAAGCAACGGCGTGGTTTATGTGATCGACAAGGTCCTGATCCACTGACCTGGGTCGGGCCGGTGGGATCGCTGATCCGCCCAGCCGGTGTTTAGGGGACGCTCGTTGCTAAAGCCGCCACGTGGCTAGGGGTTGTATCGCTGCGCGGCGGTTCCGCTGTGTCCGCCAAGGACCCGACGGTGCGCGACGCCGAACTGATCGCGGCCTTGTAAGGCATGGTCCAAGACTGACCCGGCCGCAGCTTTTGGAGGTGCCGAAAGCTGCTGCGCCGGACGCGGCCGCAGTGGAACCACGAGCGGATCTATCGGGTGTACAAAGCCAGGCAATTGAACCTGCGATGCACCGAGCAGAGGCGCTTGCCCAAGCGTAAGCGGGTACGGCTGTAGGTGCCGCGGCTACCGGACACGGCCTGGTCGGCCGACTTCATCTCCGATGCGCTGGCCTGAGGCCGGAAGTGCTGGTCATGGCGGCTCAACTCAACCAAGGACCCTCTGGTAGAGCCACCACGTGGCCAAGAGGGCGATTGTCGCGGAAAGGCCCGGCAATACGGCTCTGCGATACCAGCGTGCGCCGCGCGCCATGTACAGCACTGGCAGGATCGCCACGACAATACAGAGCTGTCCGAGTTCGACGCCGAGGTTGAAACCGAGCAGGGACACGACCCTGGCACCTGCGGGCAGACCCAGTTCCGACAATGCGCCCGCGAACCCGAAGCCGTGCACCAACCCGAAGCCAAAGCCCACCAACCAGACCCGGCGGGTGACCACGGGCCAGATATTGTTGAGCGCGGCCAGCAGCACGCTTGCGGCGATCGCTGCTTCCACCCAGCGCGAGGCCGGCGTGACCCACCCGAGCGCGGCGGCCGAGAGGGTTATCGAGTGCGCGAGCGTGAACGCGGTGACGATGGCAGCGATGTGGGCTAAGGCGATCTTGAAGCTGGTGACCGGTTGCCAGCTTCGGCCTTCGCGCCTCAGGACTGCTGGCATCAGCAACAGGATCACGAACGCCAGATGGTCGTAGCCGATCAAGATGTGATGGATGCCCTCGCGCATGAAGTCGAGGAATGGGCTGCGGGTTTGATCGCCTACTGTCACGATGGATGCAGCCGGGCTTGCGATGGCGGTGGTCACGGCATCGGCATGGTGCACCGTGACCAGTGCACGGTGCTGCGGATCGCGTTCGAAGAACAGGCCGTAGTCGACGCTGACCGCGCCAGGGCTGCGGCATTGTGCGTTCATCGAAAGTGCGGCGTAGGCGCCGTCGTCATAGCGCCGGACCGAATATCCCTGCGGTACCAGCGTGCAGGCGCGGCCATCGCTGCTGACCTGCAGTTGCGTGGAGACCATCTGTTCCACCTGGGCACGGATCGCGGTCAGTTCACCCCAGGTAACCTGCTCGTCGCCGTCGGTGTCCAGCGGGAAGGTCAAGGCCAGGTCGCGCACCGCGAGGTCGAGCTCCAGAAGCACTTTGTTATCGCTTTCCGAGGTCCTCACTTCAAGGTGAGACACCGACATCGTGTGGGCAGAAGCCGGCGCGCAATACAGCAGCAGGCCCAGCATCAGCAACAAGCGAATCATGGAGTCACCACTTCAAGCTCGAGCCCTTCCTCGGAGGCCCATGCATGCAGCGGTTCCAGCGCTTCAGGCTGACCCGCGGCGGCGGCCGCGCGTTGCAGCAGGTCGACATCCTCATGGTCGCGCTGCATCTCGAAGTTCCTTTGTGCCAGTGCAAGCGCCGGCGCTGTCTGGCCGCGCAGTGTCAGCAGCAGTTCGGCCTCGTCGCGCAATTCTGGCTCCATTCCTACTGCGCGTGCCACGGCATAGCGGCGCGCCTGGGATTGAGTCAGTTCACGCGCGTTGGGCGCGCCCAGCGCATGGGCGGCAAGGGCGCGCTGCAGCTGCAGGGCGTCGGCGTCGGGAACATCGGACAGCAGCGCCAGTGTTTCACGTGGACGTCCTGACTGATTCAGATGGCGGGCGTAGGGGGCCAGCGTACGGACATCGTCCGGCGCAAGCGCGAGCGCCTGGTTGAACCATTCATCGGCCTTCGCACTCCCCGCGCGCGACGCGATCTCGCCTCGCATCACCAGCATGAAGCGGCGGAATGAAGGATCCAATTGCGACTGGGAGAGCCACAAGTCAGCGAAGGTCGCCGCGTTATCGAGCGCGCCGGTACGCAGCGACAACGCCGCAACGCAGGCCGTGCCGGACTGACTGTCGACCGAAAACGCCAAGGCAGCGCAATCGGCGCGCGCGGCGCGGATGCGGCCCTGGACCAGATGCAGTTGCGCGCGAGCGAGGCGGGCGTCAGGGTCGCGGGGCTCGTCACGGATCACTGCATCCAGCAATTGCAGTGACAGAGCGAATTCATGGCGGTGCTGGGCACTGAACGCCTGGGCCTTGCGTACCCGGGCAGACCTGCGCTGCTCGGGAATGCCCGCCAGCAATACGTCCGCCCGTGCGGCCAGTCGCGCGTCGCCTGTGCGTCCCGCCGCTTGCAATAGCTGCTCGGCGACAATGATTGGGTTGGAGCGGGTGCCTTGCGTCGCAGTGGTGGAGCTTCGCAGGGCCGAATATCCCCGCGGCAGGCGCTCGATCACTGCCTCCGGACTGGCGGGAACCTGCGCCGGCGGGCGCTGCGCAAATGCCGCCTGGCACAACCCCCCGAGCAGCAGCAGGGTAATCCACGGACGAACCATTCAACACTCCTTGCTCATGAAAAAAGCCCGGCGACGCAGATGCGTCGCCGGGCCTGTTTTACATTGAAACATCAACTAGGCGCTACTGATATCCAGATTCTCCGGATCAGATGTCTTCGTCGCCACCAATCGGCGTGGCGAGGTACGGGAAGCGACCAAAGAACCGGAGCGCCGAAGTAGCAGCTCCATCCGTGAACGGCAGGTTACGCGAGGGCGCTTCGGCGTCGGTCAGCAACGCACCCATTGCAACGCGCAGGGTGATGTCGACGACATCATCGCCAGGGCGACGACCATTCGGGTAGCCCGCATTGTCACCGGCCAGCACGCCCAGGTTGTTCTGCGCAGCCGCTGCACGCGGTGCAATCGACGTGTTCAACCGCAGCATTTCGGAGGGCTTCACGTTGGCGGGCTGGTTAAGGCCCTGGATACCGGTCAGGAACACGCTGACCAGGTCGGTACGCGGGAACTTGGTCGGCGCTTTCACACCCGCACTCGCGAACAGGACCTCGATCAGGGCCGGCAAGGTCGGGTTGGTCACGTACCTAAGAAACTGTGCGTCATCGGCAGGACGGGACGCGTTGAACTTGTCCTTGTCCTGCAGGCCGATGATGACCTCATTGACCAATGGCATGCCCAGGCGCGATATGCTTGGTCCGAGGGGCCGATCCAGGGCCCCCGACGTGGAAGTGTGTCCGTTGCTCCACACACCGATCACCGGCTCACCGCTGCGGGCCAGGCAAGAGATCGGCACTTCGATCGCAATCGAGGTGACGTTGAGTTTGTCCAGGTCATTGCGCTCGCCATCGCGCGGGCCGACAGGATTGAGATTGAGCAGGTCAAACACTTCACCCAGTGCAATGCTGAAACCTTCCCTGCGCTGTCCGGCGAAGATTTTGCCCGAGCCGCCGCAGCCGCTGTAGCTGAGCAACCCGATATGGGCGTCCGCGTAGCGGGCATAATTCGGGAAGGTCTTGCTGCCGATATTGTCGAACGGCTTCATGTAGAACCTGGAACGGCCAAACGGGTTAAGCGCTTCAGTGCGCGCGCCGGTCTCGTTGTTGACCACCGTGACGGTGTAAAACTGCAGCACATTCAGGCCGCGCACGTCGGTATCGGTGACCGGAGCAATCTGGACCAGCGCAATGGGCACAGGCATGCCACCGACCGGGATGGTCTTGTTCTGGAACTGATTGAAGAAGCGGAATTCGAAGGTGATGTTCGGATTGCCATCGCCATTGTTGTCGATATGGAGGTCGTAGACGCCGTTCTCATCCATCAGGAAGTAACTCGGGCCACCAAACGGATCCTGGAGCGGCTGGAAGTTGGTGATGATCGTGACCGCATCGGCCCTGCCCGCTTCATAGCTGCGGAACGCGTAGACGTCGGTGTTGTCCAACTTCGGGAACTTGGTGATGTTTGGGGCCTCACGGTGGCTGGAGGCCGTGACGAGCGTGGTCGTGCCTAGCATTGCAGTGACAGCGGCGACTGCGAGCGCTAGTTTCAGGGGCTTCATGGCTTTCATGTGACATTTCCTTCTAAGCGGTGGGAGATCCATCGATGTGTTCACGTTCACGGTATTCACGTTCACGGCACCAGCCCCTTTCTTGGAGCCGGATGGCACCGTCGGCTCCTGCTCCGGCGCTGCACATGAATTAACGTACGGCAACCGCCGTGAAGAGGATGCATGCCCCATGGTGGCTTTGAATGACGTAACAGCGCATTTTCCAGGCTATGTCGGATCCAGCTTTGTCGACCATACGCGGGGCGAAGCGGGTTATGCGGCCCTTCCGCACCAAGTGTTGGGAGGACTTTGGTCGAAGGTCCAGCCTGCGGCCGTCCACGCGCCCTGCATGCTTGCCTGGTCCACCGCGGTGGCGCGGATGCTTGGAATTCCAGAGGCCACGATGGCGTCCCCCGGGATGTTGCGGGTGCTGTCAGGCAGTGCCATGCCCAGTGGTATGGTGCCCCACGCCGCCAACTATGGCGGCCACCAGTTCGGCCATTGGGCGGGCCAATTGGGCGATGGCCGGGCGATCTCGCTGGGGGAGGTGATCAACGCGGCCGGCGAGCGCTGGGAGCTGCAGCTCAAGGGTGCGGGTCCCACGCCCTATTCGCGCACGGCCGATGGGCGGGCGGTGTTGCGTTCCTCGATCCGCGAGTTCCTGTGCAGCGAGGCCATGCACCACCTGGGCGTACCGACCACGCGCGCGCTGTCACTGGTGGCCACGGGCGAAGAGGTGGTGCGCGACATGTTCTACGACGGCCGCCCGCAGGCCGAGCCGGGCGCGATTGTGTGCCGGGTGTCGCCGTCGTTCCTGCGCTTCGGCAGCTTCGAGCTGCCGGCGGTGCGCGGAGAGCTGGACCTGCTGCGCCAGCTGGTCGATTTCTGCATCTGGCGCGATTTCCCGGGGCTGCTGCCGGAGCCGGGCGCGCCTTTCGAGCAACTGCGCGCCAAAGGCGCGTTCTCCGAAAATCTTTATGGCGACTGGTTCGCCGAGGTCTGCGAGCGAACCGCCGTGATGGTCGCGCACTGGATGCGGGTGGGTTTCGTGCACGGGGTGATGAACACCGACAACATGTCGATCCTGGGCCTGACCATCGACTATGGCCCCTATGGCTGGATCGATAACTACGACCCGGACTGGACGCCGAACACCACCGATGCCCAGGGGCGGCGCTACCGCTTCGGCTGGCAGCCCAAGGTGGCGCACTGGAACCTGGGGCAGCTGGCGAGGGCGCTGTCGTCGTTGTTCCCGTCGGCCGCTCCCCTGCAGGCCGGACTGGACCGCTACGCCGCCACCTATGCGCGGATGGAACGCGACAACATTGCGGGGAAGCTGGGCCTGGCCGAGTGCCGCGACGGGGACGTCGCGCTTATGGGCGACCTGCAGGTGCTGCTGCAGGACGGGGAGATCGACATGACGCTCTGGTTCCGCGCGCTGGCAGACATCGACCGGGAAGCGCCGACCCTGGCGCCGCTGCGCGATGCGTTCTATGACGACGGGAAGATGCGAAACACCGAGCCGGCGCTCGAGGCCTGGCTGCGGCGGTACGCCACGCGCCTGCGCGAGGACGCGCTCTCCGCGGACAAAAGCCGTGAACGCATGCAGGCGGCGAACCCGCAGTACGTGCTGCGCAACTACCTCGCGCAGCAGGCCATCGACCGCGCCCACGCGGGCGACATGAATGGCGTGGCGGAACTGCTCGAGGTCATGCGCCGCCCCTACGACGAGCAGCCGGGCCGCGAGGCCTTCGCGCGCAAACGGCCGGACTGGGCGCGGGACCGCGCGGGTTGCTCGATGCTGTCCTGCAGCTCCTGACCGCCCGGGCGCGGCAGGAAAAAAGCCGGCTCATTTGCCGGCTTTCTTCTCCTTCTTCGCCGCGCGCTTTTCCTTCAGGTTCTTTTCCGGCTTCTTCTTGTCTTCCTTCTTCTTGTCCAGGCTCTTGGCCATGGCGGTCTCCGTGCAGGGTGGTCGGTCGGGAGAATGTACTGCCCGGCGCCGCCTGCGAATAGCCCCCCGTGGATCCGCCGCGGCGCCTGCACGCAGACGGGCCGGCGTCAGGCCGGCCCGTCGGGAGGGCAGGGCGGTTGTCGCTTACGGCTGCGGCGTGGTCACCGCCCTGACCACGGTGCTGTCCAGGGTGTAGTTGGCCACTACGGTCGCGTAGCCCTTGACCAGGTACTTGTATGTACCCGGCTGGACGACATTGAACTCGAGCGTTTCAGGGTTGGCCAGCGTGGCGCCGGAGGCGACCTCGTTGCCGTTCGGGTCCACCAGCGAGAAGTCGATATCCACGCCGCCGTCCCAGGTGATGGTGGCCTTGATCGTGGTCACGTCGGTACCGACTTCGAACGCGAACTCGTCGATCTGCAGGTTCTCCACCGACGGCCCCATGGTGCCGGTGAAGGTCTGCGTTTCCTCGACCAGTCGGGTGCCGAACGGCTTCAGCACGCCGTCGATCAGGGCCCCGTCGAAGTACACCGCGCCATAGGCGCCGCGGATCTCGACCGTGTGCAGGCCATTGCCCAGGTCGGCGAGCGGCAACCGGCCGTTGAAGTCAGGGGTCACGCTGTAGAAGCTCATCTGCCCCCGATGTACGCCGTCCACGTAGACGTCGGCCAGGCCGCCCTTGTTGTTGCGCGGGAACAGGAGTTGGGCGGCGCTGCCCTGGAAGGCGAAGTTCAGCCGCGGCACCGACTTCTTGGTCACCGTGGCGGACTTGTAGCCGCCATCGCTGGCGCCGGTGGCGCTGATCGTCCTCCAGTTGCCACTGTAAGCAAGCAGGTTGGAGCCGTCGGCGACCTTGTTCCACTGGCCCTGGTTGGACCACGCGGTGGCGCCATTGAGGAAGGCCAGACGGTTGCCGGTGGTGCGCGAGGCGAGGTCCACCGCCGCCAGCACGTTGATGTAGCCGCCGCCGACCTCGTGGAACGCCAGGCCGGGCATCGGCGTGGCGGTCTGCATCAGGATCTGCTCGATCTGGTCGGGCGAGAGTTCCGGGTTGGCTTCCAGCAGCAGCGCGGCTGTGCCGGCAACGAAGGGCGTCGCCATGCTGGTGCCGCTGATGCAGTGGTAGTAGGCGGTGTAGCTTGGATAGTTGAGGTTGGCGACCGGGCCGAGCGCGCCGATGGCAGTACCGATCGCGCGGGTGGAGCAGATATTGGAGCCCGGGGCGATCACGTCGATGTGCTTGTACAGGTCGCCGGCAACGCCGCGGCCGGAGAAGTCCGAGATCCCGCCGGCCTTGGTGCCGGAGCCGACGTTGATCACCCACGGCACGATGGCGTACGGATTCAGCGTGTCGTTCCCCTTCCGGCCGTCGTTGCCGGCGGCGAAGGTGACCACCATGCCGCGGCGATAGGCCTCGTAGCTGGCGCGGTTGATCGGGTTGTTGGGGTCATAGGTCCTGTTGGAGCTGCCCCAGGAATTGGTGATGACATCGATGCTGTAGCGCTGCTGGTTGGCCAGCGCGTAATCGAATCCTTGCAGTGCGAACAGGATGTGCAGGCCCTCACCGGCGCCAAGCCCGAGCAGGAAAGATTCGGGTGCGATGCCGTCGTAGTAGTTGGCGCGCCGGGCGTCGCCGGCGGACATCGTGCCGGTGCCTGCCACCGTGCCCGCGACATGGGTGCCGTGGCCGCTGCTGGTGTCGGAGTTGGGCTGGTTCTCGAGATAGGCAGTGGTGCCGACCAGGCCGAGGTCGCCGACGATCTTGACGTTCTGGATGGTCTTCGCGCCGTACTGCAGGTCGGGGTGGTTGGCATCGATGCCGGAATCCAGCACTGCGATCGTCACCCCGGCGCCCTTGAGCCGGATCTGGTCGTGCACGACATGGCCCCCGGTGATCTCGCCGGCCTCGTGGTTGAAGTACTCGAGCGGCGCGTTGAAGTAGATGCTCTCCACGCCTTCCCACTGCGCCACCTGCTGGACCTGGGCGCTGGTCAGCAGCGCACCCGACATCGGCAGTTCCTTGAGGTGGCGCACACTCGCGGTGAGGCCGTCGAGGCGCGCTGCCTGACTGCGGTCGCTGAAGGTGACGATCACCTCGTGGGCGGGGGCAGTGAGCAGGCGTTTCTGCAGATCAGGGGAAATGAGCGCGGCGGCATCGGCGCCGAAGGTCACGCTGAGGCCGATGGCCAGGCCGAGTGCTGTGCGCGGCAGGACGGAAACATTCATGGTGTCACCTAGTGGGTGGAAGGTCGCGCCGATAATAGAACGACCTCGTGCCAACCCGCATCGGCGTATTCCCCCACGACGCATGGGTGAAAACACCCAGACCGTGTGTGCATTCAACGGGCGCTCAGGCTGGCGTCCTCCGTACAATGAGCGGATGGCGTTGATCACGATGAACGCCGTCGACTACAGCATCGGCGGCCCCCTGCTGCTCGACCGTGTCGACCTGGCCATCGAGGCCGGCGAGCGTATCGCCCTGATCGGCCGCAACGGCGCCGGCAAGTCGACCTTGCTGCGGCTGCTGTCCGGCGAGCTCCAGGCCGACGATGGCGAGGTGCGGCGCGAGGCTGGTATCCGGGTGGCGCGGCTCGAGCAGGAGGTGCCGGACGCCACCGCGGGCAGCGTGTTCGACGTGGTCGCCGCCGGCTTGGGCGACCTCGGCGCGGCGCTGGCCGAATATCACCACCTGGCGCACGCGGAATCCGTGGACATGGAAGCGCTGGCGACAGTGCAGGCGCTGATCGAGGCCTCGGGCGGCTGGGCGCTGGACCAGCGGGTGATGGAGACCCTGGCCCGGCTGGACCTGGACGGCGATGCCGCGTTCGGGCGGCTGTCCGGCGGCACGAAGCGCCGGGTGCTGCTGGCGCGCGCGCTGGTCTCGGCGCCGCAGGTTCTGCTGCTAGACGAGCCGACCAACCACCTCGACATCGCCGCGATCGAGTGGCTGGAGGGGTTCCTCAAGGGCTGGCCGGGCGCGCTGGTCTTCGTCACCCACGACCGCCGCTTCCTGCGCGCACTCGCCACCCGTATCGTCGAGATCGACCGCGGCCGGGTCAGCAGCTGGCCCGGCGACTGGGACAACTACCAGCGTCGCCTCGAGGAGCGGCTGCACGCCGAGACCCAGGAGACGGCGCGCTTCGACAAGCTGTTGGCGCAGGAGGAGGTCTGGATCCGCCAGGGGATCAAGGCCCGGCGCACACGCGACGAGGGTCGGGTGCGCCGCCTGCAGGCCATGCGTGCCGAGCGTGCCGCGCGCCGCGAACGCCCGGGCAACGTGCGCATGGACACGGCCCAGGCCGGCGCCTCGGGCAGGAAGGTCATCGAGGCGCGGGACGTGTGGTTCGCATTCGACGGCTCACCGCTGGTCCGCGACTTTTCCACCACCATCCTGCGCGGCGACCGCATCGGCCTGGTCGGTCCCAACGGCAGCGGCAAGACCACCGTGCTTAGGCTGCTGCTGGGCGAGCTGCAGCCGCAAGCGGGCGAGGTCCGCATTGGTACCCAGTTGCAGGTCGCCTATTTCGACCAGTACCGCGCCGCTCTGCGCGAGGACTGGAATGCGTTGGAGAACGTCGCCGAAGGGCGTGAATTCGTCGAGGTCGGCGGCAAGTCCAAGCACGTGGTCGGTTACCTGCAGGACTTCCTGTTCACCCCCGAACGGGCCCGCGCGCCGATCACCCGACTGTCCGGTGGCGAGCGCAACCGCCTGCTGCTGGCCAGGCTGTTCGCGCAGCCCTCCAACCTGCTGGTGATGGACGAGCCGACCAATGACCTCGACGTGGAGACGCTGGAGCTTCTCGAGGACCTGCTGGCCGACTATCCCGGCACCCTGCTGCTGGTCAGCCACGACCGCGACTTCCTCGACAACGTGGTCACCTCCACTTTGGTGATGGAAGGGGATGGGCGCGTGGGGGATTACGTGGGCGGCTACAGCGATTGGCTGCGGCAGCGTCCGCCCGCCGCGGGCCGCGTGGAGTCCATC
>JALZMP010000080.1 GCA_030858145.1 Pseudomonadota bacterium
AATACCTGCTGCAGGACGTGCAACAGGCCGCTGTACTCAGCGGCGCCGGTGCGGTGCTGGTGAGCGTGCCGCATCCGGCGCGGTATGCGCTGCACAAGCTGATCGTGGCCGGCGAGCGGCCGGCGTCGCGCATCGCCAAGTCGAACAAGGACATCCAGCAGGCGGCGGCATTGCTGGCTGCGCTGCAGGATCAGGCGTCGTCGTGGCAGGTGGACGAGGCGTGGGCAGACCTGATGGGACGCGGTCCGGGCTGGGTCCCGCGTGCGCGACGCGGGCGCGATGCGCTGACGCGGGTCGCACCGGAGCTGGGGGTCGATGAATGGTTGGCGTAACCGCGAGATCGCGACGCGTGCTGCGGCGTCAAGCCGCGATCGGCAATTCCGGTGCGACGCCTGCCGCCAGCGCAGCGAAGTAGTTACGGGTCAGGTCGATCTGCGCGCGTGCGCTCTCGGCGCGATTGACCACGGCGCGGAAGCCGGCATTGTCCGGATGGCCCTTGGCATACCAGCCCAGGTGCTTGCGGGCGATGCGCACGCCGGAAAGTTCGCCGTAGAAGGCGTGCAGGTCCTGGAGGTGGCCGAGCAGCACATCGCGCACCTCGTCCAGCGACGGCGGTGGAAGGCGTTCGCCGGTGGTGAGGAAATGCGCGATCTCGCGGAAGATCCACGGGCGTCCCTGCGCGGCCCGGCCGACCATCACCGCATCAGCGCCGGTGTGTCGCAGGACGAAAGCGGCACGCTGCGGCGAATCGATGTCGCCGTTGGCGATCACCGGGATCGACAGCTGCGACTTGATCCGGGCGATGGTGTCGTACTCGGCGCTGCCGGTGTACTGCTGGTCGCGGGTGCGGCCGTGCACGGCGAGGGCTGCGATGCCGGCGTCCTCGGCGATGCGGGCGATGGCCGGGGCGTTGCGGTGCGTAGCGTCCCAGCCGGTGCGGATCTTCAAGGTCACTGGGACATCGACCGCGGCCACCACGGCCGACAGGATGCGTGCCACCAACGCCTCGTCCTGCATCAGCGCGGAGCCCGCCCAGACCTTGCAGACTTTCTTCGCCGGGCAGCCCATGTTGATGTCGATGATCTGCGCGCCGTGGTCGACGTTGTAACGCGCGGCGTCGGCCATGACCGCGGGGTCGGTGCCGGCGATCTGCACGCCGATCGGGTCGGGCTCGCCGGCATGATCCATGCGCCGCAGCGACTTTTCCGTGCTCCAGAACCGCGGGTCGCTGGTGGTCATCTCCGACATCGCCATCCCGGCGCCGAGCCGCTTGCAAAGCTGTCGGAACGGCTTGTCGGTGACCCCCGCCATCGGGGCGAGGATCACCGGGGGATCGATGCGGTAAGGGCCGATCTGCATGGCGCGGATTCTACCTGCCGTGCAGGCGCCGACGTCCCCCCGGTTTTGAGTAGCAGGTCGATTTGGAGTCCAATCCCCCAGACCAAGGAGATTGGACGTGAAGAAGCGTTTTTCCGAAGAACAGATCATCGGCTTCCTGCGCGAAGCGGAAGCCGGGCTGGCGGTGAAGGACCTGTGTCGGCGGCACGGCTTCAGCGAAGCCTCGTACTACCTGTGGCGCAGCAAGTTCGGTGGCATGAGCGTATCGGACGCCAAGCGGCTCAAGGAGCTGGAGGCGGAGAACACCCGGTTGAAGAAGCTCCTGGCCGAGCAGATGTTCGAGAACGACGTCATCAAGGATGCCCTTCGAAAAAAGTGGTGACCGCACCGGCGCGCAGAGCGCTGGTGCGGCAGATGGTCGAGCGGGGTGTGAGCGAGCGGAGGTCGCTGGCGGTGGCGCAGATGAGCGCCAGCGCCTATCGCTACGCGCCGCGCCCGGATCGCAACGTCGAGCTGCGCGAGCAGATCCAGGCGCTGGCCGACCGGCACAAGCGCTACGGCGTCGGGATGATCTACCTCAAGCTCAGGCAGGCAGGGCGACTGGTGAACTACAAGCGCGTGGAAAGGCTTTACCAGGAAGCAAGGCTGCAGGTGCGAAGGCGCAAGCGCAAGAAAGTGCCGATTGGCGAACGCCAACCGCTGCTCCGTCCGACCGCCGCCAACCAGGTGTGGTCGATGGACTTTGTGTTCGACCGTACCGCCGAGGGCCGGGTGCTCAAGTGTCTGACGATCGTCGACGACGCGACCCACGAGGCCGTGGCCATCGAGGTCGAGCGGGCGATCTCGGGTATCGGCGTGTCGCGCGTCCTGGACCGCCTCGCGCTGAGCCGGGGCCTGCCCGAGGTCATCCGATCGGACAATGGCAAAGAGTTCTGCGGCAAAGACATGGTGAAGTGGGCACACCAGCGCGGCGTAGCCCTGCGGCTGATCGAGCCCGGCAAGCCGAACCAGAATGCATACATCGAAAGCTTCAACGGCCGGCTGCGAGATGAGTGCCTCAACGAGCACTGGTTCCCCAATGTGCTGCACGCCCGCACGGTGATTGAAACCTGGCGGCGGGAATACAACGAGGAGCGACCCAAGAAAGTGCTCGGCGGGCTGACGCCGGCCGCCTATGCGAAGCGGATGACCGAGATCGGATACCCGAACCCCGGACTCTAAACAGCCTCGCTACTGAAAGCGGGGGGACGTCGGCGCTGTAGGCAGTCTCGTGTAGGAGCGACGTGAGTCGCGAGATCTTCACTCGATTGGAAAACTCGCGACTCACGTCGCTCCTAC
>JALZMP010000048.1 GCA_030858145.1 Pseudomonadota bacterium
TCTGCTGCCGGCAGCAGACGCGTGCTTCGAGCGCGAACTGCGAGGCAACAACCTGGCCCGCGCGGGCGCCTGTCTCGACGCGCGCGGCGTGCTGTCCGACGACGATGCCGCCCTGCGCGACGCACGACGACGCCTGGCCCAGCGCTGGCTGGCGGTGGGCGACGAGCGGCTCGCGGCAGGGGAACTGCAAACGGCCGCTGCCGCGCTGGCGGCCGCACGTGGCAGCGACCCGTCCCTGCCCGGCATCCCGGTCCTCGCCGAACGCCTGCGTACTGCCGGGGTACCGGCGCAGTAGCCGGCGGCAGCTTCAGCCAAAAAACAGGCGTCGCACAACGTCCCGGGCCGCGTCCATGGAGAAATGGGTGGAGACATTGTCGAGACCATTCACGCTGAGTCTGTGCCACAGGCCTTCGTCACCGTAAAGCCGCACCGCGGCGTCGGCGAACGCACCGGCATCATCGGCCACCAGCACATCACGCCCGTCGACCAGGTGCATGCCTTCGATACCGCAAGTGGTGGCCACGACCGGCTGGCCATGCGCCATGCTCAGGTTGATCTTGCCCTTGACCCCGGCACCGTAGCGCAGGGGCGCGAGCGCGATCCTGCAGCCGTCCATGTAGGGCGTGATGTCGGCAACGTGACCATGGACGACGACGCCTTCCGCGTGCGCGAGTGCCTGGATGGCGTTCGGCACATCGCCGCCGATGCAATGGAAGACGACGCTCGGCAGGTGCTGCCGGATCCTGGGAAACACCTCTGCCACGAACCAGCGCACGGCGTCGACGTTCGGCGGATGGCGGAACCCGCCGACGAAGACCAGATCCCGGCGCTGGTCGAACGACAACCCGGGGCCGGCGATCTCGTGCAGGTTGGAGAGCACCTCGACACGGGCCTGCGGCGCGTCCTGGCCCAACAGCTCGCGCTCGGCCTCGCTGACCACGAGGGTCATGTCGCTGCGCGCGATGACGTCGAGTTCGCGCTTGCGGGTCGCGGCGGCCTGGCGCGCCAAGCCCGGGTCGCCGTCGACCTCCGCGGCGCGCGCTTCGCGCAGGTAGTGCAGGTCGATGCTATCGAACAGGATTTTCGCTTGCGGAGCATGCCGGCGCAGCAGCGGCAGGAACTCGCGGGCGACGTAGTGCCGGCAGACCAGCACGGCATCGAAGCGCGCCCCATGCTCGGCGAGCCACGCCGGCGCACGGCGGGCGGACGGGGCATACCAGGCTTCGACGCCGATCCGCTGTAGGTCGTGGGTATAGCGGCCGGCATGTTCGCGATTGGCTGGCAGGAACACCACGTGCGCGCCTTCGGCCCTCAGCACGCGCATCAGGTTGACCAGGCGCAGCGAACCCGAGTCACGGTCCGGACACGGTGTCAGCGCATCGATGACCAGTACCTGGCGTTGGCGGTGATGCAGGCAGGCGGGCGCCGGGATCGTCCCGGCAGGCAGGTGCGCTATCAATGCACCGCGACGGTGCGCGGCGAACACGGTCAGGTTCCGCGCCTGCTGCGCCTTGGCGCCGCTGCCGGGATCGGTGCCCGAGGTCGCGCCCTCGTCGTGCACCACGCGCGCGGCCGGCTGATAGAGCACGCGACGGCCGGCCGCGCGTACCGCGAACGCGAGGTCGGTATCCTCGTAGTAGGCCGGCGTGTAGCGGGGATCGAATGCTTCCACCGCTTCGAACAACGCGCGCGGTATCGCCAGCGCCGCGCCGCTGACGTAGTCGGCGTCTCGCAGGTAGCCGAACCGGGGGTCGTCCGGCGAGTCGAAGCGGCCATAGTTCCAGGCGCTGCCGTCGGCGAACACCACGCCGCCGGCTTCCTGCAGCCGGCCGTCGGGGTAGAGCAGCTGGGCACCGACCAGGCCGGCATCGGGATGCGCCTCGAAGGTGTCCAGCAGGGCATCCAGCCATCCGGGCTGCGGCACGGTGTCGTTGTTGAGGAAGATCAGGAACTCGCCGCGCGCCAAGGTGGCACCGTCGTTGCAGGCCGCGATGAAGCCGCCGTTGGCGGCGCGCCGGTGGTAGCGCAGGCCGGCGATCTGGGGCAGTGCCGACACGGTGCGATCCGAGGAGCCGTCGTCGACCACGATGACCTCGAACGGCGTCCGCGGCGGATGCACGGCGATCGCGCGCAGGCAGGCCAGGGTGTGCGTGAACTGGTCGAAGACCGGGATGACGATGCTGGCGCGCGGATGTTCGCTGGCTGGCAACGCGAATGGCGCGAATGGCGTCGCCGGCGGTGCGTATAGCGCGGTGCCGCGGACCACGCGCGCGCGCCGGAACTGCGCCTTGGCGCGCTGCCAGCTGCCACGCCAGCCGCGGGTGCGCAGGCTGATCAGGCCGCGGCGGACGAGGCCACCGGCGCGATCAAGCAGGAAGCGCGCATCGGCGAGGGAAAACGCCATGGTTCGCGGAACTCTTGCTGACTAGGGGACTTGCGGCAGGGTTCGGCGAGAGATCGCTACGTTAGACTCCGCATGAGCGCTTATTGTCGCATCCCCGAACGCCCGCACCGGGCATCCACCTGGCCCCAAGGGCGTCCAGAGGTCCATGGCCCGCATCGATTACGACGAAGACGACTACGAGGACGCTGACGGCCCCGCGCCCGACTGGCGGCGGCGACTGCTGACCTGGGGTCTGGCCGTGGTCGGGCTCGGGCTCGGGTTCCTGGTGCCGTATACGCTCTATCTCAACCACCAGGTCGGCGAACGCTTCGGCCAGCTGCGCTGGCAGGTCCCCACGCGGGTCTACGCGCGTCCGCTGCAGTTGGCGCCCGGCCTGGCGCTGGATGCGCAGACCCTGAAGACGGAACTGGCCGCGGCCGCCTACCGCGAAGGAGATGGCCTGCGGCCTGGAACCTTCGTCCAGGACGGCGGCCGATGGGTGATTGCCAGCCGCGGCTTCCAGGACGTCGACGGCGTGGTCGCGCCCGGTCGGATCGCAGTCCGCCTCAGCGGCAGCCGCGTGGCTGGCGTCAGCGACCCGGGCGGCAAACGCCAGCTGACCTCGGCCCGGCTGGATCCGGCGCGCATCGCCACCCTGCATGGCCAGAAGCAGGAAGAGCGGCGGCTGGTGCGCGTGGAGGAGGTGCCGCGGCTGCTGACCGACGCGTTGCAGGCGGTCGAGGACCGCGATTTCGCCAATCACCGCGGCATCGACCTCGGCGGCATGCTGCGCGCGGCCTTCGTCAACGTGAAGGCCGGCGAGACCCGGCAGGGCGCCAGCACGCTGACCCAACAGCTGGCGCGTTCGGGCCTGCTCGGCATCGGCCGCGAGCAGACCTTGACCCGCAAGTTCAACGAGATCCTCTACGCGATGCTGATCGAGGCGCGCTACGACAAGGGCGTGATCCTCGAGGCCTACCTCAATCAGGTCTATCTCGGCCAGCGCGGCGCGCAGGCGATCCACGGCGTCGCCGCCGGCTCGGAGTTCTGGTTCGGGCGTGGCCTCGACGACCTCGCCACCGAGCAGGTCGCGCTGCTGGTCGGCATCATCCGCGGCCCCTCGCATTACGATCCGCGCCGGCAGCCCGAGCGCGCCAAGGCGCGTCGCGACCTGGTCCTGGGACAGATGCTCGAGACCGGGCTGATCGACCGCAAGGAACACGAGCGTGCGGTCAAGGCGCCGCTGGGCATCACCGATTCGCCCGGCAGCACCTCTGCCAACCGCTTCCCGGCCTATGTCGACCTGGTCCGCCGGCAGCTGGCGCGTGATTATCCCGCCGACGCGCTGCAGGGAGCAGGCTTGAGCGTGATGACCGCGATGTCGCCCGCCGCCCAGGCCCAGGCCGAGGGCGCCGTGACGCGCACGCTCAAGGCGCTGGAAGGCAAGGGCCGTCCGCCGCTGCAGGCCGGGCTGGTGGTGACCGACGTGCGCAACGGCGAGGTGGTGGCCGTGGTCGGTGGCCGCGACGTCGCCATGCCCGGCTTCAATCGCGCGGTCGAGGCGCAGCGCCCGGTCGGCTCGCTGCTCAAGCCTTTCGTCTACCTGCTCGCGCTGGCGACACCGGAGCGCTATTCGCTAGCGAGCTGGGTCGACGACAGCCCGGTCACGGTCACCCTCGGCAACGGCCGGCACTGGACGCCGGGTAATTCCGACGGCCGCAGCCACGGCAGCGTGCGACTGCTCGACGCCCTCGCGCGCTCCTACAACCAGGCCACGGTGCGGTTGGGCATGGCGGTGCGTCCGGAACGGCTGGCGCAACTGCTGCAGCAGCTGGCCGGCATCGCGGCGACACCGAACCCGGCGCTGATCCTGGGCTCCGTCGACCAGAGCCCCTACGCGATGGCGCAGCTGTACCAGTTCCTGGCTTCCGATGGCGAGATCCAGCCGCTGTACGCAGTGCGCGGCGTGCTCGACACCGACGGCCGCGTGCTCAAGCGCTACGACAAAGCACCGCCGAAACCCGACGACGGCGACCGCACCGCAGCCCGCCTGATCACCACGGCCCTGCAGTACACCGTCACCGCCGGGACAGCGCGGCAATTGCTCAATGACGGTCTAGGCCGGCTCAACGCCGCCGGCAAGACCGGCACCAGCAACGACGGCCGCGACAGCTGGTTCGCGGGCTGGACCGGCGACCACCTCGCCGTAATCTGGGTCGGCAACGACCAGAACGAAACCACCGGCCTGTTCGGGGCGACCGGCGCGATGCGGATCTGGTCGGCGCTGTTCTCGCGGCTGCCAAGTGCGCCGCTGAACGTCGGCGAACAGGGCCTGGACTGGCAGTGGGTGGCGCAGGGTCACAGCACCGATGCCGGCTGCCCCGGGGCGACCCGCTTCGCCTTCGTCGCCGGCTTCGCGCCGCCCTACCAGCCGTGCTACTACGCGCAGCCGGCTGACCCCTATGCCAGCTCGGACCCCTATGCCCAGCCGCAGGACTCTGACAGGGGCGGCGGATGGCGCGAGTGGTTCGGCTCGGGCGACCGCCAGGCGCCGCGCGACCCGGCGCACCAGCTTCCTCCCCCACCGCCGCCTCCCCCGCCGGAGCCCTATCGATGACGATGGCCCTGTGCCTGCGCTGCCTCGTGCTGAGTGCACTGTGCTGGCTCGCCGCCTGCGCCACGCCTGCGGACGTGGTCCCCACCCCGGGGCCGCTGACCACGGCGACGCCGCAGCAGCAGGTGGCTGCGATCCGTGCGGTCGCCGGCGATGGCCGGGGTGAGCTGGCGGTGCAGCCGCTGCGCGACCCGATGGTCGAAGACCTGCGCGAGGAGGCGCAACGGCGCGAGGCGCGGCGGGATTACGCCGGTGCCGCCGTGGCGCTGGACCGTGCGATGGAGATCGTGTCCGACGATCCGGCCCTGCTGCAGGAG
>JALZMP010000058.1 GCA_030858145.1 Pseudomonadota bacterium
GCCCTGCGGCTGGCGCCGGGAGCGACGGCGGGATGACGCTGTCCAGGCGCGTCGAGATCCACACCGACGGCGCCTGCCTCGGCAATCCCGGCCCCGGCGGCTGGGCCGCGCTGCTGCGCATGGGCCCCCGCGAGCGCGAACTGGCCGGCGGCGAGGCGCAGACCACCAACAACCGCATGGAACTGATGGCGGCGATCATGGCGCTGGAAGCGCTCACCCAGGGCTGCCAGGTGGTGCTGCACACCGATTCGCAGTACGTGTGCCAGGGGATCACCGAGTGGCTGCCCAACTGGCTGCGCCGCCACTGGAAGACCGCCGGCGGCGCTGCGGTCAAGAACCGCGACCTGTGGGAACGCCTGCAGGCGGCCACCCTGCGCCACGACATCGACTGGCGCTGGGTGAAGGGCCATTCGGGTGATCCCGACAACGAGCGTGTCGATGTCCTGGCACGCGACCAGGCGCTGCGCTTCAAGCCAAGGCAAGGGGTGGAATGCGCCAGATCGTCCTAGACACCGAAACCACCGGCCTGGAATGGAAGAAGGGCAACCGCGTGGTCGAAATCGGCTGCGTCGAGCTGCTCGAACGCAGGCCGACCGGGCGCACCTTCCAGCGCTACCTCAATCCGGGCCGCGAGTTCGAGCCTGGTGCGCAGGAAGTCACCGGACTGACCCAGGAGTTCCTGGCCGACAAGCCGTGCTTCGGCGAGGTGGTCGACGCCTTCCTGGAGTTCATCGACGGCGCCGAGCTGGTGATCCACAACGCCGCCTTCGACGTCGGCTTCCTTGACCACGAACTGTCGCTGCTGGACCGCGCGTACGCACCCATGCGCGAGCGGGCCCAGGTGCTGGACTCGCTGGAGCTGGCGCGGCAGCGGTATCCCGGCCAGCGCAATTCGCTCGACGCGCTGTGCCGGCGGCTGGGGATCGACAACTCCCATCGTCAGCTCCACGGTGCACTGCTCGACGCGCAGCTGCTCGCAGAAGCCTACCTGGCACTCACCGCCGGGCAGAGCGAGCTGGGCCTGGTCGCCAGTCTGTCGCAGCCGGAGACCGCAGCCGCGGTCTCGGTCGGCGCGCTGGCTGAGGCCGCCCCGCGGCCCCGCCTCGTCGTCGCAGCCGAGGACCGCAGCCTGCACAGCGCCCGCCTGGCCGCCATCCGCGCGAGGGCGGGCCGCTGCCTGTGGGACCTGGAGGAAGGCGTCGCCTGAAGTGCCGAAGAGAGAGCCGCTGGTATGCGGCGGGTCAGAAGGCCTGCCAGCGGGCTGTTGAAAAACAGTGACTTGAGAAACGTACAGGAGGTGCGTTTTTCAACAACCTGCTAGTGCCGGCGGACCAGCACCACGGTGACGTTGTCAGAGCCACCGCCGTCCAGTGCCGCGGCGACCAGGCCGTCGACGCATTCCTGCGCGCTGCATTCGGTATGCGCCAGTACCTGCGCGATGCCGCCGTCGTCGACTTCCTCGGTGAGGCCGTCGCTGCACAGCAGCAGCTGCATGCCCGGGGTCAGCTCCCCGGACATGGTCTCGACATTCAGGCTCTGCGGATCGGTGACGCCCAACGCCTGGGTGACCACGTTGCGGTGTGGGTGGCTGCGCGCCTGGTCGATGCTGATCGCGCCCTGGCTGATCAGATCCTGCACGTAGCTGTGGTCCTGCGAGAGCTGCGCCAGCTTGCCGTCGCGCCACAGGTAGACCCGGCTGTCCCCGACCCAGGCGACCTCGAACCGATTGCCGTCGATTCTCGCCGCGACCACGGTCGTGCCCATCGGCAGCGCATCCTGGCGCCTGCGCGACGCGCGGATGATCTCCTCATCGGCGATCCGGATCGCCTGCGCCAGCGACGTGCCCTGCCGGGTCTCACGCACGATCGTCTCGCGCGCCAGGGCGCTGGCGACCTCGCCGTACTCGTGGCCGCCCATGCCGTCGGCCACCAGCCAGAGGCCGAGCTCGCTGTCGCCGTAATAGGTGTCTTCGTTCAGCTCGCGCCGCAATCCGACATGGGTGAGGTGGCCGAATTCGATCATGCGCGGACCGGGCGTTGCTCCACAGAGGCCTGGATGGGACAACGCAATGCGCAGAGTTGACAGGTCAAGGGCATGCACTTGGCACGTAGGTGCGGGAAGGATAGGGCAAATGGCCAAGGAAGGCGGGGCTGTCTTGAGCATACGGCGCGGTGCCGCGAAGGGATGCAGCAGCTCGGCCGGGGGTGTCCGTTGCCAAGGGAGGGATTGTTCGGTCCATCCATGGACCTCAGCCCTCCGGCGCTACGCGCCTGCGGGGCCAGCCCGCGGCTCACCAAATTCGTTCCAGACGAATTTGTCGAACCAGGATTCTCAACATGTCCTCCCTCTCCGCCACACACGCGAAACGCCCCTTGCG